>NZ_JBLIZW010000028.1:0-21070 GCF_048860245.1 Aquabacterium sp. | reverse complement strand
CCGGTGTCCACTTTGGTCACCAAACCCGCTTCTGGAACCCCAAGATGGCCCCCTTCATCTCCGGCCCTCGCAACAAGATTCACATCATCAACCTTGAGAAGACTCAGCCTGCTTTCGAAGAAGCCCTGAAGTTCATCAAGCAACTGTCTGCTCGTCGCGGCACCGTGATGATGATCGGCACCAAGCGTCAAGCTCGTGACATCATCGCTCAAGAAGCTGACCGCGCTGGCGTTCCTTTCGTCAACCAGCGTTGGCTGGGCGGCATGCTGACCAACTTCAAGACCGTCAAGGGTTCTCTGAAGAAGCTGAAGGACATGCAAGCTCAAGTCGAAACCGGCTTGGACAACCTGAAGAAGAAGGAAGGCCTGCTGTTCCAACGTGAACTGGCTAAGCTGGAAAAGGACATCGGCGGCATTCAAGATATGGCCGCTCTGCCTGACGCGCTGTTCGTGATCGACGTTGGCTACCACAAGATCGCCATCGCCGAAGCCAAGAAGCTGGGTATTCCCGTGATCGGCGTGGTTGACACCAACCACTCTCCTGACGGCATCGACTACGTCATCCCTGGTAACGACGACTCCTCCAAGGCTGTCGCTCTGTACGCCAAGGCTGTGGCTGACGCCATCCTGGAAGGCAAGGCCAATGCTGTGAACGAAGTGGTTGCCGCTGCTGCTGGCGATGACGAGTTCGTGGAAGTCAACGAAGCTGCTTAAGCCTTCTTGATTTCATGAGAAGGGGCTGACGATCAGCCCCTTTTTTTCAGACAGATTATTTTGTTGGGTGGTGATTGAGCCACCAATCAACTCAAACGGAGAAATCACATGGCTGCTATTACCGCCAGCATGGTTGCCGACCTGCGCGCCAAGACCGACGCTCCCATGATGGAGTGCAAGAAGGCTCTGACCGAAGCCGATGGCGACATGGCCAAGGCTGAAGAGATCCTGCGTGTCAAGCTGGGTAGCAAGGCTTCGAAGGCCGCTTCGCGCGTGACCGCTGAAGGCGTGGTCTCTGCTGCTGTCGAAGGCAATGTCGGCGCTCTGGTTGAAATCAACTGCGAAACCGACTTCGTGTCCAAGAACGATTCGTTCCTGGCTTTCGCCAAGTCTGTGGCTGAACTGATCGCCAAGAACAACCCTGCAGACGTCGCCGCCATCGGCGAACTGCCTCTGTCGCAAGACGGCTTCGGTCCTACCGTTGAAGAAGTCCGTAAGGGTCTGATCGGCAAGATCGGTGAAAACATGTCCATCCGTCGTTTCAAGCGTTACGCTGACGGTGGCAAGCTGGCTTACTACCTGCACGGCGCTCGCATTGGCGTGATGGTCGAGTTCGATGGTGAAGACGTTGCGGCCAAGGACGTGGCCATGCACATCGCTGCCATGAAGCCTGTGGCCCTGTCCTCGGCTGACGTGCCTGCTGAACTGATCGAAACCGAGCGCAATGTCGCGACGGCCAAGGCTTCTGAGTCTGGCAAGCCTGCCGACATCGCTGCCAAGATGATCGAAGGCGCTGTTCAGAAGTACCTGAAGGAAGTCTCCCTGCTGAACCAAGTGTTCGTCAAGGCTGCCGACGGCAAGCAAACCGTGGAAGGCTACCTGAAGTCGGCCAACACGACCGTCAAGTCGTTCACCATGTTCGTGGTGGGTGAGGGCATCGAGAAGAAGCAAGACGACTTCGCTGCTGAAGTGGCCGCTACGATGGCCGCAGCCAAGGGCCAATAACCCGACGCTAACAACAAGGGGGCTTCGGCCCCCTTGTGCTATGTCTCGCTCGCTGCGGGACTCAGACTCCATAATGACAAAGCCGCAAGGGGAACCTTCGCGCGCTACGATATACAAAGCCATAGATGGCGGGTTGGATCTGTCGACGAATGTCTTCGGACTCAGCCTATAACGAAGATTACAAGGACGTTCGCATGGCCGCCTACAAGCGCATCCTCCTGAAACTTTCCGGTGAAGCCCTGATGGGTGACGATGCTTACGGCATCAACCGCGCCACCATCGTCCGCATGGTCAAGGAAATCCAGGAGGTCACCGCCCTGGGTACGCAGGTCGCCGTGGTCATCGGTGGCGGCAACATCTTCCGCGGTGTGGCTGGTGGTTCTGTCGGCATGGACCGTGCGACGGCTGACTACATGGGCATGCTTGCCACGGTGATGAACTCGCTGGCCTTGGCAGACACCATGCGCCAAGAAGGCATGACGGCTCGTGTGATGTCGGCCATCAGCATTGACCAAGTGGTCGAGCCCTATGTTCGCCCCAAGGCGCTGCAGTACCTGGAAGAAGGCAAGGTGGTTGTGTTTGCCGCCGGAACAGGTAACCCGTTCTTCACCACCGACACGGCTGCGGCCCTGCGTGGTGCCGAAATTGGTGCAGAAGTCATGCTGAAGGCCACCAAGGTGGATGGCGTCTACACCGCTGACCCCAAGAAGGATCCTTCTGCGACCCGCTATGCCAGCATCACTTTTGACGAGGCGCTGATCAAGAATCTGCAGGTGTTGGACGCAACGGCGTTCGCACTGTGTCGCGATCAGAATCTGCCGCTGAAGGTTTTCTCCATTTTCAAACCCGGCGCCCTCAAGCGAGTCGTGCTGGGTGAGGACGAAGGCACGCTGGTTCACGTCTGATCCGCTGTTGTCCTCTGTTTTCCTGTCCCAAACGTTGGTTGACCTGTACGGTTAGCGCACGGAGCTTTTCATGAGCATTGCAGACATCAAAAAGAACGCCGAGCAGAAGATGCTCAAGTCCATCGAGGCTTTCAAGAACGAACTGGCCAAGATCCGAACCGGTCGTGCACACCCCGGCATCTTGGATCAGGTGCATGTGGACTACTACGGTTCGCCCGTGCCCATCAGCCAAGTCGCCAACGTGACCTTGCTGGATGCGCGCACCATCAGCGTCCAGCCTTGGTAAAAGGGCATGGGCCAGAAGATTGAAAAGGCCATCCGTGAGTCGGATCTGGGCCTGAATCCTTCCAGCCAAGGTGACCTGATCCGTGTGCCGATGCCTCCTCTGACCGAAGAGCGTCGCAAGGAGTTGACCAAGGTTGTCAAGCACGCCGGTGAAGATGCCAAGGTGGCGGTTCGCAACCTGCGTCGGGATGCCAATGAGCATGCCAAGCGCCTGCTCAAGGACAAGGACATCACCGAAGACGAAGACCGTCGTTCGCAAGATGACATCCAGAAGTTGACCGACAAGACGATCGCTGAGATCGACAAGCTGGTTCAATCGAAGGAAGCAGAAGTTCTGGCCGTTTGAGGCTTGCGCTTTTGTCATAATCGCGACGCAGTCCGAGGCGGCTTGGCCGCCTCGTTCTGTTTGTAGTCAAGCGGGCTGCCATGGCGGCCCGTTGCTGTATGTTCGCATCGCATCACGACCTCAGATGGCATCCTCTCCTCAAGCAGTGCAATCGCCACCTCGGCATGTGGCCATCGTCATGGATGGCAATGGGCGTTGGGCTCGCAAGCGCTTCATGCCCAGAGGCATGGGGCACAAGGCTGGTGTGGATGCGTTGGTCAAAGTGGTGCAGGCAACGGCCGACCGCGGCATTGGCTATTTGACGGTCTTTGCGTTCTCGTCTGAAAACTGGAAGCGACCAGAGGAAGAGGTCTCTGGCCTGATGAGTTTGCTGATCGTTGCGTTGTCGAAGTACCTGGCCAAGTTGAAGGACGATGGCGTACGGATTCGAATTGCGGGCGATCTGGATTCCGTGTCAGACAAGGTGCGTGAGGCCTTGCGTGGGGCAGAGCGAGAAACGCAGGGCAACAACCGTTTGGTTTTGACGGTGGCGTTCAATTACGGTGGTCGGTGGGACATCGTGCAAGCATGTCAGCGTGCGATGGCTGCTGGACTTCGGCCTGATCAACTTGATGAGCAGGCACTCGCCAAATTCATGACCATGAACTACGCGCCAGATCCGGACTTGTTCATCAGGACGGGGGGGGAGGTTCGGCTGTCGAACTTCTTGCTTTGGCAGAGCGCGTATGCAGAGTTGTTTTTCACTGACTGCCTCTGGCCGGACTTTGACGGTGCAGAGCTGGATCGTGCCCTTGCGAGCTTTTATGCGCGCGAGCGACGTTTTGGTGATGTGGGGGCGTCCGGTGAGGGCGACGGTGCGATCGGTGTGATTGAGGACGTTCAGCCGTCTTCGCAGGGGAACTGAGTATGCTCAAGCAGCGCGTGATCACCGCTTTGGTGTTGGTGGCCATTCTTCTTCCGTGTCTTGCCGCTGAGGCTGCGTGGCCTTTTGCTGCCTTGACGTTGTTGTTCATCTCTGCGGCCGGCTGGGAGTGGTCCCGCTTGAATGAGGCACCTGGTGCGCGTGCAATGTTGATGGGGGCCGCCGTGGCAGGCGGTTGCGTTTATTTGGCGCAGGTATTGGGTTTGCCGGTTTGGGCGCAGCCAGCGGCAGAGCTCTCCACCCCCAATTTGCATCCTCACGAACATGGTATGGGGTTGCCGCTGGCGGGCTTTTCTGTTCCGGCGTGGATCTGGCAACTCGCTGTCATGCTGTGGGTGCTGGGTGGTGCCGCCGCGCTGAAGTACGGGACGACGCATTGGAAGACGGTTCCCCAGTTGTGGCGTCGCCTTCTGGGGCTTGCACTGTTGGTGCTGGCGTGGGTAGCGCTCGTCGAGAGCAAGGCTCAAGGTTTGAACTACCTGTTGTCTGTTTTCTGCCTGGTCTGGGCAGCGGACATCGGTGCTTATTTTGGTGGTCGTGCGTTTGGTCGACGTAAGCTGGCCCCGTCCATCAGCCCGGGCAAGAGCTGGGAGGGTGTCTGGAGTGGCATGGTCGCTGTCGGCATTTTGGCTGTGATTTGGGTGTTGGTGGATCGTCATGCATCGGTGGACTCGCCCAGCCTCTACAGTCGACTTCTGTTTGGACTTGGCCCGATTGGCATGGTGCTGGCCTTGGTGTTTTTGTCTGCAATGAGTGTGGTCGGTGACCTTTTCGAGTCATTGATCAAGCGTCAGGCCGGAGCGAAAGACAGCAGCCAGTTGTTGCCGGGGCACGGTGGTGTTCTGGATCGCATCGACGCGTTGTTGCCGGTGCTGCCTTTGTCCTTGGCTGTGATGTCCTTGTGCCATGCCTGAGTTGATGATGAATCGTCTGCAACGCGTCTGCGTATTGGGTGCCACGGGATCGATCGGCACCAACACGCTGGATGTCATTTCTCGCCATCCCGATCGCTTTGAGGTGTGGGCCATCACTGGCGCGAATCGCGTCGAAGAGTTGTTTGCTCAGTGTGTGCGTTGGAAGCCTCGGTTTGCAGTCATGCCGGCAGAGGCTGTAGCCCATCAGTTGCGTGAGCGGATTCGCGCTGCGGGCTTGCCAACGGAAGTGCTCAGCGGTGAGCAGGCACTGGTCGACGTTGCTGCGCATCCGGATGTGGAT
The DNA here is from genome assembly GCF_048860245.1 of Aquabacterium sp. Classification (GTDB taxonomy): domain Bacteria; phylum Pseudomonadota; class Gammaproteobacteria; order Burkholderiales; family Burkholderiaceae_C; genus Aquabacterium. The sequence continues at coordinate 15,679 of NZ_JBLIZW010000028.1, read as the reverse complement.
GTGGTGATGGGCGCCATTGTGGGCGCAGCGGGTTTGGCGCCATGCTTGGCGGCGGCGCGGGCGGGGAAGCGATTGCTGCTGGCCAACAAGGAAGCCTTGGTGGTGGGCGGTGCCCTGTTCATGCAGGCAGTCAAGGATGGTGGGGCAACACTGCTCCCCATTGACAGTGAGCACTCGGCCATTTTTCAGTGCCTGCCTGAAGATCCTGCGACTTGGTCCCAGCGAGTGGATCACATCGTGTTGACCGCTTCTGGCGGCCCGTTTCGCCAGCGGGACCCATCGACCTTTGCGGACATCACCCCTGAGCAGGCCTGTGCCCACCCCAACTGGGTCATGGGCCGAAAGATCTCGGTGGATTCCGCCACGATGATGAACAAGGCACTCGAGGTCATTGAGGCCCGTTGGTTGTTCGGTTTGCAGCCGGACCAGATCAAGGTCGTGGTGCACCCGCAAAGCATCATTCACTCCATGGTGGTGTGCCGTGACCGTTCAGTTCTGGCTCAACTCGGGACACCAGACATGCGTGTGCCAATTGCGTATGGCCTGTCGTGGCCGGAGCGAATTGTGTCCGGGGCAGACATGCTGGACTTCACCAAGCTGCAATCGTTGACCTTCCTTGAGCCGGATGCCAATCGCTATCCTGGATTGCAACTGGCGTGGGAGACGCTACTGGGTGAGCCCGGCTCGACATGTGTCTTGAACGCGGCCAACGAGATCGCTGTGGACGCATTCTTGAGCAAGCGCATTCGGTTCGATCAAATTCACCATGTGAATGTTCAGACCTTGTCGGATTGCGCGATTCCACGTGAGTCCAGTACGTCTGTGGATGGGCTGTTGACACTGGATCAGCTGGCACGAGAAGTCGCCGGGCGCGCTGTCCAGCGTTTGGGTGTTTGACGTTGTTGGCGAAATTGTTGCTGGCCCAGAGGTGTATTGAATGATGACGATTCTGGCGTTTCTGGTGACGATCGGTGTGCTGGTGGTGATCCACGAGTACGGCCATTACCGTGCCGCTGTCGCATGTGACGTAAAAGTGCTGCGGTTTTCTGTTGGGTTCGGCAAAGTGTTGTGGCGAACCCAGCGTGGTGAGACCGAGTTTGTGGTGTCTGCGTTGCCGTTTGGGGGCTACGTGAAGATGCTGGATGAGCGCGAAGCACCTGTTTCGCACGAATTGCTGGCGAGAGCGTTCAACCGCAAACCGTTGGCGCAGCGCGCGTTCATCGTCGCGGCGGGTCCGATGGCCAACTTGCTGTTGGCTGTGTTGCTCTATGCCGCTGTGAATTGGGCAGGCGTTCAGGAGTTGCGCCCATGGATGGGGCAGCCTCGTGCAGAGAGCATGGCTTCCCGTGCAGGGTTGCAGGCCGGGGATGAAATCTTGTCCGTGGCACAGGTGGCAGGTGGTGACTCTGACGGCATGCTTCCGGTGCGTTCCATGAGCGATCTGGCTTGGCAGTTCACGCAAGCGGCGTTGTCCGGTCAGGATGTGCGGATCCAGGTGGCATCGCGCACGGATGCGTCTCAGACCGTTCAACGCACCCGCGAGTTGCTGCTCCCTCTGAGCCAAATTCCTGCTTCCGAGGTGGATGGCCGCTTGTTGGATCGTGTGGGGTTTGCCGGTCCGTATGCCCAAGCGGTGATCGATGATGTCGTGCCTGAGGGGCCTGCCGCCAAGGCTGGGTTGATTCACGGCGATCGAGTGCTGTCGGTGAACGGTACCGTGCCACAGGATGCTGCGCATCTGAGGCAACTGATTCGGGCCAGTGCCAAGCAAGGTAGTGCGCAAGTCCTGGCTTTGGTTGTCGAGCGGCAAGGCCAGCGTTTGGAGGTCAAGCTCATCCCCGTGATGAAGGACGTCCAGGGACAGCAGGTACCACGCATTGAGGCGGCTCTGGGTAATCCTCCCGCCATGGTGACGGTGCGCTACGGTCTGGTCGAAGGCTTTACACGCGCTTTGCGCAAGACGTGGGACGTTTCGGCCATGAGTGTTGCCATGTTGGGCAAAATGGTCATCGGAGAAGCGTCGCTCAAGAATCTGAGTGGGCCGTTGACCATTGCCGACTACGCTGGCAGATCCGCTGAAATGGGCTGGATTCACTACATCGGCTTCCTTGCGCTGGTCAGTGTGAGCCTCGGTGTTTTGAACCTTCTGCCGTTGCCCGTCTTGGATGGCGGGCACCTCATGTATTATCTTTTCGAAGGTGTCACGGGAAGGCCGGTTTCCGAACTATGGCTGGAACGTCTGCAACGTGGTGGCTTGGCCATCATGCTGGTGATGATGTCACTGGCCATCTATAACGACCTGGCGCGCATTTTGGGCGCGCACTGAGTTCTCTGCATGCAAATTTCCATGACTGCTCTGCGGTTCAAGCCGACTCTGCTGGCTGCTTTGGTGGCCACTTCCGTGTTCCAGTCCGCTTGGGCTGTTGAGCCTTTCGTCCTGAAGGACATTCGTGTTGAGGGGCTGCAGCGCGCCGATGCCGGGACCGTTTTTGCGTCCCTGCCATTCCGCGTCGGGGACACCTACACCGATGACAAGGGCGCCGCAGGCCTGCGTTCGCTTTTTGCGACCGGACTGTTCAAGGATGTCCGCATCCAGATCGATGGCAACGTCGTGGTGGTCGTGGTGGAAGAGCGCCCTGTGATCTCTCGTGTGGAGTTCGTGGGCACGAAGGAATTTGACAAGGAAGCGCTGGTCAAGGCGTTGAAGGACGTCGGGATTGGCGAAGGTCAGCCGTTCGACCGGGCACTGGCTGATCGCGCGGAGCAGGAGTTGAAGCGTCAATACCTGACCCGCAGCTTGTACGGTGTGGAAGTGGTGACCACCATCACCCCGGCGGAGCGCAATCGCGTCAACGTCACGTTTACCGTGACGGAAGGCGAGATCACCAAGATCAAGAGCATCCGCATCACGGGCAACCAGGCTTTCACTGAAAGCACGCTGCTGTCTCAGTTGGACCTGACCACGGGTGGCTGGCTGACTTGGTACACGAAGTCGGATCAATATGCGCGCTCCAAGCTCAATGCGGACTTGGAAACGCTCAAGTCCTACTACTTGAACCGCGGGTACCTCGAATTCAAGATCGAGTCCGCGCAGGTGGCCATCTCTCCCGACAAGCAAGACATCTCGATTGCCATCAACGTGTCCGAAGGGCCTCGTTATGTGGTGACCGGCGTCAAGCTGGAAGGTGATTACCTGGGTAAGGAAGGCGCGTTCCGCCAACTCGTTTCGATCAAGCCTGGTGAGGCGTATCGGGCGGATACCGTTGCAGCCACGATCAAGGCGTTCACCGAACGCTTTGCCGCTTTCGGTTATGCGTTTGCACGTGTGGATTTCCGTCCTGAACTGGATCGTGAAAAGGGCCAGGCGGTGGCCGTGCTGGTGGCGCAGCCTCAGCGGCGGGTCTATGTGCGTCGCGTGAACGTGGCCGGCAACTCTCGCACGCGCGACGAGGTGATCCGTCGCGAGTTCCGCCAATTCGAAGCGGCTTGGTATGACGGGCAGAAGATCAAGCTGTCTCGTGACCGCGTGGATCGCCTGGGCTATTTCAAGCAGGTCAACATTGACACCGTCGAGGTGCCTGGCACAGCAGATCAGGTGGATCTGACCATCACGGTGGAAGAAAAGCCGACGGGCAACCTGATGCTGGGTGCGGGCTTCTCCAGCGCCGAAAAGTTCACCCTGACCGGGTCGATCAAGCAAGACAACGTCTTCGGGACCGGTAACTACCTTGGCGTGGAAGTCAACACCAGCAAGTACAACCGCACCATCGTGGTGAGTACGGTGGATCCGTACTTCACGGATGCCGGTGTCTCTCGTTCGTACGACGTGTTCTATCGCACGTCCCGTCCGCTGAGCACGCAGGGCGGTGACTACAAGATTGTGACCCCGGGGGCAGCCGTTCGCTTTGGCGTGCCCTTCACCGAATATGACACCGTGTTCTTCGGCGCCGGTGTGGAGCAGACGGAAATCAAGGGCGATGTAGGCCTGCCGGTGAGCTACCGTCGTCACCGCGATATTTTTGGTGAGCAAAGCTTGTCCGTGCCTTTGACGGTGGGCTGGGCCCGTGATGCCCGTGACAGCACCATCGCGCCCACACAAGGTCGATATCAGCGTGTGAACCTGGAAGTCGGTGCTGCGGGTGACACCCGCTATGTGCGCGGTGACTATCAGGCACAGCAATACTTGCCGCTGACGAACCGCTTCACCATCGGGTTGAATGGTGAGGTGGGGTACGGTCGCGGTTTGGCTGGCAAGCCGTATCCTGTGTTCAAGAACTTCTATGCGGGTGGCTTGGGCACGGTGCGTGGCTTTGAGCAGAGCTCACTGGGTCCCGTTGACATCGAAGGCGCCTACGTTGGTGGTAACCGACGCATCAACCTGAACGCCGAGTTGTATGTGCCGTTCCCAGGTGCGGGTAACGACCGTACTTTGCGCATGTTCGGCTACGCAGATGCCGGTAATGTGTGGGGCGAAGATGAAAAGCTGAAGCTGAGCGACATGCGTGCGTCGGTCGGTTTCGGGATCAGCTGGGTTTCGCCCGTGGGCCCGCTGAAGCTGAGCTACGGCAAGCCCATTCGCTACAAGGACCAAGATAAAATCCAGAAACTCCAGTTCCAGATCGGTACCGCATTCTGACCATGACTTCGATTTTCAAGACCGTGCTGGCCAGCGCACTGTTGTGCGCTGCGGCAACCGTTCATTGCCAGGAACTCAAGATCGGGTTTGTGAACCTCGATCGGGTTCTGCGTGATGCTGCGCCAGCGAAGGCAGCTCAAGCGAAGTTGGAGGGCGAGTTCACTCGTCGCGAAAAGGATTTGGCCGACAGCGAAGCGCGTCTGAAAAGCGCATCGGATCGTTTTGAGAAGGATGCGCCAGCCTTGGGTGAGTCTGAGCGCGCCCGCCGGCAACGCGACCTCATGGAGCAGGATCGCGAGTTGCAGCGCCGGCGTCGTGAGTTTCAGGAAGACCTGAATCAACGCAAGAACGAAGAACTGGCCTCCGTGCTGGATCGGGCCAATCGGGTGGTCAAGCAAATTTTTGATCAAGAAAAGTACGACCTGATCCTGCAGGAAGCCGTGTTCGCGGGGCCTCGTGTCGACATCACCGACAAGGTCATCAAGGCATTGAACAGCGGATCGATCAAGTGACCGTTCATGATGTTTCGGCCGCCGCACCCGCAGTTGAATTGACCGTCACCCTGGGTGAGCTGGTTGCAGCGCTGGGTGGGGAACTTCATGGCGATGCGGCCACCTCGATCACGCGCGTTGAGCCGCTGGAGACCGCCACGGCGGGTGGTATCGCGTTTCTGTCCAATCCGAAGTATCGCAGCCAGCTTGTTGGTAGCCAAGCCAGTTGTGTGATCGTGAGCGAGGCTGTCAAGGACGAAGCCTTGGCACGTGGTGCGGCGATCGTCACAGGCGACCCCTATCTGTACTTTGCCCGTCTGACGCAATGGTGGGCGGCTCGTGTGCGTCCTCGTCCTGCCGCCGGTATCCATTCGTCAGCTGTGGTGGATGCCACAGCCGTGATCGGGCAGGGCGTGACGATTGGCCCGCTGGTGGTGGTTGAGGCGGGTGCCATCATTGAACACGATGTCATCATTGGTTCGCATTGCAGCATTGGTGCGCGTGCGCGCATTGGTGCAGGTACGAAGTTGGCGCCACATGTGACCATCGGCTTTGACTGCACGGTGGGTGCTCGCTGCATTTTCCACAGCGGTGTGGTGATTGGGGCCGATGGCTTTGGCTTCGCACCCAACAAGGGCCGTTGGGAAAAGATCGAGCAGCTAGGCGCCGTACGCATTGGCGATGACGTCGAGCTGGGGGCCAACACCTGTGTGGACCGTGGCGCACTGGGCGACACCGTGATTGAGCAGGGTGTCAAGCTTGATAACCTTGTTCAGATCGCCCACAACGTGCACATTGGCGAGCATTCCGCCATGGCCGGCTGCGTGGGCGTAGCAGGCAGTGCGCACATCGGCAAGCATTGCACAGTGGGCGGTGCAGGCATGATCCTGGGGCACCTGACCTTGGCGGACAATGTGCACGTGTCGTCCGGCACCCTGATTTCGCGCTCTGTGCTCAAGCCTGGCTTGTACAGCGGCGCATTCCCGTTTGACGAGAACGCATCGTGGGAGAAGAACGCGGCAACGCTGCGTCAACTGCACGCCTTGCGCGATCGGATCCGTAATCTAGAGAAGCAAGTGAAAAGCTGATGGACATCCACAAGATTCTTCAAAAGCTCCCGCACCGTTACCCCTTTCTGTTGGTAGACCGTGTGCTGGAAGTCGAAAAGAACGTTCGCATCCGCGCGCTGAAGAACGTGACGATCAACGAGCCGTTCTTCCAGGGCCATTTTCCGAACCGTCCGGTGATGCCTGGCGTGCTGATGCTGGAAGCCTTGGCACAAACCGCTGCGCTGTTGGCTTTTGAGACCCAAGGTCAAGGTGTGGACGACAATTCGGTGTACTACTTCGTGGGCATTGACGGCGCTCGTTTCAAGCGTCCCGTCGAGCCAGGTGACCAGTTGTTCCTGGACGTGCAGATGGACCGCAACAAGGGCGGGATCTACAAGTTCAATGCCCAGGCATTCGTGGGTGAAGAGCTGGCCGTGTCGGCTCAGCTGATGTGCACCGTCCGCAAGGTGTCCTGAGGCTCAGATGGCGAACATCCATCCGACAGCGATTGTCGATCCTCAGGCCCAACTGGCTGACTCTGTCACCGTGGGCGCGTTCACGACCATTGGTCCGAACGTGCGCATTGGTGCGGGCACGACCATTGGTGCCCACTGTGTGATCGAAGGTCACACCACGATTGGTTGCGACAACCACATCTACCAGTTCGCGTCCTTGGGTGCTGACCCGCAAGACAAGAAGTACAAGGGTGAGCCGACGCAGTTGATCATCGGGGACCGCAACACCATTCGCGAGTTCACGACGTTCAACACCGGCACGGTGCAGGACAAGAGCCTGACCCAGGTTGGCAACGACAACTGGATCATGGCCTACGTGCACGTGGCGCACGATTGCATCATTGGCGATCACAACGTGATTGCCAACTCTGTGCAGTTCGCTGGCCATGTGACGGTGGGTAACTTCACCCTGATCGGTGGCATCAGCGGTATCCATCAGTTTGTGCGGATTGGTGACTTTGCGATGCTGGGCTTCCAGACGCGCCTGTCGCAAGACTTGCCGCCCTTCGTGATGGCCGCAGGCAATCCGGCTGAAGCGCAAAACGTTCACCAGGAAGGCCCCCGCCGTCGTGGTTTTTCGCCTGAGCGTCTGAGCGTGCTCAAGCAGATGTACAAGCTGCTGTACCGCAAGGGCTTGACCTTGGAGGCCTCCAAGGCCGAGATTGCTGCGCTGCGCGGGCAGACCCCGGGTGCAGAGGTCGACATCGACAACATGTTGACCTTCCTGGCTGAGGCCAACCGCGGCATTGTCCGTTGAGTGCATGACTGATTCCGAGACGAGCATGAGCGCCCTCGGGGGCTCGGCTCCCCGTGTGGCCATGGTGGCCGGTGAGACGTCTGGCGACTTGCTGGCCGGTTTGCTGTTGGGGGGACTGTGCCAGCGTTGGCCAGGCTTGTCTTCGGCTGGGATCGGCGGGCCGCGCATGGCTGCCCATGGCTTTGAGGCCTGGTGGCCCTATGAAAAGCTGGCCGTGCATGGCTTCAATATGGAAGTGCTGCGCCGGTTTCGCGAAATCTGGATGATCCGCAAGCACCTGGGCGACCGGCTGTTGCAGGACCGCCCGGACGTATTTGTGGGCGTCGACGCCCCGGACTTCAATCTGGGCCTGGAAGCCCGCCTGAAGTCCGCTGGCATCAAGACTGTGCATTTCGTCAGCCCCTCCATCTGGGCTTGGCGGGGCGGCCGCATCAACAAGATCCACCAGTCGGTGGACCACATGTTGTGCCTGTTTCCGTTTGAGCCGGAGCTGTATCACGCTAAAGGCATTGATGCGACGTTTGTGGGGCACCCATTGGCGGACACCATTCCGCTGGAGGTGCCGCGTGCGCAGGCGCGTCAAAAGCTTGGCTTTGACGATGCGGTGCCGCTGGTGGCGGTGCTGCCGGGTAGTCGTCGCGGCGAAATCCAGCACATCACGCCCACGTTCTTGCAGACTGTGGCGTTGCTGGCCAAACAGCGCACCGATCTGCGGTTTGTGTTGCCGGTGGTACCCGGTTTGCGCGAGCTGATTGAGCCCATGCTGCGGGAGCACGCGCCGGATGCGCCGCTGACATTGCTGGATGGGCAATCGCACGAGGCTTTGGCCGCCTGCGACGTCACACTGATTGCCAGTGGGACTGCCACCCTGGAGGCGGCGCTGTTCAAGCGTCCCATGGTGATTGCCTACCGTATCAGCACGCTGAGTTGGCACATCATGAAGCACATGGCGTATTTGCCTTGGGTGGGCCTGCCCAACATCCTGTTGCGGGATTTCGCCGTGCCCGAAAGGTTGCAGGACGATGCCAATCCTGCTCAACTGGCTGCCGATGTGCTGGCTTGGCTGGATGACCCCGCGCGGGCCCGTTCGGTGCAGCAGCGTTTTCTGGAACTTCATCATTTGTTGAAGCGCGACACCGCTCGCGCCGCGAGCCATGCCATCGCCCAAGTCCTCGAAACGCGCTAAGGTGAGCGAGGCCCGCCCGCCGGAGCAACTGGACTTGCTGTGGCCGGGTGACGATGTCGGCCTGTTGGCCGGCGTGGACGAGGCTGGGCGGGGTCCTTTGGCGGGACCTGTGGTCGCTGCGGCGGTCATTCTGGATGAGCTGAACCCCATCGTGGGACTCAATGATTCGAAGAAACTGACCGCTCGCAAGCGCGACCTCTTGTTTGACGAGATTCGCGCCAAAGCGCTGTGCTTCAGCATTGCCGAGGCCACGGTCGAAGAGATTGACGAACTCAACATCCTGCATGCCACCATGTTGGCCATGCGACGTGCGGTGGAGGGCTTGCGCCTTCGGCCGGCCCGCGTGCAAGTGGACGGCAATCGGACACCCCAGTTGAGCATTCCGGTACAGGCCGTGGTGGGCGGGGACGCCAAGGTGCAGGCCATTTCTGCTGCGTCGATTTTGGCCAAGGTGCACCGTGACCGCTTGTGTGAGGTGCTGCACGACGCGTATCCTGTTTACGGCTTTGACGTGCACAAAGGCTACCCGACGGCCCAACATTTGGCCGCCTTGCGCGAACATGGCGCCACGCCTGCGCACCGTCGCAGTTTTGGTCCGGTCAAGGCCGTTCTTGAATCACAGAATTGAATCATGAGTGAATCCATCGAGCAGCGTCCTTCCCGTGTACGGGTCACGCAGCTGGTCACGTCACGCGATAACCCGTTGGTCCAGCGCTTGCGCCGTTTGGGGCAGGACCCGGTCGCCTACCGTAAGCAAGGCGAGGTCTGGCTGGAGGGGGATCACCTGTGTGAGGCCTGCTTGTCGCGGGGTGTGCAGGTCGGATTGGCGGTGATCACCGATACGGCGTGGCTGGGTGAGCATGGCCAAGCCTCGGGTGACGACGAGACGGCTCGTCGGCTGAGCGGCCTGGCTCGACAAGCCGACAAGGTCGTGGTGGTGCCTGAGTCGCTCTGGAAGACGTTTACAGGGTTGGAGTCGCCAGCGAAGCTGGGTTTCCTGCTGGCCCGTCCGGCGGGGGAGCAGGACGCGGCGCGATTGCTGCCTGGCGTGCGCACCGTGATCCTGGACCGTGTCCAAGACGCCGGCAATGTCGGCAGCATCTTGCGCAGTGCCTCGGCCATGGGTGTGGTGCAGGTGGTGGCTCTCAAAGGGACGGCGGCGCTGTGGTCGCCGAAGGTCTTGCGCGCCGGGATGGGGGCGCATTTTGCCTTGCACCTTGTGGAGCAGGTAGCCGCCACGGATCTGGATGCGCTGGCGGTACCCATGGTGGCGACCAGTTCGCACACCGACCAGCTGTTGCACACAGCCGCTTTGCCCGACCCATGTGCCTGGGTGATGGGGCACGAAGGGCAGGGCGTCGGTGAGGCGATCATGGCGCGTTGTGCCATGGCCGTGGGCATTCCTCAGCCGGGCGGCGAAGAGTCCCTGAATGTGGCAGCTGCGGCGGCCGTGTGTTTGTATGAATCGATGCGTCGCCGACTGTGAGGCAGCGCGCGGCAATGGAACCTGACTATGATGGCGGGATCAAACCAGCCATCATACTGATTGGAGCGTGAAGATCATGGATCGTTCGATGAAACCTTTGGACGTTGTTTACGGCACGGTGCTGGACAGCAGCGCTCGTCAGCGTGTGCTGCGTAACACCTATGCGCTGTTGGCGCTCTCGATGGTGCCCACGGTACTGGGCGCTTGGCTGGGCGTGTCGATGGGCTTCAGCTTTTTCGCCGGAAGCCCCATGCTGGGCTTTGCGCTGTTCATGGGCATTTCGTTTGCCTTTTTCTTCGGCATTGAGAAGTTCAAGAACTCGGGCGTCGGCGTGCTGCTGTTGCTGGGCTTCACCTTCTTCATGGGTCTGATGCTGTCTCGCATGTTGGGGGCCGTGCTGGGGCTCTCCAACGGTGCTTCGTTGATTGCCACCGCTTTTGGTGGCACGGCGGTGGTGTTTGGTGCCATGGCGACGCTGGCATCCACCATCAAGCGCGACCTGTCCAGCATGGGCAAGTGGCTGTTTGTGGGCACGCTGGTGATTCTGCTGGCCGCTGTGGCCAACATCTGGCTGCACATGACAGCGCTGGCCTTGACCATCTCGGCCTTGGCCGTGGTGATCTTTTCTGCTTTCATCCTCTACGACCTCAAGCGCGTGATCGACGGTGGTGAAACCAACTACGTGGTGGCCACGCTGGCCATCTACCTGGATGTGTACAACGTGTTCACGTCCTTGTTGCAGTTGTTGACCGCTTTTGGCGGCAGCGACGACTGACGTCCGCCGTACCGTCAGCCTCTATCTGCAAGCCCGCCAGGACATGCGTCTGGCGGGCTTGTTTTTTGGTGGGTCGATACCATGTAGGGTATCCGTCTCCAAGGAGTTGTGATGTCGAATGCCCTCGAACTGGTGTGCCCGCACTGCGCAGGCCTGAACCGTGTGCCCTCAGACCGTCTGGCGGATGCTCCTCAGTGTGGTCATTGCCACCAGGCGCTGTTGCCTGCGGCTCCAGTCAACGTGACCGACGCCACCTTTGACCGGTTTGTCGGGCGCAATCAATTGCCGGTGTTGGTGGACTTCTGGGCCCCATGGTGTGGCCCTTGTCGCAGCTTTGCGCCCGTGTTTGCGCAAGGGGCTGCCGAGTACGCCTCGCTGGTGCGTTTCGCCAAGCTGGACACAGAGGCCAACCCGGGTGTGGCCTCGCGCCATCAGATCCGCAGCATTCCCACTTTGGCCCTGTTCAAAGGTGGGCGGGAGGTGGATCGTGTGTCGGGTGCTTTGCCGGGTCCGCAGTTGCGTTCCTGGCTGGCGCGCCACGGACTGTGAATGCGAAGGGGCCCGGATGGGCCCCTTGTGCTGTATGGCTGACAGGTGTCAGTACTGATCACCTTCACCGATGTAGGTGCCGGGTGCCAGGTTTTCGAACCGTGTGTTCGATTTCAGGAAGGCGAGGTGCAGGCTGCCCACGGGGCCGTTACGCTGCTTGCCGATGATGATCTCGGCCGTGCCGGGTACCTTCGATTCCTTGTTGTAGTACTCGTCTCGGTAGATGAACATGATGACGTCGGCATCCTGCTCGATGGCGCCGGATTCCCGCAGGTCGGACATCATGGGGCGCTTGTCCGGGCGTGTTTCCACCGACCGGTTCAACTGAGACAGGGCAATGACCGGGCATTGCAGCTCTTTGGCCAGCGCCTTCAGACCCCGCGAGATTTCACCAATCACGGTGGCGCGGTTTTCTTCGTTGCCACCCGATCCACTCATCAACTGCAGGTAGTCGATGATGATCAGACCGAGGGTGCCGCCAAACTGGCGAGCCAGACGACGTGCCCGTGCGCGCAGCTCGTTGGGGGACAGGCCGGGTGTTTCATCAATGAAGACGTTGGCCGTGCGCAGCTTCTCGACGGTTTCACTCAAGCGGCTCCACTCGTCATCCGTCAGGCGCCCGGTGCGAAGGTTTTGCTGGTTGATGCGGCCGATCGAGCCGACCATCCGCAGCGCCAACTGGGAGGCGCCCATTTCCATGGAGAACACGGCTACCGGCAAGCCCTCATTGACCGCCACGTTTTCGCCGATGTTCAGCGCAAACGCGGTCTTACCCATGGAGGGGCGGGCGGCCAGAATGATCAGGTCGCCCTTTTGCAGGCCAGCCGTCATCTTGTCCATGTCGATGAAGCCGGTGCGCACACCGGTGACGTCCTCCGCACCGTTGTCAGCGAGTTCGGTGACGCGATCGAGCAGATCGACCACCAAGCCATCCATCGAGAAGAAGCCTTGCTTGTTGCGGCTGCCTTCTTCCCCGATCTTCATGATGCGGGCTTCGGCCTCGTCGAGGATGTCGGACACTGACTTGCCGTTCGGGTTGAAGGCGTTGGTCGCGATTTCGTCGCTAGCGGTCACCAGCTTGCGCAGCACGGCACGCTCACGCACGATTTCTGCGTAGCGGCGCATGTTGGCCGCGCTGGGCACGGACTGGGCGAGCGCATTGAGATAGGCCAGTCCGCCCACTTCGGTGCCCTTGCCCTGCATTTGCAGGTGCTCGTACACCGTGATGACGTCAGCGGGTTTGGATTGGCTGATCAGGCCTTGAATGGCCAGGAAGATGAGTTGGTGCTCGTGACGATAGAAGTCGCCATCGTTGAGCAAGTCTGCCGCACGGTCCCACGCGCTGTTGTCCAACAGCAAGCCCCCGAGAACGCTTTGCTCGGCCTCAATGGAGTGGGGCGGGACACGGAGTTTGGCAATCTCGTCAGACGAGATGGCATCGGTGTTGCCGGAGGAAGAGAACGGGGTTGGGAAGGTTGCAGCCATGGCTCAATGATAGGTGCAGAGAAAGTCCATTCGTGCCAGAAACGACAAAGCCGACACGAGGTGCCGGCTTTGCTTGTGAGCCAGCTGCGAAGAGCTGGCTCAGGGGCGATGGTGTGATCGCGCCTGTGGGGAAACCTTAGGCGGTTTCGCCAACGACGGCAACGGTCACGTCCACGACCACGTCGGTGTGCAGAGACACGGACACAGCGTGTTCGCCAGTGGTCTTCAGAGGACCGTTAGGCAGACGAACTTGGTGCTTGGCCACTTCAAAGCCGGCAGCCTTCAGGGCTTCAGCGATGTCGTAGTTGGTCACGGAACCGAACAGACGGCCGTCAACGCCAGCCTTCTGGGTCACGGAAACGGTCTTGCCGCCCAGCTTTTCGCCGGTAGCTTGAGCCGCGGCCAGCTTTTCAGCTTGAGCCTTTTCCAGTTCAGCGCGGCGAGCTTCGAACTCGGCCACAGCCTTTTCGGTGGCGCGACGAGCGCGGCCGGTCGGGATCAGGAAGTTACGGGCGTAGCCGTCCTTCACCTTGACCACATCACCCAGGTTGCCCAGGTTGGCGACTTTTTCGAGGAGGATGATTTGCATGTCGGTTACTCCTTAGACGCGATGTTGGTCGCTGTAAGGCAGCAGGGCCAGGAAGCGAGCGCGCTTGATGGCGGTGGTCAGCTGACGTTGGTAGATCGCGCGGGTGCCGGTCAGGCGTGCGGGGATGATCTTGCCGTTTTCAGCGATGAAGTCGCGCAGGGTATCAACGTCCTTGTAGTCGATTTGTTCGACGTTGGCGACGGTGAAGCGGCAGAAGCGCTTGCGGCGGAACAGCAGGGATTGCGTGTTGCGCTTGCCCTTGCGGTCTTTGGAGAACTTGCCGTTCTTGGAGCGTGGAGCAGCCATGATGACCTCTCAGTATCCGATTGGATGTGTTTAAACGATGTCGTTGAGTTCGGTGATGTGCAGCAGCAGACCTCGTCCGGTGCGTGTGGCCCCCAGAAAACCGACCAACCCGAAGGTGGCGCCGGTGTCTTGCCGGTTCAGTTGCTCGGCCACGGGGCCCAATGCAACTGCCTTGATATCCAGCTTGACCTTTCGGGCTTGCTGGGCTTCCGTGACCGTTGACTCGTGCTCAAGCACCAAGTCGAGGGCCGGGACGCCGGCAGGGGTGTAACGCATCGATTTGCGTTCGATGATCCGGGCTGAAAGCTGGACGCGATTCATCGCGGTTCACGAACGACGGGAGGCAGCGCCTGAATGCCTTGCGGCATCAATCAGGCAGCAGCTTGCTCCTGCTGGGCCTTACGGGCCTCTTCACGCTCAACTTGCTTCATCATCACGGAAGGAGCGGTCTCGGCCTTGTCCTTCTGCACGGTCAGGTGACGCAGCACAGCGTCGTTGAACTTGAAGCCGGTTTCGAGCTCAGCCAGGACTTCCTTGCTGGTTTCGATGTTCAGGCACAGGTAGTGAGCCTTGGCCAGCTTGGTGATCTGGTAAGCCAGTTGATGGCGGCCCCAGTCTTCAATGCGGTGAACCTGGCCACCGTTGGAGGTGATCAGGGTCTTGTAGCGCTCCAGCATGGCTGGAACTTGTTCGCTTTGATCCGGGTGGATCAGCACGACGATTTCGTAGTGACGCATGGAAACTCCTTGTGGATTCCAGTTGATGGAAGCCGTCGCGAAGCGTCAAACCCGCAGACGGCAAGGGTCGCCCAGAAGGGCAACATTCGGAAAACCCGCGATTGTAGCAGTGAAAACGCCGCCCGTGGGCGGCGCTTCAGCTCTTTTTGGCGTGGGGTGATTACTTGGCGGCGAGACGCTGCCAGGTGTCCACCACGGTGTCGGGGTTCAGAGAGATCGACACGATGCCTTCGTCGGCCAACCACTCGGCGAAGTCAGGATGGTCGGATGGGCCTTGGCCGCAGATCCCGACGTACTTGTCTTGCGCACGGCAAGCGGCAATGGCGCGCGAGATCATGGCCTTCACGGCAGGATCGCGCTCGTCGAAGTCAGCAGCCAGCAATTCCAGACCGGAGTCACGGTCCAGGCCCAGGGTCAGCTGTGTCAGATCGTTGGAGCCGATGGACATGCCGTCGAAGAAGGCCAGGAACTGGTCGGCCAGGATGGCGTTGGAGGGCACTTCGCACATCATGATGACGCGCAGGCCGTCGGTGCCACCCTTGGCGGCGCGCACCAGACCGTGGTCGGCGAGCATGTTGGTCACACGCTCGGCTTGCTTCAGGGTGCGCACGAAGGGCACCATGATCTCGACGTTGGTCAGGCCCATGTCGTTGCGCACGCGCTTGAGGGCTTCGCACTCCATCGCGAAGGCTTCACCGAACTCGGCGCTGATGTAGCGCGAGGCGCCGCGGAAGCCCAGCATGGGGTTTTCTTCTTCCGGCTCGTAGCGCGAACCGCCGATCAGCTTCTTGTACTCGTTGGACTTGAAGTCCGACAGGCGCACGATGACGGGCTTGGGCCAGAAGGCGGCGCCAATGGTGGCAATGCCTTCAGCCAGCTTGTCGACGTAGAACGCACGGGGCGAGGCGTGACCACGGGCCACCGACTCCACGGCCTTCTTCAGGTCGTTGTCGATGTTCGGGTAGTCGAGGATCGCCTTGGGGTGAACGCCGATGTTGTTGTTGATGATGAATTCGAGGCGCGCCAGACCGACACCGCCGTTGGGAATTTGCGCAAAGTCGAAGGCCAGTTGCGGATTGCCGACGTTCATCATGATTTTGAGGTCAATCTCGGGCATT
>NZ_JBLIZW010000027.1:0-68854 GCF_048860245.1 Aquabacterium sp. | reverse complement strand
TCAATCACCATCGATTGATGGGGCCGCTGGGCAATGTCCCGCCAGCCGAGTTCGAGGCAAACTACCACCAACAACACGCTGGTCAGGCCGTGACCGCCTGACTTAAACCAACTGGCCTCCGCGAAACCCGGGGCGCTTCAGGCTAGAAGGCCGAGCCAGTTCGCAAAAACTGGTTTCAAGTGCCCGTCAAAGGTGGACTACTCCATCCTGTTCATCATCTGCTCGAACATTGATATCGCGGCGCTGGATGTCGAACTCAATGATCTATACACATCCATAAATCGAGAAGGAGCTCCCCAGGGCCTAGCGCGCGAGCAGCAGGTCTGGCGAAACTACCGCAACTCCTGCGTCAATGCTGGGCAGCCTAACGGTTTTGCGAGCATCGTTTTCTGTGTTCGCCGGGCATATCTTGTTAGGCGCGACGAGCTAAAATCAATCTGGCTTGGTATATCCACCCGAAAGCAATACCCTGCCAGTGATGGCTGGAAACCTGAGGTGAAAATGCAGTGGTAGCAGACGCCATGTGAAAAATTGAATTCAAATGGCGTCATTTTGGCCAGACCTCAGTAGCGGGCCTTCACCTCATTTGCATTCGGCATGACAACAGTGCTACAGCGCATGAATTCATGTGCAACTAACACTATGCACCATTCCCTATAACGGTTTGTCCACTTTCTTACTCTCATGTTGACCAACGTCCTGCGACACCTCTTTTGGACCACCCTTTGCTTTCTCGCCTTCGCTCATGCGCACGCACAGCAATTGCAGGTGATCGTCCTGTCCCAGAACACCATCGAGCGCATGATTGAGGCCCCCATCAAGATTCACCTCAAGGGATCCATCGACAAGGACGCTGCCCCTCGCCTGGCGCGCGTACTCAAGCTCTACGAGGAGCAAAGCATTTCTGTCCACCTGGACTCACCTGGTGGCAACTTACTCGCAGCCCTTGAGATCGGCCGCCTTCTGCGCTCCGTGAGCGCCAGTACCCACGTCGATGCCAAGGCCATGTGCTACAGCGCCTGCGCATTTGCCTACATAGGCGGCTCCTCACGCTACATGGATAGAGACGCCCGCTACGGCGTGCATCGCGCCTCCACCATGGTGGACTCCTTCGACACCATGGAATCCGGCCAGATCGTCGCCGCCCTGGTCGGCGCCTACATCCGCGAGATGGGCGTCAGCCCAGCCCTGTTGGACCTCAGCGTCAAAGCCTCGGCCAACGATATCTACCTGCTCTCACGCAAGCAACTCGAGGATCTGCGCGTTGTCAACAATGGCTCGTCTAAGCCGTCGTGGACCATTGAGGTGGCAGACGGTGGCACGTTCCTACTCGGCGAGCAAAGCCATTACCACGGGACAGGCAAGTTCCGGCTTATCTGTGGCCGCAAAGGACAGGTACTGATCTCCTCCTACACCGCGGGAGAGAAGGCCGACTTCATCGCCCAAGGCTGGGATCACTCCCTGCTCATCTCCAATCGCCCTGTACCCCTTGCTCGGCCCCTGGAGATCGAAAACAGAAATGGTCTCATCTTGGCCATGTTCGAGGTTACGGACACCCAACTCAAAGCCATGCTCAACGCCGAGTCCGTTGGCCACGCCATGCAACTCGATCGCTCGGCGCCAACATTCGTTGGCTACCGCGTGGACATTGATGCAGAAGCTCATGAGCGCTTCAACACGTATGTGCGCAACTGCCTGAAGTAATCAAACTAAGCTGCCATCATCTATCAGGTAGACCCAGCCACAAGTTCAACCACCAAGATCGAAGACGGCGTATGCACGCTCAGCGGTCCCGCGCTTGCACGACACGCTGCTTCAACAATGTTGCACATGTGCTGCAAAGGCCATCGAAACTAGCTCCATGGACTGCATTACCCCCTCCAGGCTGAGACAGCAATGTGATGCAAAACACCTCTTGGGGAGGCAACAGAGCCTGCCTGTGCTGAGGGAGCACTATCCGTACAAAGTCCGTACAGACAAGAAAAAAGCACCTAGCCGCGATGCTAAGTGCTTGATCTTTATGGCGCGCCCGGCTGGGATCGAACCAGCAACCCCTGCCTTCGGAGGGCAGTACTCTATCCATTGAGCTACGGGCGCACTGCTAGAGATTCTAACAGTGCAGAGGCCGGTTTATCTTTCTCAAGGCTGAGCCACGACCTATAATCTCCCTTTCGCCCGACTGGACTCTTTTGTCCGTCACCCCATTCATTCCAACCAGCGCCTCCTGAGAGCACCCATGAGCCAAGCGCCCCAAACCCAAGAGTCCGTCAGCTCCCCTCAGCAACTGGTCGTTGCCGTGCTGGCATCGTTCCTGATCCCCGCAGCCCTCGTTGGCTTGCTGGTGAGCTACGTTTACTCGGTCAAGAACGCTGGCAGCAATGCTGCAATCACCCAAAGCGCTGGCGACCGCATCATGCCTGTGGGCACGGTGGCCATCAAAGCCGCGTCGACCAGCACCGGCCCTCGCTCTGGCGAAGACGTGTTCAAGGCCCAATGCGCGAGCTGCCACGGTTCCGGCATGCTGGGCGCACCCAAGTTTGGTGATGCGGCTGCCTGGGGCCCTCGCATTGCACAAGGCGTTGACAAGCTGCTGGAACACGCTCTGAAGGGCTTCAACGCCATGCCTGCTCAAGGCGGCGGCGACTTCAGCGACCTCGAAGTGCACCGTGGCCTGGTTTACATGGCCAACGCGGGTGGCGCCAAGTTTGCAGAGCCTGCTGCACCAGCAGCAGCCGCTTCGGCACCCTGAGCGGTTTCTGCCTCAAACAAAAAAGCCGGCTGATGCCGGCTTTTTTCATGGTCGATCCGCGCCCGAGACCCCATGCATTCAGGGGGCCGGCTGACACACAAAGCCAAAGTGCGCCGGCATGTCGGCAAACGCCATCTCCTGAGGGGTCCACACTTCTGCACCCACCGCATCGGCCGCCGCATCCATGTCCATCGACCGCACAAGCCCCAAGCCGTGCTCGGTCTCCAGGAACAGGCGCCCTTGCTCGTCCAGCCAACTGGATCGCACCTCGTGCACGGGCAGGCCTGTGTGCGTCATCACCTCGTAGCTGCCATCGGGCACACCCAACGCGCGCACGCCCAAGACCCAAGGAGCCGCCTCCAACTGCAGGTAAACACGCTGAGGTCCGTTCTGGAAAAACCAGGCGCCGCGCTCATCGTGCTCGTAATTGCGGTGGATGAACTCCTTGAACTTGTCGTGCTCGATCCGGCTGCCTTTGACTTGCGGGAATGGGCCCGCCGCCTGCGTGGGCTCGTCGCGCAAGTACCAGTCGCCACGCGCATCCAGCGCCAACCACCCATAGCAATGGGGTACGTTGGGCCACTTCTTGATGGCAGCTTTGACGATGTCATCCATGGTTATCGAAGTCTTTCGTTCGTGTGAGGTGCCAACCAGGCTCCAACCGCCTCAGGCAAGGCCGCCACATGCCCCGGCAAACGGCCCGAGGCAAAGCCAACGTGCCCACCCTCGTGGGGTTGCCACAAGGTCACGGCAGGCCCCACGTCTTGCGCGCTCGGCAAGGCCGCCGCAGGCATGAAAGGATCGTTGCGCGCATTCAGCACCAACGCGGGCACATGCTTCATGGTCTTCAAGCCTGGTTTGGCCGAGCAACGCGTCCAGTAATCTTCAGTGCTGGCGAAGCCGTGCAGCGGGGCCGTCCAGGCATTGTCATACTCGTACAAGTCTCGCGCACGCAGCAAGGCCTCGGGATGGCCCAAACCGGGATGCTGCCGCAGCTTGTCCAGCGCCTTGGGCTTGAGCGTGTTCAAAAACATGCGGGTGTACACGTGTCGGTTCACCCCGCGCCCCAAAGCCGCGCCGGCCGCACTGAGGTCAATGGGTGACGAAATGGCCGCCACGGCACACACCACCCGCGCCGCATCCGATCCTGCTTCCTGCGCCCAGCGCAACAGCACATTGCCACCCAGTGACACGCCGACCGCCACGCAAGGGCCGGTGCGCTGCAGCGCCAGTCTGCGCAAGATCCAGTCCGCCTCCTCAAAGTCGCCGGAGTGATAGGCGCGGGGCGCCAGGTTGATCTCACCCGAACACCCTCTGAAATGCGGCACGACATAGTCCCACCCTTGCGCGAACGCCCAATGCGCAAAGGCCCGTGCGTAATGGCTTTGGGACGAGCCTTCCAGGCCATGGAACAAGACCAGCAAAGGGCGGCCCGCGTCGGATGGACCGGCCAGCCGCCAATCCACGTCGATGAAATCGGCATCGGGGGTGGTCCAGCGCTCGCGCTGGTAGCTCACCGCGTCAGACAGGCGGTCCGCACGCGCCCGGCAGTACAGCGCCGGCCAGATGGTTTGCACATGCCCACCCCAGGCGCCATGACCCGCCAACCAACGGGGGGCACGGTAGTACTGCACGACGTCAACCGAGTCAGTGCAGGATCGAGCGAGGCTCGGAAATGTCGGGGATGTCTTGTGGCATCCCGGCGCTGGCGTGGTGCGCCACCATGCGCCAGCCTTGTGCCGTGCGCAGGTACACGTTGGTGGCAATGACAAAAGCCGTTTGCAGGCCTTCAGGGGTCATCACCTGCACGCGCTCGGTCACATGGTGAATGGCGCACACGGCCGTTTCCATGCGGCGCACGTGCTCGATGCTGATGTGCACTGGCCCGCTGGCCAGCAAGGCCTCGAAGGCCGCACGCACCGCCACCGTCCCAACGGTGCGGGGGGCGCTGGGCGGCACGCAGGCGATCTCCTCGTCGTCCGCCCAGACGGCCATCACCTTGTCGAGGTCACCATGACGCAGCGCGTCGTAGAAGGAGGCCTCGGTTTCATCGGCCGAGGTCAACAGGGCTTGCGTGGCCTTGAGGGCGCGAGGGTCGTTCATGGCGAGGTCGTCCTTACTTGAACACCACGGTCTTGTGACCGTTCATCAGCACGCGGCGCTCGGTGTGTCACTTCACGGCACGGGCCAGCACCACACATTCCACGTCACGGCCCACAGCCGTGAAGTCTTCGGGGGTCAGGGTGTGATCCACGCGTTCGACGTCCTGCTCGATGATCGGGCCTTCGTCCAGATCGGCCGTCACATAGTGCGCGGTGGCGCCAATGAGCTTCACGCCACGGTCATGCGCCTGATAGTAGGGCTTCGCCCCCTTGAAGCTGGGCAGGAAGCTGTGGTGGATGTTGATGGCCCGGCCCTTGAGGAAGGCACAGAACTCGGAGCTGAGGATTTGCATGTAGCGCGCCAGCACCACGAGGTCGATGCCTTCGCGTTCGACCAACGCCTCCACCTGTTGCTCTTGTGCACGCTTGACATCCATGCCCGAGCCCGTGGGCAGCGGCATGTGGTGGAACGGGATGCCATAGCTGGCTGCCAGTTCGGCGTAGTCAGGGTGGTTCGAGACGATGGCCGGGATATCGATGTCCAGCCAACCCGAGCGCCAGCGGAACAGCAGGTCGTTGAGGCAATGGCCGTGCTTGCTGACCATGATGAGCACGCGCGGCTTGCGCGAACGCGCATGGATCTGCGCCGTCATCTTGAACTGTTCGCACACGTGGGCAAACAGCTTGTCGAGCGTGGCGGCATCGGCCAGATGGTCGGGCGCAGCAAAGTGCACGCGCATGAAGAACAGGCCGGTGCTGTCTTCGCTTTGCACGTCACCAAACTGCTGCGAGTCGATGATGTTGCAGCCCGCCTGGTACAGCAGGCCCGAGACGGCGTGAACGATGCCCTTGGTATCCGGGCAAGACAGCGTGAGTACGAATTCGTGCGAGGTCTTCATGATTGGCACCGATTGTAGGGGCCGCTTCAGCGTTGATACATGCGCTCAATCTCGGCAGCGAAGCGCACCATCAGGTTGTTGCGCTTTAGCTTGAGGGTCGGCGTCATCATGGTGTTTTCAATGGTCCACGGATCGGTGGTCAGGCACACCGCGCGAGGCACCGCATCATGCTGAAACCCCGCCGCCGCTGCCTTGATGCGCGCCAGTGCCGCGGCCACGGCTTGCGGCGCCACCAGGCTGGCCGGCGCATCGGCCACCAGCCCCAGGCTGCCGGCCAGACGCGCCCACTCCACTGGGTTGAGCACCACCACCGCCGCGATGAACGGCTTCTGCTCGCCCACGACAAAGGCCTGTGCAAACAGTGGATCGGCCGTCAGCGCCAGCTCCAGATCGCCCGGCGGGACCTTCTCGCCTGTCGAGGTGACGATGATTTCCTTGATGCGACCCAGGATGCGGATGCGACCATTGACTGGATCAATCGAGGCCTGATCGCCGGTGCCCAGCCAACCATCCGCAGACAGGATCTTGGCGGTGTCTTCCGGTCGATTCAGGTAGCCCTGCATGACCGACGGGCCACGCACCTGCAACTCACGGTTCTCGCCGATGCGCACTTCGACACCCGGCAGGGTCTTGCCCACGGTGGCCGGGTCGTTGTCATCCGGGCGATTGCAGGCCACGATAGGCGAGGTTTCGGTCATGCCATAGCCCTGCACCAATGGCATACCCAGCCCGATGAAGCAGCGCGCCAACGCCGATGACAAGGGCGCGCCGCCACTCACGGCCACACGCAGTCGCCCGCCAAACTGATTCAGCAGGGGTTGAGCCACCTTCGATTGCAAGAAGGGCCAGACGAGTGCGTCGCCCCATGACCACGTTGTGGTCTCGACGGGCAAACCTTGCGCACGGCAAAAGCGCCGCCAGCCCACCTCTTGCGCCCAAGCGAACAAGCGCGCCTTGAGGCTGGCGCCCGCCAGTGTCTCTTGTACCTTGGCAAACACCCGCTCGTAAATGCGGGGCACCGAAATCAGCACGGTGGGGCGAACCGACTTGAGGTCCTCCGCCAGCAAAGCGACCGATCGTGCATACACCACACAAGACCCGGCGGCCATGGGCAGATAGTAGCCAGCGGTGCG
The DNA here is from genome assembly GCF_048860245.1 of Aquabacterium sp. GTDB lineage: Bacteria > Pseudomonadota > Gammaproteobacteria > Burkholderiales > Burkholderiaceae_C > Aquabacterium. The sequence continues at coordinate 61,971 of NZ_JBLIZW010000027.1, read as the reverse complement.
CTCAAACGTGTGAGACAAGGGCAAGAAGGACAAGAACACATCCTCCGGCACGGGCTGCACCTGGCTCAGCACCCCTTTGACGTTGGACAGCACGTTGCGGTGGCTCAGCATCACCCCCTTGGGCTTGCCCGTGGTGCCCGATGTGTAAACGATGGCCGCCAGATCTTCTGGCACGGGCGGCGCCACCGTCTCCCCTGCGGCGACCGCATCACCGCCTGCCAACCAGTCCTGCAGACGCATCAGGGCCGGCTGCGCAGGCGCCTGCGTCGGCAGCACATCATCCGTCAACACCACGGCACGCAAAGCGGGCAAGGGTGTCCCCACCCCTTCAATGGCCTGCCACTGCGCATAGGTCTGCACCACCAGCAACGACACAGCACTGTCGGCGAGGATGTAGGCCACGCTGGCCGGATTGTCGATGGCGTGCAAGGGCACCGGCGTGCACGCACGGTTCAAGCAAGCCTGATCGATGCTCATGGCATCCAGCCCATTGGGCAGCAAGATGGCCACCCGAGCGCCACGGTCCAGTTGCATGGCGTCCAGCGCGCGCGCCCAATGCGCCACACGCTCTTGCGCCTGCGCCCAAGTCAGGCTGTCCCAGCGCTGAGTCTGGACGTTGTACTGGCGGTAAGCCTCGCCCTTGGGGGTTTGGCTGGCACGCCAGGACAACAGCTCTGCCAGCGTGGTCACGTTATTCAGGGTCGCAGGGTATGCGGCAGTCATCATGCGCTCAATCCAACACGTCAAACGACAAAGCCCGGCACGAGGGCCGGGCTTGATTGCATCACTCAGGCAGTCGAGCCGCCTTCACGCACATCAGTGTGCGTGAACCTTTTCACCGGCCTTGAGTTTGTACACCGTACCGCAGTACGGGCAGGCGCCTTCGCCATGACCCGCCACGTTGATGAAGACACGGGGGTGCTTGTTCCATGCGGCCTGACCAGGCATGGGGCAAGCCACCACGCCAGGGCCCTGCAGGTCGGCAGCGGAGAGTTCCACCACAGCCTTGGGAGTTTGTGCGTTCGTGCTCATGGTTGATGTCCTTGTGAATCAGACCTTGGTCAGCCAACCAGCGTACTTGGGGTTGCGGCCGTTGACGATGTCGAAGAAGGCGTTCTGGATCTTCTCGGTGATGGGGCCGCGCGAGCCGATGCCGATCTGGATGCGGTCCAGTTCGCGGATCGGGGTCACTTCGGCAGCCGTACCGGTAAAGAAGGCTTCGTCACAGATGTACACCTCGTCGCGCGTGATGCGCTTTTCCTTGATCTCCAGGCCCAGGTCCTGGCAGATCGCGAAAATGGTGTTACGGGTGATGCCGTTGAGGGCGCCAGCCGACAGGTCGGGCGTGAACAGCTTGCCGTCCTTGATGATGAACAGGTTCTCACCCGCACCTTCGGACACAAAGCCTGCGGTATCCAGCAGCATGGCTTCGTCGTAGCCATCTTCGGTGGCTTCGAGGTTGGCCAGGATGGAGTTGGTGTAGTTGCTCACCGACTTGGCCTGCGTCATCGTGATGTTGACGTGGTGACGCGTGAAGCTGGAGGTCTTGACGCGGATGCCGCGCTTCAGGCCTTCTTCGCCCAGGTAAGCACCCCAGGCCCAAGCCGCCACCATCAGGTGCACCTTGGCGCCCTTGGGGCTCACGCCCATCTTTTCAGAACCCAGCCACACCAGCGGACGCAGGTAGCAGCTTTCCAGGTTGTTGGCCTTGACCACATCCAGCTGAGCCTGCATGACCTCTTCCATCGTGAAGGGCATGGGCATGCGCAGGATCTTGGCGCTGTTGAACAGGCGCTCGGTGTGTTCCTTCAGGCGGAAGATGGCCGGACCGTTGACGGTGTTGTAGGCACGTACACCTTCAAAGGCGCCGCAGCCATAGTGCAGTGTGTGGGTCAGCACGTGGATCTTGGCGTCGCGCCACTCCACCATCTTGCCGTCCATCCAGATTTTGCCGTCGCGATCGTCCATCGACATGAGGGAATCCTTTCCGGGAGTGCGCTGCCCGTGCAGCGCTTATCGAACCTTTGATTGTAGACCCGGGGGAGGGTCGCTGCACGCTCAGGAGGCATGCATGAGACGTTCACTCCCCTTTTGTCGGAAGTCCGGCACCCGTTCACGCGCATGTCGGGCGATCATCAGCTCTTCATTGGTCGGGATCACCCACACCGTGACGCGGCTGCCCGGCTTGCTGATGCAATGGGCCTGCCCGGCCTCCAACGGCCGGTCGTCGTTGGCTTGCTCGTCCAACTCGACCCCCAACCACGCGGCATCGCGGCACACGCGAGCGCGCAACACGGCCGCATGTTCGCCGATGCCGGCAGTGAAGACCAAGGCATCCAGGCCGCCCAAGGCGGCCGCCAGCGAGCCCAGCTCACGACGGATGCGGTACAGGTACAGATCCACCGCCTCGTGCGCGTGCGGGTGATCGCTGGTCAGCAAGGTCCGCATGTCCGACGACAGCCCAGACACCCCCAGCAGGCCCGACTGCTTGTACAGCAGGGACTCGATCTGGCGGGCGTTCAGCCCCCGCTCGTCCATCAACCAGATCAGCACCCCCGGGTCGATGGCCCCGCAACGGGTGCCCATCATCAAGCCATCCAGCGCCGTGAAGCCCATGGTGCTGGCCACACTGCGCCCGGCCTCGATGCCGCACATGCTGGAGCCATTGCCCAGGTGCAAAACCACCGTTCGACCCTTGGCGGCATGGCGATCGACATGTGGCAACCGTGAGGCAATGAACTCGTACGACAGACCATGGAAGCCGTAGCGCTGTACCCCTGCGTCGTGCAGTTCGCGCGGCACGGCAAATCGCTGAGACACAGACGGATTGGTGGCATGGAAGGCCGTGTCAAAGCAGCCCACCTGCGGCACATCGGGTGCCAGCTTCATCAAAGCCCGCACGGGCGCCAGGTTGTGCGGTTGGTGCAAGGGCGCCAGCGGAATGAGCTTGGCCAACTCATCCACCACAGCGGGCGTCAGCACCACCGGCTCATGGAAGGCCACCCCACCATGAACAATGCGATGCCCCACCGCCACCACCTTGATGCGATGCAAAAAGGCCGGCAAGACTTCCATGAGGTGCGACAGCGCCGCCTCATGGTCAAAGTGGGCGCCGTCATCCCAACGGCGCTCCAGCACCACCTCGCCTGCGCGGTTTTTCACCACCAGATGGGGCGAGGCGCCCAGCCCCTCAAACTGTCCGTGAAACAGGTCCCGAAAAATGCGGGCCGTGAACAGCGAAAACTTCAGGCTCGATGAGCCCGCATTGAGCACGGCAATGGCGTCGGTCATGGCACTCACTCCCCGCCGTCACGCGAACGTGCATGCGCCAGCAGCTTGAGCACGGCCGCCGAAGCCAGACGCATCCGCACCGAGTCCGCCCGACTGGTCAGCACGATGGGCACGCGGGTACCCAGCACAATGCCCGCACTGTCGGCGCCCGCGAAATACTGCAGCTGCTTGGCCACCATGTTGCCGGCCTCGATATTGGGCACCACGAGGATGTCGGCCAGCCCTGCCACCGGCGACTCGATGTGCTTGGTGCGCGCCGCTTCCTGGCTGATGGCGTTGTCGAACGCCAAGGGGCCATCAATGATGCCGCCGGTGATCTGGCCGCGATCGGCCATCTTGCACAGCATGGCCGCGTCAATGGTGGCCGACATCGTCGGGTTGACCGTTTCGACCGCCGCCAAGATGGCCACTTTGGGTTGCGGCACGCCCAACACATGCGCCAACTCGATGGCGTTCTGGACGATGTCCACCTTGTCTTCAATGGTGGGCGCGATGTTGATGGCCGCATCCGTCACCAGCAGCATGCGCGGGTAAGCGGGCACATCCATCACAAAGACGTGGCTGATGCGGCGCCCGGTGCGCAAACCCGTGCGCGACGGCACCACGGCCCCCATCAGTTCGTCGGTGTGCAGGCTGCCCTTCATGAGTGCCTGCACTTCACCCGAGCGCGCCATGGCCACAGCCGCTTCGGCCGCTTCATGACTGTGCTCGGTGTCCACCAGTCTGTAAGGCGACACGTCCCAGCCACCGGCTTGCGCCACGGACAGGATCTTGACCTTCGGGCCAACCAGGATCGGCTCGATCAAGCCATGCTGCGCGGCTTCCAGCGCACCGGCCAACGACTCCTTGTCGCACGGATGGACCACCGCACAACGCACCGGTGGCAATGGCTCGCACTCATGAAACAGGCGACCAAAGACATCGTTGCGACGCAAGATGACGCTGGGCGCCTCGGCCTGGTCCACCGTTTGCAAATGGGTGGGCGCCTGAACCGTGATCGTGCCTTCGAGCAAAGGGCCCGCCTTGCCGCGCACCACGCAGTCAAACACCATGCGGTCTGGCGCCTGCTTGTCGCGCACCGTCACGGTGGCTTGCAGCACCTCCCCCACGCGCGCGCTGCCGCTGTAGCGCAGGTCATGCGCCAGAATCACCGTACCCGGCCCGGGCAGGCGTCGCTTGAGCACGCCATGGATCAAGGCCTCGGCGCTCACGCCTTCGCAGCGCGGATCGCCGGGCGACCCCGAGCCACCGTACGCCCCCGCGTCACCGGACACCAGCGACATCAGGTTGACCTCATCGCGGGTCACGGTGTGTTCAACAGTGCAGGAAGCCCCCACTGCAATCTGGTCGAAAGTCTGATTGGACAGGGTAGATGACATGGCAATCCGTGAAGTCAAGACAGGGTGTCCATCGTGAACACCTCACATGACAAGGATAGGACGGAATCCATCTTGTGAAACTGTGTCAACGCAAGCCCTGCGCCTGCAAATGCTCGCTTTGCCAGCCCGCAACACTCCCCCACTTGCGATTTAAGACGACTGGTCATATTATTTCCAGACGGAGAACATCACATGGCTCGCACCGCCGACAAAACCGACATCCCGCGCCGCCTCACCGAGGCAGGCTACCAACTGTTTACCCGCGACGGTTACAACGCCACGGGCATCCAGCACATTGCGGATCAGGCCGGGGTGCCCAAGGGCTCGTTCTACAACCACTTCGACAGCAAAGAGGCGTTTGCCGCGGCCATCATCCGTCACTACACCGACTGGGTGAACGACGCCTGGGACCAATGCCTGGCCTCCGCCCCCGCCGAGGCGCTGCCCGCCATTCAGCACATCTTTGCGCGCTTCATTGCACACCACGCCCAGACGCAATGCCAGGGCTGCCTAGTGGGCAACTTCGCAGCAGAAGTCGCCGAATCCAGCCCGCTGTGCCGCGATGTGCTCAAGGCCTCGATGGCGGACTGGCGCGCGCGACTGGCCACGCTGCTGCGCCGCGCACAGGACGAAGGCGCCGTCCGCCGCGACATCGACGCCCTCACCCTGTCCACATTCTGCTGGGACGCCTGGGAGGGTGCCCTGCTTCGCATGAAGGTCGAGCACTCGGTTCAAGCGCTCGACGACACCGTCAACCTGCTGCTCAAGCAATTGCTGCGGCCCTGACCTCATCCACTCCTTTTCCCGCCACGCTCAACTGGAGACGATCACACATGAGCAACGCAAACACTGCGTCCACACCGGACCTGTTCCAGCCCTTCCAACTGGGCCCCATCGAACTGGCCAATCGCATCGTGATGGCCCCCCTGACCCGCAGTCGCGCAGAAGCGGGCAATGTGCCCGGCGCACTGGTGGTCGAGTACTACGAGCAACGCGCCTCCATGGGCCTGATCATCGCGGAAGCCACTCAAGTGTCTGCCACGGCACAGGGCTACCCCAGCACGCCCGGCTTGCACACGCCTGAGCAAGTGGCGGCCTGGCGCAAGGTGACCGATGCGGTTCATGCCAAGGGCGGCAAGATCTTCGTGCAACTGTGGCACACCGGCCGCATGTCGCACTCGGCTTACCAGCCCGGCGGCCAAGCCCCCGTGGCCCCGTCAGCCATCGCAGCCAAGGCCAAGACCTACGTGGCCGGCCAAGGCATGGTGGACACCTCGGTGCCACGCGCCCTGGAAACGGCTGAGATCCCCGGCGTCGTCAACGACTTCCGTACGGCTGCTCGCAACGCCATCGAGGCTGGCTTTGACGGTGTGGAAATCCACGGCGCTCACGGCTACCTGATCGACGCCTTCTTGCGCGATGGCTCGAACAAGCGCACCGACGAATATGGCGGCAGCATCGAAAACCGTGCCCGCTTCCTGCTGGAAGTGATGGCCGCGGTGACCGCTGAAATCGGCGCTGACCGCGTGGGCATCCGCCTGTCGCCTGTGTCGCCTGTCAACGATTCGAGCGAGAGCAATCCTCAGCCCTTGTTCGAGTACGTCGTGCGCGAACTCGAGAAGTTGCACCCCGTGTACCTCCACATTGTCGAAGGCTTCACGGGCGGCCCGCGTGACAACGCACCGTTTGACTACGAAGCCCTGCGCAAGCTCTACAGCGGCGTCTGGATGCTCAACAACGGCTACGACAAGGCCATGGCCGATGCGGCGATTCGTGAAGGTCGCGCCGACCTGATCTCCTTTGGTCGCGCCACCATCAGCAACCCGGACCTGCCTCGCCGCCTGAAGGAAAACGCGCCGCTGAACGAACTGTTCTCGGACGTGGGCCTGTACGGTGGTGTGGGCGCCCACGGCTCCACCGACTACCCTCGCCTGCCGTAATTTTCGCCCTCCAAAAAACGACCAACCGCGTGATGCAGTGCCAGCGGGCGTTTTTCATTTCGGCTGCCGCCGCGACAAATTGCGCACCAAATTGGTTCAAATGCAATGTTTAGTGGCAAACAAGCAACATCAACCCTCCCGAAAACATGGTGCCGAGCGCGTTGCGAGGGGGCAAGCCCCTGAGCTTGATGTCATAAAATAGGACACCGTACAGAGACAACGAGACTTGCATCGGTTGTCCGCCAGGTCCAAACCCTGACATCAAGAGCTGTTGTGACCCGCCCTGCCGACATCTACCTCCGTTTTCTGAAGCTGGCTGAGGCCGTGCGCGGTCAATCCTCTCCTCTGGTTCCCTTGGACCCCCTGGAAGAGCGCATCCTGGAAGTCGTTGCCAAAACCAACATGGTCAAAGCCCGTCTGTGCGTGCGTGATCTGATTGGTTTCAGCGAACTGGGCTCCCCCGCCACCTTGCACAACCGCCTGAAATCCATGCGAGAAAAGGGCTGGATCACGCTGGCCGACACGGAAGACACCCGCCGCAAGCAAGTCGAACTCACGCAAGAAGCACTGAGCCACTTTGACAAGCTGTCTGAGTGCTTGCTCGCCGCAGCGCAGGCACAAGCCTGATTTCACGTCTGCGCCCGCACGAAGCCCTGACTTGATCAGGGCTTTTCTTATTCGATTTCCGCATATTGAAGTAGCCAAAGAATCGTTCTTGTTTGTGAAGCGCGTCGGTACAGTCTCGCCCATTCCGACCACATCCACACCAGAAGGACGATGTTCATGTCCCATCCCGCTCGCTTCGCCTCGACACGCCCAACGCTGATTGCTGCCGCCACCCTGATGGCGCTCTCGCCTCTGGCACATGCCACCAATGGCTACTTCTCACATGGCTACGGGGTTCAGTCGCAATCGATGGCGGGGGTGGGCATTGCCCTGCCCCTGGATGGTCTGACCGCCGCCACCAACCCCGCAGGCACGGCTTTCGTCGGCAACCGTCTGGACGTCGGCGCCAACCTCTTCAATCCCAGCCGTGGCGCTGACATCCAAAACAACGTTGCGGGCCTGAATGGCCACTACAGCGCGGATGGCCGTGATCTGTTCCTGATCCCGGAGTTGGGCTACACCCGTCAAATCAACAAGCAGTTGAGCCTGGGCCTGGCCCTGTATGGCAATGGCGGCATGAACACGTCCTACGACAAAAGTCCTTTTGCCAATTTCGGGGTGCAAGGCCGCACAGAGATGAACCTGGAGCAACTGTTCATCACCCCCAGCGCCGCCTGGAAGTTCGATGCGCATCACGTCATCGGCGCGGCCGTCAATGTGGCGTATCAGCGCTTCTCCATGAAGGGCATCGTTCCCTTCGCGGGCATGTCCTCCTCCCCCAATGACACCACGGATCGTGGCACGGACAGCTCCGTGGGTGCAGGCGTGCGCCTGGGCTGGATCGGTGACATCGCCCCAGGCTGGCGTGCCGGTGCAACCTGGTCGTCGGCCATCAACGGCCAGTTCGACAAGTACAAGGGTCTGTTCGCCGAGCAAGGCAGCTTTGACATCCCAGCCAACTATGGCCTGGGTCTGGCCTGGCAGCCCACAAGCCAGTGGACACTGGCTCTGGATTACCAAGTCATCGAACTGAGTGGCACCAAGTCCGTCAGCAACAGCGTCACTCAATTGCAGCAAGGCAACTTGCTGGGCTCATCGAATGGTCCTGGCTTTGGCTGGAAGGACGTGACCGTCTACAAATTGGGTGTGGCGCATCAGTGGAGTGATGCACTGACCCTGCGTGCCGGCTACAGCCATGCCAGCCAGCCGATCCCGTCGTCAGAAACCTTGTTCAACATCCTGGCACCCGGTGTGGTGCAAGACCATGTGACCCTCGGCTTCACCTGGAAGGCCGATCAGCACGGTGAGTGGAGCGCCTATTTTGGCCATGCCTTCAAAAAGACGGTGAACGGCCAAGGCGCCATCCCGCCCGGCTTTGGCGGCGGCGATGCGTCCATCCATCTGCAGGAAAATATGCTGGGCGTGGCGTACGGCTGGAAGTTCTGAGTCCGACGTGGCTCACCTCAACCGGCAGATGCACCGTGCCTCTGCCGGTTTGTGTTTTTGTTGGAGTTCTTTTCATGAGTGAATTCACCCCGTTGACCGGTTTGGCGGGCGGTTTGTTGATTGGCGCCTCCGCTGTGCTGCTGTTGGGTGCCACGGGCCGCTTGGCCGGTATCAGCAACATCGCCCACAACCTGATCGACGCTGTGCGCCAGCGCGCTGCGGCCGACACGTGGTTGTGGCGCCTGCTGTTTTTGCTGGGCATGATCGGCGGCACCACCGCGTACGTCCTGATCTCAGGTCATGCAGCCAACCCACGTGTGGGTTACCCCGCATCCTGGCTGGTCAGTGGCGGCTTTCTGGTGGGCTACGGCACCTCTTTGGGGAACGGCTGCACCAGCGGTCACGGCGTATGCGGTCTGGGCCGCCTGTCGTTGCGCTCCCTTGCTGCGACCTTGACCTTCATGGCCACGGGCGCCGCCACCGTGCTGGTGATCCGTCACCTGCTGCCACTCTGACACCCCTAGGACTTCTCATGCATCTCATCATCAGCCTGCTGTCAGGCATCTTGTTTGGGCTGGGACTGGCCGTGGCGCAAATGACCAACCCGCTGAAAGTGCAAGCGTTTCTGGACATGGCAGGAGACTGGGACCCCAGCCTGGCCTTTGTCATGGGCGGTGCGGTCATGGTCACACTGGTGGGCTTTCGCTTCATCCTGAAACGCCAAGGACCCGCTTGGGGTGACAGCTTTCACCTTCCCAAGCTCACCCGCATTGACCGTCGACTCATCGGTGGTGCCGCACTGTTCGGGATCGGCTGGGGCCTGACGGGCTACTGCCCCGGCCCGGCCTTGTCGTCCATGCTGACGGGCAACACCGAGGTCTGGTTGTTCGTGCCGGCCATGCTGGCGGGTGGCGCGGTACAGCGCTGGCAAGATCGCCGCCGCACCTGATCGCGCCGCGCGGCGACGCACACACCTTGAGCCCACCTGCAGCCTGCAAGTGGGCTTTTTTGTTGTGATCTCGCTGATTTCTCGTGCGTAACCCCGATTGTCGTCAACACGCCCCCCTGCGATAGTGGCTCACCCCCTTCTCCCGCGCTGACGCTGACCCGGCGACAGCGCACCACTTCGCCGTACCCATGAAGCACGCCCCCACCATCGACCCCGTGGTCATCGTCAGCGCCGCCCGCACCCCCATGGGTGGTTTCCAAGGCGCCTTGTCAGCCTTGACCGCCCCCGAGCTCGGCGCCCAAGTCCTGGCCGCGACCGTTGCGCGTGCCGGCATCGCCATCGACCAGATTGATGAGGTGTTGCTTGGATGTGTGCTGACTGCCGGGCTCGGCCAGGCCCCCGCACGGCAAGCAGCGCTCCATGCGGGCCTGTCTCTGAACACCCCTTGCAGCACGGTCAGCAAGGTATGTGGCTCCGGGATGAAAGCGGTGATGCTGGCGCATGACATGCTGCTGTCTGACAGTGTGCAAGTGATGCTGGCCGGCGGCATGGAATCCATGAGCAACGCGCCTTACCTGCTGCCCAAAGCACGCAGCGGCCAGCGGCTGGGCCACGGCCAGATGATCGACCACATGTTCAAGGATGGACTGGAGGATCACTACAGCGCCGCAACGAATGGTCGACTGATGGGCACCTTTGCCGAAGAGTGCGCCCGGCATTACGGTTTCAGCCGTGAGGCACAAGATGAGTACGCCTGCACCTCCACCCTTCGTGCGCAGGCGGCCCAGCGTGAAGGGCATTTCGAGTGGGAAGTGGCCCCAGTGACCGTGCGCAGTCGTCAGGCCAGCACCGTGGTCGCACACGACGAACAGCCGCTCAAGGCCAATTTGGACAAAATTGCATCCCTGCCTCCCGCCTTTGCCAAAGATGGCACCGTGACCGCCGCCAATGCCAGTTCCATCTCGGATGGCGCGGCCGCACTGCTATTGATGCGCGCCTCCACAGCGGCCAGACTGGGACATCAGCCCCTGGCCGTGATCCATGCCCACGCCACCCACGCGCAAGAGCCTGCGTGGTTCACCACGGCACCGGTCGGTGCCATTCACAAGGTGCTGGACAAAACAGGCTGGCGCGCCACCGATGTGGAGCTTTGGGAAGTCAATGAGGCCTTCGCGGTGGTCACCATGGCAGCCATGCAAGAGTTGCACTTGCCTCATGAACGGGTCAATGTAAACGGCGGGGCCTGCGCACTGGGTCACCCGATTGGCGCCTCCGGCGCTCGCATCCTGGTCACCCTGCTCGGCGCCCTGCGCCAACGCGGACTCCGCCGGGGCGTGGCGTCGTTGTGCATTGGCGGGGGTGAGGCCACGGCCATGGCCATTGAGGTGATCTGAAGGCGTCAAGGCGAAGCGGGCAATGCCACGTCCACCCGGTTGCGTCCACCCGCCTTTGCCTGATAAAGCGCCTCGTCTGCGCTGTGCAGCAAGATGCCAATGTCCTCGCCCATCCACGGACGCAAGACACTCACACCAAAGCTCGCGGTAATGCGAAAGCTTCGGCCATCGGGGGAGGCAAAGTTCAGCTGCTCAACGTGGGACCGCACCTCATCGGCCAGTCGACAGGCGTCCTGCACCGAGGCATCGGGCAGCAGCATGGCGAACTCTTCTCCGCCAATGCGGCCGCAAATATCCGACCCGCGAACCCGCGTCCGCAGCACCTCGGCCACCTGCGTCAGGACGTCATCGCCCACGCGGTGACCGTAGGTGTCATTGACCCGTTTGAACCAGTCGATGTCCATCATGACGGCGCACATCGGCCGATGATGCCGCACGGCGTAGCGCAACATCTGTTCGGCGTGATCCAGGAAGGCCCGGCGATTGCTCAAGCCCGTCAGCACATCGGTCATCGCAGCAGCCTCTGCCAGGCGGTTGGCCCGCTCCAGTTCATGCGTGAGCCGAAACGCATCCACCAATGCGGCCGACAAACGTCGCGCCCCGAGTGAGGCGGTCACCAGAAAAATGAGACAGGCCAGCCCGACCACCTTTTGCAACGGTTGCGGCTGAAACAGCAACCACAGCGACATGGGCGACAGTGCCAAGCCCATTCCCAGCCAGGTAATCTGGCGATGAGCGGTGTATGTGGGGATGGCACTTCCGGCCAACCCGACGGCAAACATCACGGTCACCACCTGTGACAACAGGTCGGTCGAGGACACCACGGCCACGGCGCCGCCCCCCACACCGAAGCAGAAATCGCCAGCGTCCCTGCGTACACGCGGACCCAGTGCGCGGGATCAAAGTCGCCCGTTGCGCACGCTCGCCGAAAGGCGGCCAAGGTGGCAAAGCGCAGCATCGTGCATGAGCCCCCGGCCACCAGCCACGACACGATCAACGTTCGACTGACTTCGGGCCACCACAACCAGTGCAGATAGCCGAGCACACTGCCCGCAAACAAGCTACCCAATATGGCCGTGGGCGACTGACGGTACAGCAACTCAACCTGATCGCGACGAACCTGGTTGGTCAGAGCCAAATCAACTGAAATCTTGCTCACCTTGGTGTTACAAACTGCTACACACCTTCAGGTTACGCCTGCACGCTGAACAAGACAGGCTTGTCCTTGCGAAATGCTGCAGTTTGTCCGCTACATCACGGCAAGATTTCAGGCCGGGGTCAACGGTAGAAAACTTCGACCTTGCCCTTGAGCTTGATCATCAATGGACGCCCTTTGCGGTCTACAGACTTGCCCGCGGCGACCTTGATCCAGCCTTCGCTGACGCAGTATTCCTCCACGTCGAAGCGGTCCTTATCGTTGAAGCGGACACCGATGTCGTGCTGAAAAATCTCGCGGACATGGTGAGGGCTGCGCGGATCAATCGACAGGTGATCGGGCAATTCGGGCTTGGCGGTGTCGGTCATGACAAGGTCAACAATGCGAATGGGTGAATCGAAGCGCGCAGTCTAGTCGAGAACCCATCGCTCACAAGCCCGCCAGCGCCACGTACTTGGTGACCAGATAGTCCTCGATGCCATGGCGCGAACCTTCTCGCCCGAGGCCTGACTGCTTCACGCCACCAAACGGCGCCACCTCATTGGAGATGATCCCGGTGTTGACCCCCACCATGCCGTATTCGAGCGCTTCCGCCACACGGAAAATTCGGCCCACGTCACGGCTGTAAAAATAGCTGGCCAGACCAAACTCGGTGTTGTTGGCCAGCGCAATCACCTCGTCATCCGAGTGAAAGCGAAACACGGGCGCCAAGGGGCCAAACGTTTCTTCGCGAGCCACTCGGGCATCGGCCGGCACATCGGCGAGCACCGTCGGCTCAAAAAACGTCTGCCCCAGCGCCGATCGCTGGCCGCCCAGCATCACCCGGGCCCCACGTGCCACGGCATCGGCAATGTGCGCCTCGACTTTCAGCAGTGCATAGTGGTCAATGAGGGGGCCTTGCGTCACCCCTGCATCCAGGCCATTGCCCACCTTCAGGGTCTTCACCGCCTCAACCAGCTTGTCCATGAAGGCGTCGTACACCTTGTCATGCACATACAAACGGTTGGCACACACACAGGTTTGCCCGGCGTTGCGGTATTTCGAGGCCATGGCCCCCTGCACGGCAGCATCCAGATCCGCGTCCTCAAACACGATGAAGGGCGCATTCCCGCCCAACTCCAGCGACAACTTCTTGATGGTGGGGGCGGACTGGGCGTACAGCAGGCGCCCCACTTCGGTCGAGCCAGTGAAGCTCAGTTTGCGCACGACGGGACTGCCGGTGAGGGCCGCCCCGATGTCGCGCGGGTCTCCGGTGATGACCTGGAAGACGCCCCCCGGGATGCCCGCGCGCTCTGCCAGAACGGCCAGCGCCAGTGCGGACAAGGGTGTGGACTCGGCTGGCTTGACGATGATGGGATTGCCCGCCGCCAAAGCCGGGGCCACCTTGCGGGTGATCATCGCCAAGGGGAAGTTCCACGGTGTGATGGCCGCGCACACGCCAATGGGTTCGCGCAACACCAGCAGGCGTCGGTCCGCCATGGGACTCGGAATCGTCTCGCCGTACAGGCGCTTGGCCTCTTCTGCAAACCACTCCACAAACGACGCGGCATAGGCGACTTCACCTCGGGCCTCCGACAGCGGCTTGCCCTGCTCCAAGGTCATGAGCACCGCCAGATCCTCGGCATGCTGCTGCATCAGCTGAAACCACTTCATCAGCGCGGCAGACCTGGCCTTGGCGGTCAAAGCTCGCCACGCCGGCCAAGCTGCGTCGGCCGCCTGGATGGCACGCAAGGTCTCGGCTCGCCCCATTTTGGGCACGTGCGCCAACACGTCACCCGTGGCGGGATTGGTCACCACGATGTGGGTGCCGTCATCGGCCTGCACCCAGGCACCATCCAGCCAGGCGCACTCTCGAATCAATGTGGGATCAGACAAGCCACTCATACTTTCACCTTGCTCTCTCAGTTCGCCGCAGCCAACAGGGAGGCGCGCAACATCTCCAGCGCCTCGTCAAAGACCGCATCCTCAATGGTCAAGGGATGCAAAAACCGGATCACATTGCCGTACACACCGCAGGTCAGCAGCATCAAGCCGCGTTGAAGGGCCTCGGTCTGCACGCGCTTGGTGAAGGCCGCATCAGGCTCCCCGGACGCAGGGTGCATGAACTCCACCGCCACCATGGAGCCAGGCCCGCGGACTTCGGCAATGTGGGGCACGTGCGGCCGCCAGGTAGCCAGACTGGCTTTGAGCCTCTGGCCCAAATGCTCGGCGCGCGCCACCAAATGCTCATCCTCAATCACCTGCAGAACCGCCAGCGCCGCCGCCACAGCCAGCGGGTTACCGGCATAGGTGCCCCCCAAACCACCGGGTTCCGCCGCATCCATGATCTCCGCACGACCGCACACGCCAGACAAGGGCAAGCCCCCCGCCAAGCTCTTGGCAAACGTCATCAGATCCACCGGCACCCCGAAGGCTTCGTGTGCAAACAGCCGCCCCGTCCGTGCGAACCCCGTCTGGATCTCATCGGCAATCAGCAAAATGCCATGCTCATCCGCCAAGGCACGCAGACCTTGCACAAAGTCTGCTGGCGCCGGCACGAAGCCGCCTTCGCCCTGCACAGGCTCAAAGATGAAAGCCGCCACACGCTGTGGGTCGATGTCGGACTTGAAGAGCCCCCTGATGGCCTTCAAGGCATGGTCGGTGGACACGCCATGCAAGGGATAAGGATAGGGTGCGTGGTAGACATCCCCTGGGAACGGGCCGAAGCCGCGCTTGTAGGGCATCACCTTGCCCGTCAGGGCCATGCCCATGAAGGTCCGGCCATGAAACCCGCCGCTGAACGCGATCACCCCGGGTCGCCCCGTCGCAGCACGCGCGATCTTGATGGCGTTCTCCACCGCCTCGGCCCCCGTGGTGAAAAAGGCCGTCTTTTTGGGCGCATCGCCAGGCGCCAAGCGGTTGATGGCCTCTGCCAAGGCGACATAAGACGCGTATGGCGTCACCTGGTACGCCGTGTGCGTGAAGCGCTGAAGCTGGGCCTCCACCGCCGCCAGCACTTTCGGGTGCCGGTGCCCGGTGTTGAGCACCGCAATGCCACTGCCGAAGTCGATGTAGCGGCGCCCCTCGACGTCCCACACCTCGGCATTGGCCGCCCGCGCGGCATACACCGCCTGACCCACCGCCACCCCTCTGGGCGTGGCAGCGGCTTTGCGCGACTCCCAATCTGCGTTGGTACCGGCAAACAAGGCCGGGTCCAGGGAAAAATCAGATCCAGACATGACTCGTCACCCCTTTGGCTACGCAGCGCCCACAGCACGACCCGTGTGCGCCCCTCTAGGTTAGGCGATTTCCTTGCCAACGGAGATCCTTGCAGCACGGGCGACACGCACAAACGCATCGAAACACCCTGCGCGACGGTCATGCGCCATCAGAGCGGCCACGAGCAAGACGCGCTTTCCGCTCTGCTGTGTAGTGCCACCAAGGCCTGGCCTCGTCTCCCTGCATGAAGCACGTGACCGAGATGAGGGTGTCCAGCACACAAGGATCTTGCCGTAGCCCCGTGCCTCGATACGCGACACGACACCTCGTTTTAGCCGCGATAATGCGACGGTGCCATCTCTCGACGGCCTTCAGGAGCCTTACATGTCAAAGCCGCAAAAGCGTGCCGACCCGCTGGCGCAGAAGCCTGCTCACAGCGACACAGATCGTGCGGAAAAGGACTCTGCTCGCATTGGGCGCGACACACGTGGGTGGGTCGCCGCCAACAAGCGACCAGGTAAGACGTTTGAAGCCCGACGCAACCTGCCATCCGGCCCGCTGGGCGGCTCTGGACGCAAAACGAATATCTCGCGATCCTCCTAGGCTGCCGCGAGACCGTCATCCGATGATGTGATGTCAGCTTGAGGCTGGTAATGGCCGTTTGCGCTAGGGATTTCGTGCGACCGCTTTCGCTGCTAAGCAGATGTCCAAAAGCGACTACGCCCAAAGGTCATTCAGCGCCACATCCTCACCATCACTCGTCACAAACCTCGTCACGGTGACGAGGTAAAGAAAAAAGGCCCTCCAAAGGAGGGCCTTTTCATGGGCTTGGTTGCGGGGGCCGGATTTGAACCAACGACCTTCGGGTTATGAGCCCGACGAGCTACCAGACTGCTCCACCCCGCGCCAGATGCGGTGTCCGGAACCGATGTCGTCACATCGAGACCGGGTGGAAAAAGGTCAGCAAATAACCAACCATTTTCTCGAATTTTGGTTGCGGGGGCCGGATTTGAACCAACGACCTTCGGGTTATGAGCCCGACGAGCTACCAGACTGCTCCACCCCGCGACTGAGACTTAGATTATGGCACACAAACCAGCAATATTGCAAGCCTGTGTACATAAATAAAAAAGCCCGCTGACGCGGGCTCTTAGAAAACTGGAAAAGCTTCCAGCTTATTCAGCAGCGGCTTCGACAGCAGCCTCTTCCGTGCGCTCAACCAGTTCCATGTAAGCCATGGGAGCGTTGTCACCAACGCGGAAACCCATCTTCAGGATGCGGGTGTAGCCGCCAGGACGCTTGGCGAAGCGGGGGCCCAGCACGTTGAACAGCTTGACCACGTTGTCGCGGTTACGCAGGCGATCGAAAGCCAGACGCTTGTTGGCAACCGTTGGTTCCTTGGCCAGGGTGATCAGCGGCTCGACAACGCGGCGCAGTTCCTTAGCCTTGGGGACGGTGGTCTTGATGGCTTCGTGCTCAATCAGCGAGTTCGCCATGTTGCGCAGCATTGCAGCGCGGTGAGCAGAAGTACGATTCAGTTTACGGAGACCGTTTCCGTGACGCATGGTGCTAGTCCTTTCTTTATTTAACCGACGGCCGGATAAAGGTACCGCCGGGTGCACCGCGTGGCCTCAAGGGCCACGCACTCAAAATTAACGCTTGTCCAGACCTTGCGGTGGCCATGCTTCCAGGCGCGAGCCCAGAGCCAGACCACGAGAAGCCAGCACTTCCTTGATTTCGTTGAGCGACTTACGACCCAGGTTCGGGGTCTTCAGCAACTCGGTCTCGGTGCGCTGGATCAGATCGCCGATGTAGTAGATGTTCTAGGCATTCAGGCAGTTCGCAGAGCGAACTGTGCGTTCGAGCTCATCCACTGGACGCAGCAGGATCGGATCGAAGTTCTGGGCAGACTTGCTCGGCGCCTCGCCGAAAGCCGCGATTTCGCTGCCTTCCAGTTGCGCGAACACAGCCAGCTGCTCGACCAGGATCTTGGCCGACGCACGGATCGCTTCCTCGGGCGAAATAGCGCCGTTGGTCTCGATTTCCATGACCAGCTTGTCCAGATCGGTACGCTGCTCAACGCGCGCGCTCTCAACCGTGTAGCTCACGCGGCGCACGGGCGAGAAAGAAGCGTCCAGAACGATGCGACCAATGGCCTTGCTCGACTCTTCGCCATAACGACGAATGTTGCCGGGCACATAACCACGACCCTTTTCGATCTTGATCTGCATATCCAGCTTGCCGCCTTGCGACAGGTGGGCGATCACGTGACCGGGGTTGACGATCTCGACATCGTGAGGAGTCTGAATGTCGGCTGCCGTAACGGGGCCTTCACCATCCTTACGGAGAACCAGCGTCACTTCGTCGCGGTTATGCAGACGGAACACGACGCCCTTCAGGTTCAACATGATGTGAACCACGTCCTCTTGCACGCCGTCGATCGACGAGTATTCGTGCAACACGCCAGCGATCGTGACTTCAGTAGGTGCGAAACCGACCATCGACGAGAGCAGCACGCGACGCAGTGCGTTGCCCAAGGTATGACCATAGCCACGCTCGAAAGGCTCGAGCGTAACCTTGGCGCGGTGACCGCCGAGCGGTTCCACCTGGATGGCTTTGGGTTTCAGCAAATTCGTTTGCATGAGGTCTTCCTGTCAATACCCTCGGCTCGTTACACCGATAAGGCTGCTGGACCAACCGGAGCGAATGCCCCGGCCCTTGAGTACAAATGCAGCAAACCGAGCTGCCAGCAACCTTGCAGGCAAACTCGGTCACGCAACATTAACGAGAATACAGTTCGACGATCAGCGATTCGTTGATGTCGGAACCAAACTCATCGCGGTCAGGCGACTTCTTGAAGACGCCTTCCAGCTTGGCGCCGTCAACTTGAACCCAACCTGGCAGACCGATGGACTCGGCCAGCTTGAATGCTTCTTGAACGCGAACTTGCTTCTTGGCCTTTTCACGGACGGCAACGGTGTCGCCCGACTTCACCAGGAAGGAAGGGATGTTCACCACTTGACCGTTCACCACGATACCCTTGTGGCCGACCAGCTGACGAGCTTCGGCGCGGGTAGAGGCAAAGCCCATGCGGTAAACGACGTTGTCCAGACGGGACTCGAGCAGACCCAGCAGGTTTGCACCGGTGCTGCCCTTGCGACGCTCGGCTTCAGCGAAGTAACGACGGAATTGCTTTTCCAGCACGCCGTACATGCGCTTGACCTTCTGCTTTTCACGCAGTTGCAGACCGAAGTCAGAGGTGCGCGAGCCGGAGGTGCGGCCGTGTTGGCCAGGCTTGGTGTCAAACTTAGCCTTGTCGCTGATGGGGCGACGGGCGCTCTTCAGGAAAAGGTCGGTGCCTTCGCGGCGGGCCAGTTTGGCCTTAGGTCCGAGGTAACGTGCCACTTTCGTGTCCTTGAGTTATCTAACGTCAGCAAATGGCTAACGCGAGTCTGCCGCGAGAACGCGCAGACGGTGGGCTTCAAATAACGGCAAACGCGACGAGCCAACAGGCCACGCCGCAACTACCGCAGAAAACTTGCCATTATAGCAAGCGCGGTTGCTCACTTGACAAACAAACAACTCATCTGTCATTGCGAAACAACAAAATCACCTCGCCCACCGCAAGCAGTGTACGCGAGGTGTGTGCCCGACCTGTGAAACAGGCCAGTCAAACGAGCATCAGATGCGACGACGCTTCTGAGGGCGGCAGCCGTTGTGAGGCACCGGCGTCACATCGGAGATCGATGCAATGCGGATACCCAACGAAGCCAGGGCGCGAACCGACGATTCACGACCAGGACCTGGGCCCTTGATCTCGACGTCGAGGTTCTTGATGCCTTGCTCTTGAGCAGCACGACCAGCCACTTCGGCAGCGACCTGAGCAGCGAAGGGAGTCGACTTACGCGAACCCTTGAAGCCCTGACCACCCGACGAAGCCCACGACAGCGCGTTGCCTTGACGGTCAGTGATGGTGATGATCGTGTTGTTGAACGAAGCGTGCACGTGGGCAATACCGTCAGCAATGTTCTTGCGGACCTTCTTGCTAACACGACGGGCAGCGCTGTTCGCAGGTGCTTTAGCCATATTAATTTCTCTCAGTCAAAGACGCCTGATCACTTCTTGCCGGCGATCGCCTTGCGCGGACCCTTACGGGTACGAGCATTCGTGCGAGTGCGCTGACCGCGCAGCGGCAGGCCGCGACGGTGACGGAAGCCGCGATAGCAGCCCAAGTCCATCAGTCGCTTGATGTTCATCGTGGTTTCGCGACGCAGGTCACCTTCAATGGTGAGCTTCGCCACTTCATCACGAATCTTTTCCAGGTCGCCGTCGGTCAGGTCCTTCACTTTCTTGTCGAAAGCAATACCTGCAGCCGAGCAGATTTTCTGCGCGGTTGTGCGACCAATGCCGTAGATCGAAGTCAGACCGATTTCGGTATGCTTGTGCGGCGGAATGTTGATGCCAGCAATACGTGCCATAACTGTCCTCTGAACGCGTGTGTCGTCGCCGGGTCAGGCGATCAGCCTTGACGCTGCTTGTGACGTGGGTCGGTGCAGATCACGCGAACCACGCCCTTGCGGCGAATGATTTTGCAATTACGGCACATCTTCTTGACGGATGCCGAGACTTTCATGGTCTTCTCCTGAACCGTTGACTACACAACGGAAAATCGCCCACGTTTCCGGGGTTCACCAAAACTTCAGCTCACTTCGCCCGGAACGCGATGCGAGCACGACTCAAATCGATCGGCATGCGTATGCAGACACCCATTCACCCGGGGAAAAGCGGGATTGTAATACAACTACCCGCCCACGGGAAGGGGCTGACCTGCAGGCCGTGTCAAACTGATTACATCTGGCCGCAATGACCAGCCTGATCAACCTGGCTCACAGCAAGCTGGAGCCGGATCGAACGAACATCAGTTCGACTTGAAATTCGCCTTCTTCAGCAGTGAGTCATACTGCTGAGACATGACGTAGGACTGAACTTGTGCCCAGAAGTCCATCGTGACGACCACGATGATGAGCAGCGAAGTCCCGCCGAAATAAAACGGTACGTTGTACTTGAGCACGAGGAACTCGGGCAACAGGCACACCGCGGTGATGTACACGGCACCAACCAAAGTGAGGCGGGCCAAAATCTTGTCAATATAGCGCGCGGTTTGATCGCCGGGACGGATACCGGGAACGAACGCACCGCTCTTCTTCAAGTTGTCTGCGGTCTCACGGCTGTTGAACACCAGCGCCGTGTAGAAGAAGCAGAAGAATACGATGGCAACCGAGTACAGAATCACGTAGATCGGTTGACCTGGCGACAACATGCCGGCGATGTCCTTCAGCCAACGCATGCTGTCACCCGTTGCAAACCAACCCACAGCGGTGGTCGGCAACAGAATGATCGACGACGCAAAGATCGGGGGGATGACGCCAGCCATGTTGATCTTCAAAGGCAGGTGCGAAGATTGACCACCGTACACACGGTTACCAACCTGACGCTTGGCGTAGTTCACCAGAATCTTGCGCTGACCGCGCTCCACGAACACGACCAGATAGGTCACCACACCGATCAGGGCCACGATGAAAATCGCAGCGGGAATCGACATGGCACCAGTGCGGATCAGCTCGAACAAGCCACCCAGAGCAGAGGGCAGACCTGCAGCGATACCGCCAAAGATCAGAATCGAAATACCGTTACCCAGGCCGCGCTCGGTGATTTGCTCACCCAACCACATCAGGAACATCGTGCCAGCCGTCAGGCTGATCACGGTGGTGATGCGAAAGCCGAAACCAGGATTGATCACCAGACCCGCGGTACCTTCCAATGCCACGGCAATGCCGAACGACTGGAACAGGGCCAAGCCCACGGTGCCATAACGCGTGTACTGCGTGATCTTGCGACGCCCTGCTTCGCCCTCTTTCTTGAGCGCTTCCAGCGAAGGCAACACATAGCCCATCATCTGCATGATGATGGACGCAGAAATGTAGGGCATGATGCCCAGCGCAAACACGGTGAAGCGCGACAACGCCCCGCCAGAGAACATGTTGAACAGGCTCAGAATGCCGCCTTGCTGGCCCTTGAACAACTGCTGCAGCTGCGTCGGATCGATACCAGGCACAGGAATGTGTGCGCCAATACGATAGACGACCAGCGCCAGGAGCAGGAAAACCAAGCGACGCTGAAGGTCGCCATATTTTCCGCTTTGAGCCAGTTGAGAGGGAGAAGTAGCCACGCTGAGTCCTGTTCAGTCTGACGTTCTTGCTTGCGCGTCTGGCTTATTCAGCCAGAGAGCCGCCGGCGGCTTCGATGGCAGCCTTGGCACCAGCGGTTGCGCCGATACCCTTCAGGACCACCTTCGAGGTCAGTTCACCCGACTTGATCACCTTGACAACCTTGGCGATCTGAGGGATCAGGCCAGCTTGCTTCAGAGTGATCACGTCGACTTCCGTTGCACCCAGAGCTTGCAGTTCGCCCAGAGTGATCTCGGCGTTGAACTTCAGCAGGTGAGACTTGAAGCCGCGCTTGGGCAGACGGCGTTGCAGAGGCATTTGACCGCCTTCAAAGCCGACTTTGTGGTAGCCGCCCGAACGCGACTTCTGACCCTTGTGACCGCGACCTGCGGTCTTGCCCAGGCCGGAGCCGATGCCACGACCCACGCGACGCTTAGCGTGCTTGGCGCCAGAGGCAGGCTTGATGCTATTGAGTTCCATGGTATTCCCCATTAGTCAGGCGCTTACAGCACCTCGACCATGTAGCGGACCTTGTTGATCATGCCGCGGACTGCAGGCGTGTCTTCCAGAACAGCAGTGCTGTTCAGGCGACGCAGGCCCAGGCCCTTCACGGTGGCGCGGTGATCAGCCTTGGTGCCGATCACGCTGCGAACCAACTTGACGGTGACGGTTTTCTTTTCGCTCATGCTCATCTCCCGATCAGTTGAAGATGTCTTCAACAGTCAGACCGCGCTTGGCAGCGACTTCGGCAGGCGTCGTCGACTTGCGCAGGGCGTCGAACGTGGCGCGAACCATGTTGTAAGGGTTCGACGAACCGAGGCTCTTGGCCACGATGTCGGTGATACCCATCACTTCGAACACAGCACGCATTGGGCCGCCGGCGATGATACCGGTACCAGCAGGTGCAGGTGCCAGCAGAACCTTGGCTGCGCCGTGCTCACCAGTCACGTTGTGATGAACGGTACCGTTCTTCAGCGAGACCTTCAGCATGTTGCGGCGAGCTTGGTCCATGGCCTTTTGCACAGCCAGAGGCACTTCGCGAGCCTTACCCTTGCCCATGCCGATGCGGCCATCGCCGTCACCAACCACGGTCAGGGCTGCGAAACCCATGATCCGACCGCCCTTGACCACTTTGGTCACGCGGTTCACCTGGATCATCTTTTCGCGCAGACCGTCGTCGCGACCTTCGTCTGCTACTTTGGGTTGAAACTTAGCCATTTGAAATTCCTTCCCGGCTTAGAACTGCAGACCGGCTTCACGCGCGGCGTCAGCCAGAGCCTTGATACGACCGTGGTACTGGTAACCAGCGCGGTCGAAAGCGACCTTCTCGACGCCAGCAGCCTTCGCCTTCTCAGCGATGCGCTTGCCGATCAGGGTGGCAGCTGCCACGTTGCCACCAGCTTTTTCCAGCTGGTCGCGAACTTCCTTCTCGGCGGTCGAAGCGGTAGCCAAAACCTTGGTGCCGTCGCCAGAAATGACGCTGGCGTAAATGTGCAGGTTCGAACGGGTAACCGTCAGACGCACGGCGCCTTGCAGAGCGATACGGGCACGGGTTTGACGTGCACGACGCAGGCGCTGTTCCTTCTTGCTCAATGCCATGATGAATCAGCTCCTTACTTCTTCTTGGTCTCTTTCAGGACCACGCGCTCGTCGGCATAACGAATGCCCTTGCCCTTGTAAGGCTCAGGCGGACGGAATGCGCGCACTTCAGCGGCGATCTGACCAACGACTTGACGGTCAGCACCCTTGATCAGGATTTCAGTTTGAGACGGGGTCTCAACCTTGATGCCGGCAGGCATTTCCTTCTCGACGGGGTGCGAGAAACCGATTTGCAGGTTCAGCTTCTGACCTTGGGCTTGGGCACGGAAGCCCACGCCAACCAGGGTCAGCTTCTTCTCGAAGCCCTTGGACACACCGTTGACGGTGTTGGCCAGCAGAGCGCGGAAGGTGCCGGACATGGCATTGGCTTCTGCGGATTCGTTAGCTGGGGCCACCTTCAGGGTGCCGGCTTCGTTAGAAACCGTCACCAGGCTGTTGGCCGGCAGGCTCAGGGAACCGAGGCCACCCTTGACGGTGATGGCTTCGGCAGTGATCGTGACGTCCACACCTTGAGGGACGGCGATCGGCATTTTTCCAACGCGGGACATTGCGATTGCTCCTCAAGTATTAGGCGACGTAGCAGAGCACTTCGCCACCGATACCGGCAGCGCGGGCCTTGCGATCAGTCATCACGCCCTGTGGGGTGGTCACGATAGCGACGCCCAAGCCATTCATGACTTGAGGGATGTCGTGACGGCCCTTGTAGATGCGCAGACCAGGGCGAGATACACGCTCGATGCGCTCGATAACCGGGCGACCTGCGTAGTACTTCAACGAAATTTCCAGTTGGGGCTTTGCAGCCTCACCGGTGACGGCGAAACCGTCGATGTAGCCTTCGTCCTTCAGGACCTGGGCAATCGCGACTTTCAGCTTGGACGACGGCAGTGCAACGCTGGTCTTGTTAACCAGTTGTGCGTTGCGAATGCGTGTCAGCATGTCGGCGATGGGATCACTCATGCTCATGGGAAAACTCCTGTTCGTGCCCTGCTGGGATTACCAGCTCGCCTTGGTGACACCGGGGATGTCGCCAGCGAAAGCCAATTCACGGATCTTGGTACGACCCAGACCAAATTGGCGGAACGTGCCACGGGGACGACCGGTCAGGTTGCAGCGTGCGCGCAGACGGGTCGGGTTGGCGTTGCGAGGCAGCTTTTGCAGCTCAAGACGGGCGGCGTAACGCTCTTCTTCCGACTTCTTGGCGTCATCGATGATGGCCTTGAGTTCGGCGTACTTAGCGGCGTACTTGGCAACCAGCTTTTCGCGCTTTTCTTCGCGTTGCTTCAGAGAGACTTTTGCCACGATGCACCTCAGTTCTTGAACGGGAACTTGAAAGCAGCCAGGAGAGCCTTGGCTTCTTCGTCAGTCTTGGCCGTCGTGGTGATGCTGATGTTCATACCACGGATGGCGTCGATCTTGTCGTACTCGATTTCCGGGAAGATGATCTGTTCTTTGACGCCAACGTTGTAGTTGCCGCGACCGTCGAACGAGCGACCATTGATACCGCGGAAGTCACGGACGCGAGGCAGCGACACGGTGACGAAGCGGTCCAGGAATTCATACATGGTGACGCCACGCAGAGTGACCATGCAGCCGATAGGCATGTTTTCGCGGATCTTGAAACCAGCGATAGCCTTACGGGACATGGTGATCACGGGCTTTTGGCCAGCGATCTTGGTCAGGTCGCCAACGGCGTGGTCCATGACCTTCTTGTCCGACACGGCTTCCGACACACCCATGTTCAGGGTGATCTTGGTCAGACGCGGCACTTCCATGATCGACTTGTAACCGAACTGCTTCATCAGTTCGGGAACGATCTTTTCACGGTAGATCTGTTGCAGGCGAGCTTGTTGTTGAGCCATTTGCTACCTCGTCAAGCCTTGATTTCTTCGCCGCTGGACTTGAAGACGCGCACTTTCTTGCCGTCATCCAGGAGCTTGATGCCGACGCGGTCAGCCTTGCCAGAAGCAGGGTTGAAAATCGCCACGTTGGACTGATGGATAGGCATGGTCTTGTCGACGATGCCGCCGGTGGTGCCCTTCAGCGGATTGGGACGCACGTGTTTCTTGACCACGTTCACGCCATCAACCAGCAGATGGTCGGCATCAACGCGAGCAGCCACAGTGCCGCGCTTGCCTTTGTCACGACCAGTCAGAACGATGACTTGGTCGCCAGTCTTGAGCTTGTTCATAAAAGCTGTCCTTTGCGTTGCGCCGAGGGATTACAGAACCTCGGGGGCCAGCGACACAATCTTCATGAAGCGCTCGGAACGCAGTTCACGCGTCACGGGGCCGAAGATACGAGTGCCGATAGGCTCCAGCTTGTTGTTCAGCAGCACAGCGGCGTTGCCATCAAACTTCACCAGGGAACCGTCTTGACGACGAACGCCCTTGGCGGTGCGGACGACCACAGCGCTGTAGACTTCGCCCTTCTTGACGCGGCCACGAGGTGCAGCTTCTTTGATGCTCACCTTGATGATGTCGCCAATACCGGCGTAACGACGCTTTGAGCCACCGAGCACCTTGATGCACATGACGCTCTTAGCACCCGTGTTGTCAGCGACATCAAGTCGCGATTGCATTTGGATCATGGTGTACCCCAACTTGGCCCGGCCGGCTGCGCAAACCACTGCACAACAACGGACGGTCAGTCTTGGGCCCGTAGAACGGGCGGATCTGAACAAACAACCGACTTTGAGAATCCTGCCGCAGCGTTTTGCAGTTTGAGTCCTACGAAACGAGGGTTTTCAGGCCAAAGCCAACCGCTTGAACAGCGAAGCCTTGCATTATGCATGAGCCCGGGACCCGTGGTCAAGTACCCGGTGCAAAAAAATGCAAGAGCGAAATACGAGGCGCCGAAGCACCCCAGCGGAGAGAAACAAGTGGGCGCCGAAACGCGGGGATCAGGCCGTGCCGCCGACGGTCAGGCCGTCGATCCGCAGCGTGGGTTGCCCCACCCCAACGGGCACGCTTTGACCATCCTTGCCACAGGTACCGACGCCTGGGTCAAGGGCCAGATCGTTACCGATCATGCTGACGCGGGTCATGGCGTCCGGGCCGTTGCCGATCAAGGTTGCGCCCTTGACCGGATATTGGATTTTACCCTTTTCGACCCAATACGCCTCGGAGGCCGAGAACACGCACTTGCCCGAGGTGATGTCGACCTGGCCACCGCCAAAGTTGACGGCATACAGGCCGCGGTCGATCGACGCCACGATTTCCTGTGGGTCTTTGTCGCCGGCCAGCATGTAGGTGTTGGTCATCCGCGGCATGGGCAGGTGCGCGTAGCTTTCACGACGACCGTTGCCCGTGGGCGCGGTTTTCATGAGGCGGGCGTTGGTGGCGTCTTGCATGTAACCACGCAAGATGCCGTCTTCAATCAGCACGGTGCGTTGGGTGACATGCCCCTCATCATCGATGTTGAGGGAGCCGCGGCGGTCAGGCAAGGTGCCATCGTCCAGCACGGTGACGCCTTTGGCGGCCACGCGCTGCCCCACCCGGCCCGAGAAGACGCTGGAACGCTTGCGGTTGAAGTCCCCCTCCAGGCCGTGCCCCACGGCTTCGTGCAGCAGGATGCCGGGCCAGCCATTACCCAGCACGACGGTCATTTCGCCAGCGGGCGCGGGGCGCGCTTCCAGGTTCACCAAGGCCGAGTGAACGGCTTGATCCACATAGCCTTGCGTGACGTCCTGCGTGAAGTAGGCGAGGTCGTAGCGCCCACCGCCGCCGGACGAACCGACTTCACGGCGACCGTTTTGCTCGGCAATGACGGTGACCGACAAGCGGATGAGCGGGCGAACGTCGGCCGCGAGGGTGCCGTCAGCCCGAGCGACCATCACGACGTCGTATTCGCAGCCCAGGCCTGCCATGACCTGCACCACGCGGGGGTCTTTGGCGCGAGCGCGGCGCTCCACGTCCTCCAGCAGGGCGACTTTGGCCGTGCTGTCGAGCGAGGCAATGGGGTCGAACGAGGGGTAGAGGGTGCGACTGGGGGCGATGCGATGCTCGGCGCCCACGCGCACGCGGCGGCTTTGGCCGGCTGCCGCGATGGTGCGCACCGTGCGTGCCGCGTCGAGCAAGGCCGCTTCGGAGATGTCGTCGGAGTACGCGAAAGCCGTCTTTTCACCGGACACCGCGCGCACGCCCACCCCTTGGTCGATGCCAAAGCTGCCGGACTTGACGATACCCTCTTCCAGGCTCCACCCTTCGCTGCGGGTGTACTGGAAGTAGAGGTCTGCGTCATCTACCCGGTGTTCGGTGATGAGCTTCAGGGCTTTGAGCAGGGTGGTCTCGTCCAACTGATACGGCGCGAGCAACAACTCGCGGGCGGTCTGGAGGCGGGCAATGGTGGCGTCAACAGCGATCATGTCTGCATTGTAGGCAAGGAGCGGTTCAGTCGTCGTGCTCATGGTCTCGCTCTTGTTTCCATGCGAGCGCCATGTCATAGAGTGCCTTGCGGGGGTGCCCCGTGGCGTCAGACACCAAACCCGCCGCTTGTTTGACCGGGAAGTGCTGGAGCAGATGCTTGAACAGCTCGGCTTGAGCGGGCGTCAACACCGCCTCGTCTTCGGCAACGGGCTGAGCATGCACCACCAAAACGAACTCCCCCCGCTGACGATGGCCGTTTTCAGCCACCCACGCACCCAATTCCCGAATCGGGACGGTGGCGATTTCTTCAAACTGCTTGGTCAGTTCCCGGCATACGGTGACGCGCCCCAGTGGGAGTGCCTCATGCAGTTCTTTGGCGAGGGCCTCGATGCGATGCGGCGCCTCGAACAGCACAAGGCTATACGGCTGCGTAGCAATGTCGCGCAACGCTGCGCTGCGCTGCGCGCCCTTGGAGGGCAAGAAGCCGATGAAGCGGAAGCCCTGCGCCTGCGTGTCCCCGGCGACGCTGACCGCCGTCACCACACTGCTGGCGCCGGGTAAGGGGACCACTGGCAGGCCGGCACTTTGCGCCGCGGCAACCAAGTGTGCACCGGGATCCGAAACGGCCGGCGTGCCCGCATCACTGACATAAGCCACCCTCGCACCGTCTTGCATCTGCCGCACGAGAGCCTGCGCCCCCGACACTTCATTGTGCTGATGGAGGGGCACGAGCTTCTTGTCCATGCCCAGGTGCCGCAAAAACTGCCCCGTGACGCGGGTGTCCTCGCACGCCACCACATCAGCCAAAGCAAGCGCCTGGACCGCCCGAAGCGTGATGTCAGCCAGGTTGCCAATGGGCGTGGCCACCAAATACAGCGCGCCTTTGGGATACTGCTGGCCGCCGGCCACCTGTTGGGCCGCATGGAGCAGCGAATTGGCATCGAAGGTCACAACAAAATCCCAGGGTGATGAGGCAGAGGAGCGGGCATTGCAGCACCTGCTGAAGCAGGGGCTGACATTGGTTGAGCGCAATTATCGGGTCGCCAGAGGGCCCAGCGCACGTGGGGCTGAGGTTGACCTCATCATGAAAGACGCTGACAAAGAAGGAACACTGGTTTTTGTGGAGGTTCGCTTCCGCCACAACACGCAATATGGCGGCGCTGCCGCCACGGTATCTCGGACCAAGCAGCAGCGCTGCATTTTGGGTGCCCGGCACTATTTGATGACGCAGCGGACGCTTCCGCCCTGCCGCTTCGATGTGGTGGCCATCGATGGCGATCAGTTGTCGTGGCTGCGCGGCGCATTCGATGCTTATTAGAGCACCCGGGGGCTGCGCTGCCGTATGATCCGCGGCATGCCGGATACCCCTTTTCAGCAAACTTACTTGCAGCAACCCATGCTGGAGACAGCCGACTGGTTGTATCAATCCTCGGAGCGCCTGGCTCAGCAACTGAATTACGCTGCGCAGGCCATCATGCACACCATTACGTCAGGTGGAAAAGTGCTGTGCGCGGGCGAAGCCGAAGCCGCCTGGCTGGCCCAGCAGGCCGCAACGTGGCTGGTCAACGGCACTGGCCGGGAGCGGCCTCCGCTGGCTGCGTTGGCCCTGACCCCGCCCCATTCCCCCATGCAGGCCAGCTTGAGTCAGCAGGTTCGTGCGCTGGGTCACCCTGGCGATGTGTGGCTGGCGTTTTCGCTGGAGCGCGATGACCCGGATTTGCTGGCGGCCACCGAAGCGGCGAGCGAACAGGATCTGACCATCGTGGCGTTCACGGGCGAAGGCGCCCGTACGTTGGGCCCGCAATTGAGAGACACCGATGTGTGGGTGCCGCTTCCCGGGACCCGCGCAAGTACTTTGTTTGCCATCGCCTGGCTGGCCCTGGAAGGGTTGTGCGGTGCGGTGGACACCCACTTGTTAGGAGAAGATGCGTGATGCAACGTTTCACTGTTCGACACTTTGCGGTTCGCGCCACGGCGTTGCTGCTGGCCACTGCCAGTTTGAGCGCTTGCGCGCCCTTGGTTTTGGGCACGGCTGTGGGGGGGGCCTTCATGGCCACCGACCGCCGCACATCGGGCATGCAGCTGGAAGATCAGACCATTCAGCTCAAGGCACGCAACCGCGCACTGGACGTGTTGGGTGACCGCGGCCACTTGAATGTGAATGCGTACAACCGCTTGGTCTTGCTGACGGGCGAAGTGCCCACGGAAGCCGACCGCGACGCGGTGGGGCAGGCCGTTGCGCGCACGGAGAATGTGAGCGCCGTGGTGAATGAATTGGCCGTCAGCCTCAACTCATCGCTGAGCTCACGCGCCAGCGATGTGGCACTGGCCACCAAGGTCCGCGCCACATTGGTAGACGCACGCGACCTGCTGAGCAATGCGTTTGACATCGTGGTCGAACGCGGCGAGGTTTACCTGATGGGGATGGTGACCGAGCGTGAAGCCAACCGCGCAGCGGAACTGGTCTCGACCATTCAGGGCGTTCGCAAGGTCGTGAAAGTCTTCCAGATCATCAGTGAAGACGAGCTGGCCCGGAAGCTGCCGCGCCCTGCCCCGGTGAGCAACGGCAACAGCACAGCCCCCTGAGTCTACCCCTCAGCGCAAGCGCTTGATCAGGCTGGACGTGTCCAGCCTGCCGCCGCCCATGGCCTGGACGTCGGCGTAAAACTGGTCGATCAGGGCGGTGACAGGGAGTCTGGCCCCCATACGTCGACCTTCGTCCAAGACCAACCCCAAGTCCTTGCGCATCCAGTCGACAGCGAAGCCGAAATCGAACTGATCGTCGATCATGGTGGGGCCCCGGTTGACCATCTGCCAGCTGCTGGCCGCGCCCTGAGAAATCACCTGCAGGACCTGGCTCATGTCCAGCCCGGCCTTCTGCCCGAATGCCAGGGCTTCTGCGAGGCCTTGCAACAAGCCCCCCACCGCGATCTGGTTGACCATTTTGGCCAGCTGCCCCGCGCCACTTTCACCGAGCAGGGTGACGGCTTTGGCATAAGCAGTGATGACGGGCTGCACGCGTGCGAAAGCCTCCGCATCGCCGCCGCACATGACGGTGAGCACCCCATTGATCGCACCCAGGTTGCCACCCGATACCGGCGCGTCAATGAAGGCCAAGCCTTGTTGCGCCGCGCGCTGTGCCAACTCGCGCGCCACTTCAGCGGAGGTGGTGGTGTGATCCACCAACACGCCCCCCGGCATCATGGATTGGAAGGCCCCTTGGGCGCCGACGGTCACCTCGCGCAAGTCGTCGTCATTGCCAACACACGTCACCACGATGCTTGCACCTTGGGCGGCTTCTGCGGGCGTTGCGGCCATGGCGCCACCATGCGCCACCACCCACGACTGAGCCTTGGCAGCCGTGCGATTGAAGACCGTGACGGTGTGCCCCGCCCGCAGCAGATGTGCGGCCATGGGTGCACCCATGGTGCCCAGCCCGATGAAGGCAATGCGGTGGGCAGGTGTGGCGGCGTAGATTTTGTCTGCAACAGTCATCGGCAAGCTCCGGAACAGGAGTTGCCGATTCTGTCAGATCAGACAATCTTCATGTGTTCTGTGCCGGCAGAAAGATCCTGACTGCGCGCGCGCTGACTGTTGAGCTTGATCTGCAGGCGCAAGTCATTGAGCGAATCCGCGTTGCGCAGGACGTCCTCGTAGGAGACGTAATTGCCTTCGTACAGGTCGTAGAGCGCCTGGTCAAAGGTTTGCATGCCCAGTTCGCGCGACTTCTTCATGATCTCCTTGATCTCGCCCACTTCGCCCTTGAAGATGAGGTCGGAGATCAGCGGCGAGTTCAGCATGACCTCGACCGCAGCCACCCGCCCCTTACCCTCTTCGCGCGGCAACAGGCGTTGCGAGACCAGCCCCTTGAGGTTGAGGGACAGGTCCATCAGCAACTGAGCACGGCGCTCTTCGGGGAAGAAGTTGATGATGCGGTCCAGTGCCTGGTTGGCACTGTTGGCGTGCAGGGTGGCCATGCAGAGGTGCCCGGTTTCAGCAAACTGAACGGCATGCTCCATGGTTTCGCGGTCGCGGATTTCGCCCATCAGGATCACATCGGGGGCTTGGCGCAAAGTGTTCTTGAGCGCCATCTCCCAACCTTCGGTGTCAATGCCGATTTCACGCTGGGTCACGATGCAGTTCTTGTGCGGATGCACGAACTCGACCGGGTCTTCCAGCGTGATGATGTGCCCGTAGGTGTTCTCGTTGCGGTGATCCACCATGGCCGCCAGGGTGGTGGATTTGCCCGAACCCGTGGCGCCGACCAGGATCACCAGGCCTCGCTTGGTGAGCGCGAGTTCCTTGAGGATTTGCGGCAAACCCAGACCGTCCACGGTGGGCAATTGCTGGGGAATGACCCGCAGCACGATGCCAACGTGCCCTTGTTGCACAAAGGTGTTCACCCGGAAGCGCCCGATGCCACCTGGCGAGATCGCGAAGTTGCACTCTTTGGTGCGCTCGAACTCGGCGGCCTGCTTGTCGTTCATGATCGAACGAGCCAAGGCCACGGTGTGATGCGGCGTCAGCGGCTGGGGAGACACCTTCGTGATCTTGCCGTCGACCTTGATGGCAGGTGGAAACTCCGCCGTCAGGAACAAGTCGGAGCCACCCCGCGCCACCATGAGTCGCAGCAGATCGTTGATGAATTTCGAGGCCTGATCGCGTTCCATGGTGTGTGGCGTCCTGAAGTTTGGAAGATTCGGAAGTGATCGACGAGGATCAGGCTGAGGTCAACAAGGCGCCCAGGCGCGCACTGAGGTGTCGCATGCGCAAGGACAGTCGGCGCGCGATGGCCCCCATCAGGGCCATGCCAAGACGAGGCTCTTCGATCGCCAACTCATCCATGGTGGAATGCGTGAGCACCGCCAGTGTGCAACGGCTGAGTGTCAGGCACGAGGCAAAACGCGCACCGGCGTCCAGCAGGGACATTTCGCCCAGGATGTCGCCTTCGCGGGCCTCGGCCAAGCGCGCACGCGCGCCGGTGGGTTGAATGCGATCCACGGCCACCAAGCCGTCCAGCACGACCAAGGCGTAATCGCCCTTCTCGTCCTGGACGATCAGTTCACGGCCAGCAGGCACGCTCACAAAATGCACGTGCTCCAAAAGCTTTTGCAACTCCTCTGGGGGCAAGGAGGCCAGCAAGGCATCACCGCCCCATGCTTTGAGGAGCAAGTCCAAGCCCTGTTGTCCGTCAATGGCCTGCGCGCCCACACCCAGCGCGCGCGCTTGCCACGCCGAGCTGATGCGCAGGTCCACCGGTCGCTCCATGAACTGGGTGACGAAGTAACCCTCGTCATCGGCCTGCGCGGCAGGCTCGACACGGCGGTTGGGCGTGTGGCCGACAAAACGGTCCAGCAATCGTTTCATGTCACATCAGCCCGGGAAGTTTTCAGGGATCTTGGCCTTGGAACGCGCCTCGGAAGCCGAGATCACATTGCGACGAACCAAGTCGGACAGGTTTTGATCCAGGGTCTGCATGCCCATGTTGCTACCGGTCTGAATGGCAGAGTACATCTGGGCGATCTTGTTTTCACGGATCAGGTTGCGGATCGCGGGGGTGCCGATCATGATTTCATGGGCGGCGACCCGGCCATTGCCGTCCTTGGTCTTGCACAAGGTCTGCGAGATCACGGCCTGCAGCGACTCGGACAGCATGGCGCGCACCATTTCCTTTTCGGCTGCGGGGAACACATCCACGATCCGGTCCACGGTCTTGGCTGCGCTGGAGGTGTGCAGCGTACCGAACACCAAGTGCCCGGTTTCGGCGGCGGTCAGGGCCAGGCGGATGGTTTCCAGGTCACGCATTTCGCCCACGAGGATGGCGTCGGGGTCTTCACGCAAAGCCGAGCGCAGGGCATTGGCAAAGCTGAGGGTGTGCGGACCCACTTCGCGCTGGTTGATCAGGCACTTCTTGGCGTCGTGCACGAATTCGATCGGGTCTTCCACCGTCAGGATGTGACCGTACTCGGTTTCGTTGAGGTGGTTGATCATGGCCGCCAGCGTGGTCGACTTACCCGAACCCGTCGGGCCGGTCACCAGCACCAGGCCACGCGGCTTGAGCGCCAGATCACCGAACACGCGCGGCGCGTTCAGTTGCTCCAGCGTCAGGATCTTGGACGGAATGGTCCGGAAAACAGCACCCGCCCCGCGGTTTTGGTTGAAGGCGTTGACACGGAAACGGGCCAAGCCCTGAATCTCGAACGAAAAGTCACATTCCAGCGTCTCTTCGTAGTGTTTCCGCTGCGCATCGTTCATGATGTCGTAGACCATCTCATGAACCTGCTTGTGGTCCAGAGCGTCAACGTTGATGCGACGCACGTCACCGTGCACACGGATCATGGGCGGCAGGCCGGCCGACAAGTGCAAGTCAGAAGCCTTGTTCTTGACCGAAAACGCCAGCAGTTGGGTGATGTCCATGGATGATGTCGAGGCCTGTGCTAAGTAATGCAAACATTATGGCGACGATCGCAAACAACCTACAACTCGTAAGAAGCCGGATAAACGCGGCGTGTTCACGTCTGGGCCGTTCCACAGACAGTATCAGGCTACTTGCGGTCAGTAAAACGTTTCCGGCCGAGGCTGTGCGAGAAGC
The DNA here is from genome assembly GCF_048860245.1 of Aquabacterium sp. Classification (GTDB taxonomy): domain Bacteria; phylum Pseudomonadota; class Gammaproteobacteria; order Burkholderiales; family Burkholderiaceae_C; genus Aquabacterium. The sequence continues at coordinate 27,830 of NZ_JBLIZW010000027.1, read as the reverse complement.
ATTTGACGCGGGTCAACGTTGCTTTGGCGAGAACTACGTCCAAGAGGCCATCGACAAGATTCAGGTGCTGGATACGCTGAGGGGAGAGATCGAGTGGCACCTCATCGGGCCCCTGCAAAGCAACAAGACACGGGTGGTGGCCGAGCACTTTGACTGGGTGCAAACGGTGGATCGCCTGAAGATTGCGCAGCGTCTGAGCGAGCAACGCCCCGATCACCTCCCCCCCCTGCAGGTGTTGGTACAGGTCAACACCAGCGGCGAAGACACCAAAAGTGGCGTCGACCCGACCGAAGCACTGACGCTGGCCCAGCAGGTGGCCGCCCTGCCTCGACTGACATTGCGCGGCGTGATGGCCTTGCCCGCCCCCACCCCCGATCCGCAGGCCCAAGCGGCCGCGCTGGCTCAGGTCCGTGTCGTATTCGACCAACTGAAGGCGGCGGGCTTGCCCATCGACACACTGTCCATGGGCATGAGCGGGGATCTGGAGGCCGCCGTCGAGCAGGGCTCCACCATGGTGCGCGTGGGCACCGCGATTTTCGGACACCGCTGACGCGTGATGCGATCGTGCTCGAGTTCGGGCATGATCTCGCCCTTATGAGTACTCCCATCGACATCGCATTCATCGGCGGCGGCAACATGGCCACCGCCATCATCGGCGGCCTGCTGCGTCAAGGTCGCGAGCCCGCCAGCATCCTGGTCATTGATCCGGTGGCAGAGCAGCGCCAACGCCTGACAGAGAATCTGGGCGTCCAGACGGCAGAAGGCCCTGAAGCGATCCTGAGCACAGCTCATACCGTGGTGTGGGCGGTGAAGCCGCAACAATTCAAAGATGCGGCACAAAGCTATGCGCTGTTGACCGATCAGGCGTTGCACTACAGCGTGATGGCCGGCCTGCGCACCGACGACATGGCGCGCCTGCTGGGCACCCCGCGCATCGTACGTGCCATGCCCAACACGCCCGCACTGGTCGGGCAAGGGATGACGGGCCTGTTTGCCCGCCCCGAAGTGAGCCACGATGAGCGCGATCAGATCGAGCAGATGGTGGCGACGACGGGCGACCATCTGTGGGTGGACCAGGAAACCGATCTGGACGCGGTGACAGCCCTGTCTGGCTCGGGCCCGGCCTACGTGTTTTATTTCATCGAAGCCATGATGCAGGCGGCCCAGGACATGGGGCTGAGCGCCGATCAGGGCCGCCAACTGGCGCAAGCCACGTTTGCAGGCGCCACCGCGCTGGCACAGCAATCACCCGACAGTCCGGCCACGCTGCGTGAGCGGGTGACCTCCAAGGGTGGGACCACATATGCGGCCCTGACCCACATGGATGGCGCGGGCATCAAGGCGGCGTTCATCGAAGCCATGCGTGCGGCCCAACGTCGCGCCGCCGAATTGGGCGACGAGTTCGGACGCTGATTCAGCGCAGGGCAAGGTCCAGCGCCGCACCTGCCCACACCGCGAGGCCCAGCCAGTGGTTGAGGCGGAACGCCTTGAAGCACGACAGGCGGTCGCGGTGACGGATGAGGGTGTAGTGATACGCCGCCTGGCCTGCGGCCACCAGCAACCCCAGGTTGAACCACAGGCCCAGGCCGCTCAGGCGACCCGCCTGATACCAGGCCAGCAGGCACACGGCATAAAAGCCCATGATGCCCGCCACGTCAAACCGTCCCAAGGTGATGGCCGAGGTGCGGATGCCGATCTTCAGGTCGTCTTCGCGATCGACCATGGCGTACTCGGTGTCGTAGGCCAGCACCCAGCACAGCTTGCCCAGCAGCAGCCAGCCAACCACCGCCGGAATGTGGTCCTGCACGGCGGAAAACGCCATGGGAATGCCGAAGCTGTACGCCACGCCCAGCACCGCCTGCGGCATGGCGAAAAATCGTTTGGTGAAGGGATAGAAGATGGCCACAGCCAGTGCCCCGAAGGACAGGGCAATGGTGTAGCCATTGGTGGTCAACACCAGCGCGAAGGACACCAGGGCCAAGGCGCCCCCCACCAGCAAGGCTTCTTTGCTCGAGATCCGACCACTGGTCAGTGGCCGGGCCGCCGTGCGCTCGACATGCAGGTCGAAGTCCTTGTCGGCGAAGTCATTGACCGCGCACCCCGCACTGCGCATGAGGATCGTGCCCAGCGTGAACACGATCAGCAAATGCCAGCCCGGGAAGCCCTGAGCCGCGATCCACAAAGCGAGGAGCGTGGGCCACAGGAGCAGGAGCCACCCTTGCGGGCGGTCCCAGCGGATCAGGTCGAGGTACAGCGACCAGCGGTCGCGCCAAGTCAGGGGAGTGGTGTTCGTCACACCCGTGATTATCGCGATGCCGACGCCGTTTCCTGCGCAGCACGATCCAGCCAACCGCCACCCAAAGCCTTGTAGACCGAGATGTGGGCTTGCTGACGCGCCAGTTGCGCCGCAATCAAGGCCTGCTGGGCCGTGAACAGGCTACGCTGTGCATCCAGCAGGTCGAGTTGGTTGGCCACACCCGTGTCGTAGCGCAGGGTGGCCAGACGCAGTCGGGCCGCCTCGGCCTGGGCTTGAGCCAGTTGGGCATCGGCTTGCTCGGCATAGGTGCGACGCGCCACCAAGGCATCCGCCACTTCCTTGAAGGCCGTTTGCACGGCCTTGTCGTACTGCGCCACCGCCATGTCCCGCTTGACCTTGGCGCTGTCGACACCGGCCGCAGTGCGGCCCATGTCAAACAGGGGCACAGACAGCGATGGGGCGAAGTTCCAGGCATTGCGCCCGTCATCGAACAGCCCCGACAGCGAGTCGCTCACCACCCCGGCACTGGCTGTCAGGCTGATGCGCGGGAAACGTGCGGCGCGCGCGGCCCCGATGTTGGCATTGGCGGCGATCAGCTGTTGCTCGGCCTGTGCAATGTCAGGACGCTGCAGCAGCACGTCCGACGACAACCCCGTTGGCAACTCACTCAGCGCAGGCCACAAAGTGCCCTGCACCACCTGTGCGGCCGCCTGACTGTTGGCCGTGCGACCCAGAGACTGGGCATCCAGCTGCGGCGCGGGTGGCAGCAAATCGGCGGGCACAGACTGACCCAGCAACACACTCAAGGCGCTCACATCTTGAGCCCACTGACGTTGAGCCTGTGCACGTGTGACCTTGGCCGCTTCAACCAGCGATTGCGCCGAGCGCAAATCCAGCTCGTTGAGCACCCCATTGTCAAACTTCAACTGCAGCAAGCGCAGCGAGTCTTGCCGTGTGGCCAAGGTTTGTTCGGCCAGCGCCAGCTGCCAGCGGTCAGCCCACAGGGCGTAGTAGCCATTGGCCACGGACGCCACCAGGCTGATGTGCACGCTCTTGCGAGCCTCTTCGGAGGCCAGCACTTGGGCCGATGCCACATCGCTCAGCGCCTTGACGCGACCAAACAGGTCCAGCTCGAAGGAAGCCAGCGACACCCCGCCAGTCAAAGACGTGGTCAAGGGATAAGGCGAGGCACTGGACGGCCCACGTGATCCGTTGATGACGCCATTGAGCGTAGGGAAACGGTCGGCATTCTGGATTTGATAGGCCGCGCGCAACTGCTCGATGTTGAGCACCGCGACACGCAGATCACGGTTGTTGTCGAGCGCGCGGCGAATCAGGCCTTGCAGCCGGGCATCCGGGAAATACTGCGTCCACGGTACTTGTGCCACGTTGCTCGCAGGAGCCGACGCGCCCCCCGTTTCCGCAACCGGCAAGGTGGCCGGCACGGCCAGTTCGGGGCGCTCATAGGTGGGCACCAGCGAGCATCCGGACAGCGCACTCGCCACCAGCAGCGCCAGCAACGTGGGGCGGGTGAAGGCCTTCACGGTGATCGACGACTTATTCATGACGAGACTCCAATTCGGACTGCGTGGGCTTGGCCGGGAAGAAACGGCGCACCACCACAAAGAACACGGGCACGAAGAACACCGCCAACACCGTGGCCGCGATCATGCCGCTCATCACACCGGTACCAATGGCGCGCTGGCTGGCGGCGCCGGCACCGTTGGCGATCACCAGGGGCAACACGCCCAGGATGAAGGCCAAGGAGGTCATGATGATGGGACGGAAGCGCAGGTGGCAGGCCTGCAGGGTGGCTTCGATGACACCCATGCCCTTGGCTTGCAGTTCACGTGCGAACTCGATGATCAGGATCGCGTTCTTGGCCGACAGACCAATGATGGTGATCAGGCCCACCTTGAAGAACACGTCGTTGGGCAGGTCGCGCAGGGTGGCGCCCAACAGGGAGCCGAGGACACCGAGCGGCACCACCAGCATCACGGCAAACGGCACCGACCAGCTTTCGTACAAAGCCGACAGACACAGGAACACGGCCAGCAGCGAGAACACCAGCAAGGCCGTGGCCTGCGAGCCCGACAGCTGTTCTTCACGCGACAAACCCGTCCACTCGATGCCAATGCCCGGAGGCAACTTGGCGGCCAGGGCTTCGACCTCGGCCATGGCCTGGCCCGTGCTGAAGCCCGCAGCGGCGTCGCCCGCCAGACGCATGGACGGATAGCCGTTGTAGCGCACCGCTTGCATCTGACCCGTGACCCAGCGTGCCGACATGAATGCCGACAAAGGCACAGTTTGACCTGCGCTGTTGGTCACGTTGATCTGCATGAGCTGCTCGGGCTGCATGCGGGCCTGCGCGTCCGACTGCACCACCACACGCTGCATGCGGGAACGGTTCGGGAAGTCGTTGATGTAAGACGAACCCAGTGCGGTCGACAAGGTCGAGCTGATCGCATCAAAGCTCACGCCCAGGGCATAGGCCTTGTCGCGGTCGATGTCGAGCTGCAACTGTGGCGCATCTTCCAGGCCGTCCGGACGGACACCCGTGACCACCTTGCTTTGAGACAGCATGCCCAGCATCTGGTTACGGGCCGCCAGCAACGCGTCATGCCCCAAGCCACCACGGTCTTGCAGGCGCAGCGAGAAGCCGGTGGCATTGCCCAACTCGCGAATCGGAGGCGGGTTCAGGGGGAAGATGAAGGCATCGCGGATGCCCATCAGGGCACCGAATGCACGCTTGGCCACGGCCTGGGACGAGTGCACCTCACCCTTGCGCTCGGCAAAGTCCTTCAGGGTCACGAATGCGAGGGCGGCGTTCTGGCCCGTCCCGGAGAAGCTGAAGCCGACCACACCGACCACCGACTGCACTTCCGGCTGCTTCTGGAAATAGTTTTCCACTTGAGAGATCACAGCCTCGGTCCGTGGCGCTGTGGCACCAGGGGGCAATTGCACGTTGACGATCAGGTTGCCCTGGTCTTCGTTGGGCAGGAAGGCGGCAGGCATGCGCACATACAACCAGCCCACCACACCGACGATCAACGCGTACAGGATCAGCACGCGCCCGCCACGGTGCACCAGCTTGGCCGCCACGCCCTCGTAACCATGGGTGGTCGAGGTGAAGAAGCGGTTGAACCAGCCGAAGAAACCGGTCTTTTCGTGGTGATCCTCGGGCACGGGCTTGAGCAGCGTCGCGCACAGGGCCGGCGTCAAAGACAGGGCCAAGAATGCTGAGAACAGCATGGATGCCACCATCGACAGCGAGAACTGTCGATAGATGTTGCCCACCGAGCCCGAGAAGAAGGCCATCGGGATGAACACCGACACCAGCACCACGGTGATGCCAATGATGGCGCCACTGATCTGGCCCATGGCCTTCTTGGTGGCGGCATAAGGCGACAGGCCCTCTTGCGCCATCAGGCGTTCGACGTTTTCGACCACCACGATGGCATCGTCCACCAGGATACCGATGGCCAGCACCATGCCGAACATGGTCAGCACGTTGATGGAGAAACCCGCCACCTGCATGATGCCGAAGGTGCCCAGCAAGGCCACAGGCACCACGATCGTCGGGATCAGGGTGTAGCGGAAGTTCTGCAGGAACAGGTACATCACCAGGAAAACCAGGATCACCGCTTCGACCAGGGTCTCGACCACTTGGCTGATCGACACCTCGATGAAACCCGAGGTGTCATACGGGAAGGAGTAGCTCACGCCTTGCGGGAAGTACTTCTGCAACTCGGCCATGCGGGCCTTGACCAGCTTGGCCGATTCCAGCGCATTGCCGGTGGGCGAGAGCTGGATGCTCATGCCCAGCGCGGGCTTGCCATTGAGGCGGGCATAGGTGCCATAAGTCTGGGCACCCAGTTCCAGGCGGGCCACATCCTTCAGGCGCACGGTCGAGCCATCCGACTTGGCGCGCAACACGATGTTGCCAAACTGCTCGGTGTTTTCCAGCTGACCGTTGACCACCACGGTGGCGGTCATGGTCTGGTCGATCAGGTTGGGACGGTCGCCCAACGCACCGGCGGGCACCAAGGCGTTTTGTGCCTTGATGGCGGCATTGACGTCCGACAGGCTCAAACCGTACGACACCAGCTTGGCCGGATCGACCCACACGCGCATGGCGCGCTCGGTGCCGAACAATTGCACTTGCCCGATGCCCTTGACGCGCTGCAGTTCGGGCAGGATGTTGCGCGAGGCGTAGTCGCCCAGCGCCACCGGGTCATAGGCCGGGTTCTCGGACGACAGCATCACGAACATCAGCACGTTGCTGCGCGACTTGTCGACCTTCACGCCCTGCTGCGTCACCGCCGCCGGCAGGCGAGGTGTGGCGCGCGACAAGCGGTTTTGCACATCCACCTGCGCGAGGTCGATGTTGGTGCCGGTCTCGAAGGTCACGGTGATCGAGCCCGTGCCATTGGCCTGGCTGACCGATTCCATGTAAGCCAGACCGGGCGAACCGTTGAGTTCCTGCTCGATCACGCTGATGACGGATTCGTCCAGCGTTTTGGCCGAAGCTCCGGGATAGGTCGCACTGATGACCACCGATGGCGGCGCCACCGTGGGGTACTGCGCAATGGGCAATTGCGTGATGGCCACCCCGCCAAAGATGAGGATGAACAGCGCGATCACCCAGGCAAAGATGGGCCTGTCAATGAAAAAACGTGGCATGACTGAGCTCCCGTCTTAGCGCGAGGCGGCCGAAGCAGCAGATGCCGCAGAAGCCGCCCCCATGGCAGGCGGCGTACCAGGCAGTGCGGGTGGGGTCCAAGGCACGGCCTTCACGGGCGCCTTCGGATTCATCATCTTCTGGAAGCCATCGACCATGACCTGCTCACCGGCCTTCAAGCCGCCCAGGACCACCCACTGGTTGCCCTTGGCACCGCCCAGTTGCACGGGACGCGGCGCGACCATGCCCTTGTCATCGACCACCATGACGGTGTCGCCCTGACCACTGCGGGTCACGGCCTGTTGGGGCAACATGATGCCGCCCTCGACCTGGGCTTGCGCCAGACGCACACGCACATACATGCCGGGCAACAACAAGCCGTCGGGGTTGGGCAACTCGGCGCGCAGCGACACCTGGCCCGAGGTGGCGTCCACGCTCAGGTCAGAAAACAGCAGCTTGCCGGGCAAGGGGTATTCCTTGCCGTCATCCAGCACCACGCGGATCTCGGCCGCATCCGCGCCCATGCGCTTGAGCGAACCCGCCTTCAGGGCCGCACGCAGCTTGATGACCTCGTTGGCCGATTGCGTGAAGTTCACATACAGCGGGTTGATTTGCTGGATCACCGCCAACTGGGTGGCATCCCCCTGCCCCACCAAGGCGCCTTCGGTCACCAGGGCACGGCCGATGCGGCCCGAAATGGGCGCCGATACGCCGGCATAGCCCAGGTTGATGCGGGCCGTCTGCACAGCAGCTTTGGTCGACGCGACATCCGCCTGCGCCTGGCGTTGTGCCACTTGCGCGTTCAGGAATTCTTGTGGGCTGATGGCCTTGGCCGCGTTGAGCGGCTGATAGCGATCCACCAGCGCGGAAGCTTGTGCCAGATTGGCCTCGGCCTTCGCCTGCGCCGCCACAGCACTGTCCAGCGCAGCCTGATAGGTGGCCGGGTCAATCTGGAACAGCGGTTGACCGGCCTTCACATCGGCACCTTCGGTGAACAGGCGCTTTTGCAGGATGCCGGCCACACGGGCACGCACCTGTGCTGTGCGCACGGCCTCCAGTCGACCGGGCAACTCGCTCATCACCGGCACGCTGGTGGGCGCGACCTTGATCACCCCGACCTGCGCTGGGGGCATGCCACCGGGTGCACCAGCCGGCGCAGCCGCCTTGCCGCCTTTGTCGTCCCCGCAGCCCGTCAACATCGCGGCAGCCAGCGCACACAGTGCCAGCATGCCCACCGAGTTGGCGGTCCACTTCAGGATTTCATCTTTTTTCGTCCGCGCGAACGACTTTGCATCACGACTGGCCATGGGGCACCTCAAAAAATTATTTGCCTGGTCAACTATATTGAATGGCACTATACATACATTCATGCATGTATGTTGTGAACTGCGCGACAATACCTCAGTCCATTCACGGTTTTTTACTCACCGACATGCGCCGAACCAAAGAAGACGCCCAACAAACCCGCGAAGCCCTGCTGGACGCGGCGGAGTTGCTGTTTGCGCAACGCGGCGTTTCACGCACCTCGTTACAGGATATCGCCAAGGCGGCCGGCATGACACGGGGCGCGGTGTACTGGCACTTCAAAGACAAGTCGGAATTGTTCAATGCCATGATGGAACGCACGGCTTCGCCCATGGAAGAGTCGCTGCAAGCCTTGGCGCACACCGAGCAATCCCCCTTGGCCGAGTTGCGCCGCTCCGCACACGATGCCCTGCATCGCATTGCGCATGACCCTCGCACGCGAAGGGTCTTCGACATCGCCCACCAGAAGGTGGAATACGTGGACGACCTGCTGGGCATCCGGGACCATCATCAGGACATTCACCGCAGCTGCCAGCAACACTTGCTGACCGCCCTCAGCAAGGCACAAGCGCAAGGTGAGTTACCCGAGGCGCTGGACATCCGCATCGCCACCCTGAGCTACCAGGCCATGCTCAACGGCCTGATTCACGAATGGCTGCTCACGCCCGACAGTTTTGATCTGGTCGAAACAGGCCTGAAGTGCATCGACCTGTTTTTTGCCGGCTGGCGTCAGGCCGGCGCCACCACGCCGTCGGTCGCCTCGTCGAGCCCGCCATCGGCGTCCAAATGACGGGTATCGGCCCACGCCACCAAGCTGAAGCCCTCCGGGCTGTACAGCACACGGTTGATGCTGGCGTTGGTGATTTTCCAGGTCCGGGGGGCTTCTAGCGCGACATGGGTGGCCGCCCGATAGAAGCAATCCAGGACCCCGCCGTGCGCCACGACCACCACGGTCTGCCCCGGGTGCGCTTCGGCCACACGACGCAAGGCGCCCACACAGCGCTCGTAAAACGCGCTTAACGTTTCACCGCCGTCCGGTCCGTAATGAGGGTCACGGTCTCGCCAGCGGCGAGCGTCATCGGGCCACTGCGCATGGATTTCGCCATGCGTCAGCCCCTCCAGCCGCCCAAAATGCCGCTCACGCAACTGTGCGTCCAGTTGCAAAGGTCGTGAAACGGTTCGCGCAATCGCTTCGGCCGTGTCCCGAGCGCGCTGCAAATCGCTGCTGAAAACCGCATCAACCCCCTCGTCAGCGAGGGCCAGGGCCACACGTTCAGCCTGCCATCGCCCCACATCGTTCAAGGGGATATCGGTATGCCCTTGAATGCGCGAGTCGATGTTCCAGGCGGTTTCGCCGTGGCGGATCAAAAGGAGGCGGGTGACGCGATCTGACATGACGTCATCATGCCTGAGTCTGGCGACTGGCTCACACACCCCAGACGATGGGCTTGTCTGCCGCAAGGGCTCGCTCAATCATCTGAATGAACGGCCAGGCACGCTGCCGCAGGCTGACCGGCTCATCCCCAAAGGCGGGGGCGCGCTCATCGTCGGCATCGTCGGACGGCTCAGCCACCGGCGCCGAGGGCGGTAGCTCCACCCGCTCGTCGGTGATGGCGTGCAACACCCGCAAGGCTGCCGGCATGTCCTTGACCTCCAAAATGCCTTGGGCCAGGCTGTCGCCCTTGCCCAGCAAGCGCAGCAGCGCTTCGGCCGGCGCCTGCAGCATCAGCAAATCGGCGGTGGCTTGAGATTTGAATTTCACGGACATGGCTTGGCGCCTTCTTCTTGAGAACACAGGTTCAAGGATAGCCCAGACCTCCCGCCACGCCAGGGCTTGTGACAACATGCGCACCATGTCGCCCACCCCACGATGAGCCTCGCCATGACCCAGTCCACCCCGACGCATGTGCTGTACCTGCACGGCTTTCGCTCCTCCCCCCAATCCAACAAAGCGCGCATCCTGGAAGCGGCCATCCAGCGCCGCTCGCAACCGGATCAGCCTCTCACGTGGGCCTGCCCGCAACTCCCCCCCTCCCCCGACGACGCGCTGGCCGTCATGCTGGCCACGGTGAACGACTGGCCTCGCGACCGCATGGCTGTCATCGGCTCGTCCCTGGGCGGGTTCTATGCCACGGTGCTGGCCGAACGACTGGGGTGCCCTGCGGTGGTGATCAACCCTGCGGTGGCGCCGGCCCGTGATCTGGCGCGTTACATCGGCGAGCAGACCCACTTTCACAATCCGGCTGACCGTTTCTTCTTCCGCGCCGAATTCATCGGGCAATTCGAGGCGATGGATCCCTACCCCCTGCCCCACCCCGAGCGCTATCACGCACTGATTGCCGAGGGCGACGAGGTGCTGGACTGGCGTGAAATGGTGGCGCACTACGAGGGGGCGGCCATCAAGCTGCTCGACGGCAGCGACCACGCCATCAGTGAGTTCACGCAATACGTGGATGAGGTGTTGGGCTGGCTCGGTTTGCCCTCCAACAAGATGGGACAATCGCAGCCTTGACTCCAGAATCGCTGATCGATGTTTGCTCTGTTTGATGACGCCGGGAAGTTCCTGGCTGGCCGCGTGATGTCTGAAGCCGATGCCTCGATGCAAATCGAGCTCGACTCGGGCAAGCGCGTCAAGGTGAAAGCCGCCAATGTGCTGATCAAGTTTGCCAAGCCGACCCCGGCCGAACTGGTGGCGCAGGCGCAAGCCATGAGCAGCGACATCGATGTCGACCTCGTGTGGGAAGTGGCGCCCGAGGAAGATTTCGGCTTCGACGACCTGGCCAAGGAATACTTCAGCGCCAGCGCCGATGCCATCCAGCAGGCGGCCATGCTGATGCGCCTGTTCGAGACGCCGCACTACTTCCACCGTCGTGGCAAGGGCCGCTTCAAGAAGGCCCCGGAAGACATCCTCAAGCAGGCCCTGCTGGCCATTGAGCGCAAGAAGCAGCAAGCCCTGCAAATTGCCGCCTGGGCGGATGAGCTGGCAGCGGGCACCTGTCCCGCCCCCATCAAGGACCAGCTCTACAAGATCCTGTTCAAGCCAGACAAGAACGGACCGGAGTACAAGGCCGTGGTCGAGGCCGCCAAGACCACACAGCGTGCCCCGCTGGATCTGCTCAAGAGCGCCGGCGCCATCGACAGCCCCTACCAGTTCCACTGGAAGCGCTTCCTGTTCGAGAACTTCCCCAAGGGGGCAGGCTTCCCGGCGCTGGAAGCGCCCCCCATCAAGGACGAACTGCCCGTCGCTGCGGTGCAGGCCTTCTCCATCGACGACTCGATGACCACCGAGATCGACGATGCGCTGTCCGTTCAAGGCCTGGGCACCGGCACCGTCACCTATGGCATCCACATTGCCGCCCCCAGCCTGGCCATCCTGCCGGGCTCGCCGGTGGACCAGGTGGGGCGTGCGCGCATGTCCACCGTGTACATGCCGGGCCACAAAATCACCATGCTGCCCGACGAAGTCGTGCAGACCTACACTCTGCAAGAAGGGCGCGATTGCCCGGCCGTGTCGCTGTACGTCACATTTGATGAGGCCACACTCGAACGCAAGGGCAGCGAAACCAAGCTGGAGCGCGTGCCCATTGCGGCCAACCTGCGCCACGACAAGCTGGATGGCGTCATCACCGAGCCCACGCTGACCGGCGAAGCCCCGGCCGACTACGCCTTTGCGGCCGAACTGGCCTTTGCCTTCCGACTGGCCAAGCACCTCAAGGCCCAGCGAGAAGTGGTGCGCGGCAAGCCTGAAAACTTCAACCGCCCCGACTACACCTTCAAGCTGGTGAGCGAAGCCGGTACCAACACGATGAGCGACGGCATCGAGCCTCAGGGCGACGAGCAAGTCATCATCGGCACGCGCCTGCGCGGCGCCCCGCTGGACCTCATCGTGGCCGAGGCCATGATTCTGGCCAACAGCACCTGGGGCGGCTGGCTGGCCGAACTGGGTGTGCCCGGCATTTACCGCAGTCAGGCCAGCTTGCAGCCCGGCATCAAGGTGCGCATGAGCACCAAGGCCTTGCCGCACGCCGGCATGGGCGTGGCGCAGTACACCTGGGCCACCTCGCCGTTGCGTCGCTATGTGGACCTGGTCAACCAGTGGCAAATCGTGGCCTGCGCCAAGAACGGCCGCACCGCCGCCCTGGCCGCCCCCTTCAAGCCGAAGGATGCAGAACTGTTTGCCATCATCTCCAACTTCGACACGGCCTACAGCACCTACAACGGCTTCCAGTCCAGCATGGAGCGCTACTGGACCCTGAAGTACCTGGGCCAGCAAGACCTGACCGAACTGGACTGCGCCGTCATGGTCAACGGTCTGGTCCGCGCCGACAGCCTGCCGCTGGTGTTCAAGGCCATCGGGGCCGACAGCCTGCCGCGTCATGCCCGCGTGCGGGTGCGCATCACCGGTGTCGACCTGCTGACCCTGGACGTGCACGCCAGCGTCGTCGCCCGACTGGATGAGGCCGGCACCACAGATGAGGGTGAATCCGGCGACGAAGGCGACGACGAGGTGCTGGACAATGCAGGACCCCTGACCCTGGCCATCGACGTCAACGACGCCGAGGCGCCAGCCGGAGAGGCTCCCGCCGCCTGACACGGAACACCACGGATGCTGCAACGCCTTCGCGCCTTTTGGAACCGTCTGACCCTGCTGCAGATTTGCCTGGGGGGCTCGGCCTTGCTGCACATCGGCTTGTTCAGCTTCCGGCTGGTGGACCCGGAGGGCTTCAACCGCACCTTCAAGGACACCCCGCTGGAGGTGATCCTGGTCAACGCGGGCACCGAGGCCGCGCCCGAAAAGGCCCAGGCCCTGGCTCAGCAAAACCTCACCGGAGGTGGCGAAGCCAAGGCCGGACGCGCCACCTCGCCCCTGCCCCCTTCGCCAGACAGCGAAACCGGGGACTCGGTCGAGCAAACGACGCGCATGATCGAGCAGATGCAAAAGGAGCAGCAGCATCTGCTGGCCATGATCCGCAACGAACTGGCCGCGCTGCCCCCGCCGCAACCGCGTGACAAGACCGAAACCGCTCAGGCCCGCGCCGAAGAAGAGCACCGCCGCCAGCTGACCAAGCTGCTGGCTGAAATCGAAAAACGCATCAACGAGGAAAACGCCCGCCCCAAGAAGCGTTACCTTAGCCCGGCCACCATGAAGTCGGCCGATGCCCTGTACTACAGCGCCTTCCGTACCCGCGTGGAGCGGGCCGGCACCGAGCACTTCCCCATCGTCAATGGCCAGAAGCTCTACGGCGAGCTCGTCATGGAGACCTGGCTGAACCGTCAGGGTAAGGTCATTGACGCCATCATCACCCGCAGCTCGGGCAACAAACTGCTCGACAAGCGGGCCCGTGCCATCGTGATGCTGGCAGGCCCCTTTGGCGGCGTCCCCCCTGAAGTGATGGCCGGCCGCGACCTGCTGCTGATTTCGTCCCGATTCCGCTTCACCCGAGAAGCGGGCATGGAAGCGACCACCTCCACCGAGGTGCCCCTGTCTGCCCAGCCCAAGCCCTGATTGATGTGCCCTGACATGACCACCGCGGACCGCTATGCCGTCGCGGGCAACCCGGTTGAACACAGCCGCTCGCCCCTCATCCACGCCCAATTTGCCCAGCAGACCGGCCAGTCGGTGGACTACGGTCGCCTGCTGTGCCCGTTGGACGCCTTCAAGCCGCACATTCGCGCTTTTGCCGAGCAAGGCGCGAAAGGCTGCAACGTCACGGTGCCCTTCAAGTTCGAAGCATTTGAGCTGGCCACCCGCCGCTCGCCACGCGCCGAACTGGCACAGGCCGCCAACACCCTGCGTTTTGATGCCGACGGCTGGCTGGCCGACAACACCGACGGCGTGGGCCTGGTGCGCGACATCACCGTCAACGCCGCCGTCTCACTGGCCGGCAAACGTGTGCTACTGCTGGGCGCGGGCGGCGCCAGCGCTGGCGTATTGGGGCCGCTGATCGAGGCCCATCCGGCTGAAATCGTGGTGGCCAACCGCACCGTGGCCAAAGCCGAAGAGCTCGTCCAGCGGCACGCCCAGTGGGCCGATCAACACGGCGTCACGCTGCTGGCGCGCGGCCTTGATCTGCCGGGGACGGCGTTTGACGTGTTCATCAACGGCACCGCCGCCAGCCTTTCAGGCAGCGGCATCCCGGTCGGCCCCGAAGTGCTCAAGCCCGGCTGCCTGGCCCTGGACATGATGTACGGTCCTGCCGCGCAAGCCTTCCTGGATTGGGCCCGCGCCCATGGCGCCACGGGCCGCGATGGTCTGGGCATGCTGGTGGAGCAAGCCGCCGAGAGCTTCGCGCTGTGGCGCGGCGTTCGCCCCGACACCGCCCCCGTGCTGGCCCACATGCGTGCGCTGGTGGACGGCGCCCAGCCTCACTGACCCTTGCCTGCGCACCCCATGATGTCGTCCAAGCGCACCCTCTGGCGCCTCCTCGTCCTGTTCATATTGAGTGGCGTCAGCTTGCAGTTGTACTTCCTGCTGCGCATCGCCGCGATGACGGTGCTGGCGCCCCAATCCACCGCGTTCCAGCGCAGTGAAATCCGACGGATCGTGGGCGAGCAGGGGCAACTGGCCTGGAGCCAGACCTGGCGAGACGATGGTGACATCGCCAACAACCTGAGACGCGCGGTGATCGCCTCAGAAGATGCCAACTTCGTGGATCACCCCGGCGTGGAGTGGGATGCACTGGAGAATGCCTGGCGCAAGAACAGTCAGGCCAAGGAGCGGGCGCAGAAAGCGCAGGCTGCCATCCAGGCCCGCTATGAGCGCGCCGTAGAACGGGCCAAGAAGCGCGGACGCACGCCACCACCGCCCCCCTCGGCCACGCCTGCCACGCCCAAGATCATTGGCGGCTCCACCATCACCCAGCAACTGGCCAAGAACCTGTTTCTGAGCAGTGAGCGCAGCCTGCTGCGCAAGGGTCAGGAATTTGCCATCACCTTCATGCTGGAAGGCCTGTTGAGCAAGGAACGCATCCTGGACATCTATCTCAACAACGTGGAGTGGGGCGAAGGCGTGTTCGGCGCCCAAGCGGCCGCCCAACATTACTTCCACGTGGACGCAGCGCAGCTGAGCAGCATCCAGGCCGCCCGTCTGGCCGTCATGCTGCCGGCCCCGAAGCGGTTTGAAAAACAGCCCGGCTCAGGCTACATCCAGAGCCGTTCGGCGGTCATCGCGGCACGCATGGGGGCCGTGGAGCTGCCCTGACGGGCAGCCCGTTGCCTCAGCGACGGGACGAGGCCGTCCCAGTGCCGCCCAGCAAGGTTGCGACCTTGCGCTTGGGCTTGATGAAGCGAGACAGCCCCGCGCCTTGCGATGAGGGCACCGGAGCAGCCGCTTTCTTGTCCCAATCTGCGGGCTCAGCCGACAAGTCGGCCTCGTAAGGCTTGTCAAAGAAGGGATCCACCGGGGTCTGGCGACGCACCGGTGCGTACGCACGCGACATGCCGCCGTCGCCCTGGCGGTCGTCGTCCTGACGACGCTCGCGGCGGTAGCCCTCGCTGCGCTCGCCACGATCCCCACGGTCGCTGCGGCCATAGCGGCGCTCCAGCTCGAAGGGCTCCACATCGGGCTTTTTCTTGATGAGCTTTTCAATGTCGCCCATCAGCTTGCCGTCATGGCCGGTCACCAGCGACACAGCCAAGCCACTGGCGCCCGCGCGACCGGTCCGGCCAATGCGGTGCACATAGTCTTCGGCGTTGAAAGGAATGTCGAAGTTGAACACCGCCGGCAGCGCCGCGATGTCGATGCCGCGCGCCGCCACATCGGTGGCCACCAGCACTTCCACTTCGCCCTTCTTGAAGGCTTCCAGCGACTTCAGACGCTCGTCTTGCGACTTGTCGCCGTGCAGGGCCGCGGTCTTCAGGCCATCGCGCTCGAACGCGCGAGCCAGACGGCTGGCACCCAGCTTGGAATTGACGAACACGATGCACTGCTTGATGTCGCGATCACGGAGGACCTGACGGATCACGGCACGCTTGTCGTCTTCATCGACCTTGTAGAAGCGCTGCTCCACGGTCGAGGCCGTAGCATTGGGGCGAGCCACCTCGACCAGCACGGGGTCTTGCAGGTAGCTGCCAGCCAGCTTCTTGATCTCGGGCGAGAACGTGGCCGAGAACAGCAGGGTCTGGCGCTGCTTGGGCAGGTAGCTCAGGATGCGCTGCAGGTCGGGCAGGAAGCCGATGTCCAGCATGCGGTCGGCCTCATCCAGCACCACGTACTCGACTTGAGACAGGTTGCAGTTCTTGGCTTCGATGTGGTCCAGCAAACGCCCCGGCGTGGCGATCAGGACTTCCACGCCACCTTTCAGCTCGGCCGTCTGGGGCTTCATGTCCATGCCGCCAAACACCACGGCCACGCGCAGATTGGTCTGCTTGGCATAGGCCTTGACGTTGTTGGCCACCTGGTCAGCCAACTCACGTGTGGGCGCCAGCACCACGGCACGCACCGGGTGACGGGCGGGCGACATGCTGGCGTTTTCGTGCTTCAGCATCTTCTGAAGCAAGGGGATCGAGAAAGCGGCCGTCTTGCCGGTGCCGGTTTGCGCCGCACCCATCACGTCACGCCCAGCCAGGACCACCGGAATGGCCTTGGCCTGAATGGGGGTCATGTGGGCATAGCCCTGCACCTCGATGGCGCGCAAAAGCTTGGCGTCGAGGGCAAGGGTGTCGAAACGGGCGGGTGCCTCGGGGGCCGGGGCGCTCTGGCCAGCGGCTTCGGCGGCGTCTGCCGCAGAGGGGGTAATTGAATTCATCAGGGCCGGATTATCCGCTTGTTGCCGCTTTTTTGCGCAGTTTTTCCCCCATAAACAAGGCAGAAAGACTCAGAAGGTGTAACCGACCTGGGTTTGCTCCCCGCCATTGGCCGCCTCAGCCTGCTCCAACAGGCGCAACAGCGGCCCCAGCCCCTGGTAGCGTGCGCACACGCGGTGGGCGTAGGTCCACACACGGGGGATGTCGTCCAGGTACTGCTGCTTGCCATCGCGCAGGGCCAGTCGCGCAAAGATGCCCAGCACCTTCAGGTGGCGCTGCAGCCCCATCCACTCGAAATCACGCCAGAAATCCCCAAAGTCCTCCGGCACGGGCAGACCGGCCTTGCGCGCTTTTTCCCAGAAACGGACGGCGTAATCAATTTGCACGTCTTCGTCCCACATCACGTAGGCATCGCGCAGCAGCGACACCAGGTCATAGGTGATGGGGCCCCAGACCGCATCCTGGAAGTCGATCACACCCAGGCGGGCCTTGGGATCGGTCGGGTTGGCCATCAGGTTGCGCGAATGGTAGTCGCGGTGCACCAGCACGCTGGACTGCGACAAGACCTTGGACTTGATCAGCTCAAACGTGTTGCTGAGCATGGTTTGCTGCTCAGGCGTCAGGGTCAGCCCGCGCAGCTTCGTCAGGTACCACTCGGGCAGCAGGTCCATTTCACGCTGCAGCAGCGCGTCGTCATAGGGCTTGAGCTGATCGGCTGCCTGGATGTGCTGAATGCGGATCAGCTCTTCCAGTGCTTCGTTGTAGCGCGCACGGTTGCCCGTCGCGTAGGGCTGATCCGGCGTCAGCGTGGACAGCAGCGTGTGCGCACCCAGATCCGACAGCAGCATGAAGCCCTGAGCTTCATCCCATTCCAGGATGTGCGGCACGCCGACCTGGCCTGCCTCCAGCAAACGCGCCACCTGCACAAAGGGCTTGCAGTCTTCCTGCGCGGGCGGCGCATCCATGATGATCAGCGAGCCTTGCGCGCCATCCACACGGAAGTAGCGTCGGAAGCTGGCGTCGGAGCTGGCCGAACGCACCGTCTCCGGCCGCAAGCCGTGGCGGGCGGTCTGGCCCTGCAACCAGGCGGCAAAAGCGGCCTGGCGAGCCGGATCGGCCCAATGAATGGCCGAATTCAGGTTAGGCTGAGAAGAATCTGGAACAGAAGCGGTCGACACGTCGGACATGGATGATCCCGCAGGCGGGCAACATGAAATAATGCGTCGATTTTAGGCAAGGCCGGCTCGTGGTGGCGCAGGCGGAGCCTGAGCTTTCTCTGCGCCGCAAAAAAACTCACCGTGACCCGACCCTTGGCCCGCACACTTTTCTGCCTCAACGCCCGCTGGACACCTGTCGCTTTGGCCGCTGGCTTCCTGGTCAGTCAACTGGCCTGGACGCCTGCGCCGGCCCACGCCCAGGGCGCCGCTCCGTTCGCGCTGCCAGGCGCCGTCACGGGTGGCAAAGCGGGCGAACAGCCCATTTATTTTGAAGCCGACCACCTGGAAGGCGAAGCCGGCGAGCGCACACGCGCCACCGGCAAGGTGAAGCTGCAACAAGGCGATTTGACGCTCAAGGCCGACGAGCTGACCCACACGCAAGGGGACAACACGGCACGCGCACTGGGGCACGTTCGCATCACGCGCCAAGGCAACATTTTCGTCGGCCCCGAGTTGTTCATGCAACTCGACCGACTGGAGGGCCAGTTCATTCGCCCGCAGTTCTGGTTCGCGCGCACCCAGGCTGGCGGTCGCGCCGATCTGGTGGAATTCCTGGGCGAGAACCGCCTTCGTGCCACCCACACCAGCTACAGCAGTTGCACGCCAGACAACACCGCAGACGGCCAGCCCGGTGAGCCCGACTGGTCACTGCGCACCACCGAAGTCGACATGGACTTCGCCGCCAACGAAGGGCGGGCCAAGAATGCCGTCGTGTGGTTCAAAGGCGTGCCCATCCTGGCCGCCCCGTCGCTGACGTTCCCCTTGAGTGACGCTCGCAAATCCGGCCTGCTGCCGCCGAGCTTCTACTTCGACAGCAAGAGCGGGTTCGAGTTCGCCCTGCCCTATTACTGGAACATTTCGCCCGATCAGGACGCCACGATTGCGCCCACGCTGTCGAGCCGCCGCGGCATGGGGCTGGACCTCGAGTACCGCTATCTGGCCGAGCACGACGCCGGCACCATCAACCTGTTCGGCTTGCCGGATGACCGCGTGGCGGGCCGCTCGCGTGGCATGGTGGACATCACTCACAAGGGTGCCTTGCGCCAAGGTACGCTGTCCGAAACCAGCTATTCGCTGCATATCTCCCGGGTGTCGGACGACGACTACTGGAAAGACTTCTCGCACGATCTGCCGTCCAAGACCCCGCGCCTGTACGACAGCAACGCACGCATTGAGCGGGTGCTCAATGAACGCAACTGGGGCCTGGGCGACAGCCAGACCACGCTGTACGGTGCGGTCCAGACCTGGCAAACGCTCAAAGATCTGGCGCCCCCCAGCGACCCGACGCTCAGCAGCATCGACACGCCCTATCGCCGCACCCCCCAACTGGGCGTGATGAGCCGCAGCGGCAACGACCGCGGACTGATCTGGCAACTGCAGGGTGAATTCAACCGGTTCACCAATGCCGATCAGGACAAGGTTTCGGGCAACCGCGTGCATGCCACCGGCCGCATTTCGCGCATGTTCGAGTTGGGCGGGCTGACACTGACGCCCGCACTGTCGGCCCAATCGGTCCACTACGATCTGGATCAGTCGCTGAGCAACGGCAGCAAATCCGCAAGCCGCACCATCCCGACCTTCAGTCTGGATGCCAGCATGGCCTTCGAGCGAAACGTCAACCTGTTTGACCGCGACCTGATCCAGACGCTGGAGCCGCGCATCCAGTACGTGCGCACGCCGTACAAGGACCAAAGCATCCTGCCCCTGTTTGACAGCGCGCCACGCGACTTCAACCAGTACGCCATCTACAGCGAAAACGCCTTCACCGGCGTGGATCGCGTGTCCGATGCCAACCAGGTCACACTGGGTGCCACGACCCGCATGCTCGACGCCCGCACCGGCGCCGAAGCCCTGCGCCTGGGTGTGATCCAGAAGCTGCTGCTCTCGGACCAGCGCATCAACCCCAACGGCACCGAGCCCATCACCCAGCGCCTGTCCGACATGCTGTTGCTGGGCTCCACCTCGGTGGTCCCCAACTGGTACATGGACGGCACCACGCAGCTGGGTGCGCAAAACCACCACATGCAGCAGGCCACCATCGGGGTGCGCTACTCGCCGGGTGCGTGGCGCACCATCGGCGCCACCTATCGCTATACCCGCGACAGCAGCGAGCAGATCGAACTGGGCTGGCAATGGCCGTTCGCAGGCCGCGCCCCGGACGTGCAGCAGATGATGAGTCTGGCCTCGTCGCCCGACCTGAATGCAGCCGCGCAAAAAGCAGTCCCCGCCGCCAACAGTTGCGGCGGTGCCTGGTACAGCGTGGGCCGCCTCACCTATAGCCTGCGCGACGAACGCCTGATCAACACACTGGCCGGCTTCGAATACGACGCGGGCTGCTGGATTGGTCGCTTCGTGCTGGAACGGGTCGCCGTGGGTCAAACCAAAGCCACCAGCCGCCTGATGTTCCAGCTGGAATTGATCGGCCTGTCACGCCTTGCGCTGGGCTCCAACCCCCTGCGCACATTGAAGGACAATATCCCAGGCTACAAACTGCTGCGCGACAGCAGCATGCCTGTGGTCAACCGCACCTCGCCATTCCCTGAAGATGATTGATCTTTTCTCGATGCCCCGCATGCGCCCCCTGGTGCATGGCCTGTGCCTGAGCCTGGTGCTCGGCAGCCTGACGCCGGCCTGGGCCCAACTGCGCAGCAAAGATGCCCCCACGGTCAACCCACGCATTCCGGTCGTGGGCAACCTCAGCACCGAGCTGAAGATCGAGGGCATGCAGATCACCTCGGATTACATCGTCGCGGTCGTCAACCAGGAGTTGATCACCCACACGGATGTTGAAAAGCGCATCAGCCGCATCCAGGAAACGGCCCCGGCCGGCACCCGCCTGCCCCCACCGGATGAGCTGCGCCAGCAAGTGCTGGATGCGTTGATCGATGAAAAGGTGCAAGTCTCTCAGGCCCGCACCTTGGGCATGGCCGTGTCTGACGCAGAAGTGGACACCGCCATTGAAAACATCGCCGCACAAAACCAGCTGACACTGGCCGAGTTGCGCCAGCGCATGCAGGGTGACGGCCTGGATTTCGGACGCTACCGCACCAGCCTGCGCGAACAGATCTTGCTGCAACGCCTGCGCGATCGCGAAGTCAACGGCCGCATCCAGATCACCGACGCCGACATTGACGCTTTCATTGCCAGCGATCCTGCGGCCAAGAACGAAGTGCAACTCAACCTGGCGCACATCCTGGTGGCGGTCCCCGAAAAAGCCACGCAAAAGCAAGTGGCGGCCCTGCTGGCCAAGGCGCAAGACCTGCATGAGAAGGCTGCACGCGGCGTCAACTTCACCCAACTCGTGAAGGACAACTCCGACGACCCAGGCACTCGCGATCAGGGTGGCGGCGTGGGCATGCGCCCAGTCAATCGCCTTCCTGACATTTTTTTCAAGGCGGTGGACGGCGTGAAGGTGGGCGGCCTTGCCCCCATCGTGCGCTCCAATGCAGGGTTCCACATCGTCAAGGTGCTGGAACGCGAAGACAGCGCGCAGGCCACCTATACCCAGCAGCGTGCCCGTCACATCCTGCTGCGCACCACGCCCCAAACCAGCACCCAGGACCAACTGGCACGCATGGCCGACATCCGCAAACAAATCGTGGGCGGTCAAGCCAGCTTTGCGCAGATGGCCCGCCAATACTCCGAAGATGGCAGCGGCGCACGGGGTGGCGACTTGGGCTGGGCCTCGCCTGGCCAATTCGTGCCGGAATTCGAAAAGGTGCTGCTGACGCTGCAACCCGGCCAGATCTCTGAGCCCATGGTCAGCCGCTACGGTGTCCACCTGATCCAGCTGATCGAGCGCCGTGAAGTGCAACTCAGTGACGAGCAAAAGCGCGAAGCCGCTCGCGCCGTCCTGCGTGAGCGCCGTTTTGAAGGCACGTACGAAGAGTGGGCACGCGAACTGCGTGCGGCCGCCTGGATCGAGATGCGCGATGAGCCTTGATCCTCGCAAGAAGCCCGCTCGCCCAGGCGGCAAACGCCCGGTCCAAGGTGGCGGTGGACACGTTGCGCGCAAGCGTTTTGGCCAGAACTTTCTGGTCGACCACGGCGTCATTGACGAGATCGTGCGCGCCATTGCGCCGCGTCCCGGCGAATCCCTTGTCGAGATTGGCCCCGGCCTGGGCGCGCTGACCAATCCGGTGGTCGAGCGCAGCGAACGCCTGACCGTGGTCGAACTTGACCGCGATCTGGCCGCCCGCCTGCGCAAGCGCAGCGAGCTCAACGTGATCGAGTCCGACGTCCTGAAGGTGGACTTCGCGCAACTCGCCACCGATGCCGGCCAAAAGCTGCGCATCATCGGCAACCTGCCCTACAACATCTCCAGTCCCATCCTGTTTCACCTGCTGCCCATTGCCGACCACGTGGTCGACCAGCACTTCATGCTGCAAAAGGAAGTGGTGGACCGCATGGTGGCCTCGCCCGGCAACAAGGACTACAGCCGCCTGAGTGTGATGCTGCAATGGCGCTACGACATGGAGAACGTCGTGGCCGTGCCGCCTGAATCGTTCGACCCACCGCCCAAGGTGGACTCGGCCGTGGTGCGCATGGTGCCCCTGCCCAATCCGCCGCAAGTGGACCTGGCCGTGTTCGAAAAGATGGTGGCCGTGGCCTTCTCTCAGCGTCGCAAGATCTTGCGCCACACGCTGGGAGCCTGGATCACCGAGCACGGACTGAGCACCGACTTCGATCTGCAACGCCGCGCCGAAGAAGTGCCCGTGGCGGAATACGTCGCGCTGGCCGCGATGGTGAAGGCAGCCTGATCCACGCTGCGCCCTGACGCCGCGCTCGCTACACTGAGCCCCATGCAGATCTACCTTGTTGGCGGGGCCGTACGTGACGGCCTGCTGGGCATCCGTGGCAGCGACCGGGACTGGGTCGTCGTGGGCAGCACGCCCGAGGCGATGGTGGCCGCCGGCTACCGCCCGGTCGGCAAAGACTTTCCGGTCTTCCTTCACCCGCAAACCGGCGAAGAATACGCCTTGGCCCGCACCGAGCGCAAAAGCGGCCATGGCTACCATGGCTTTCAGATTTACGCCTCGCCCGACGTCACGCTGGAAGAGGACCTGATCCGCCGCGACCTGACCATCAACGCGATGGCGCAAGATCCCCTGACCGGTCAGATCGTGGACCCACACGGCGGGCAACAGGATCTGGCCGCCCGCGTGCTGCGTCACGTATCGGCGGCGTTCACCGAAGACCCGGTACGCATCCTGCGACTGGCCCGCTTTGCCGCCCGCTTTCACACCTTCACCGTGGCCGACGACACGCTGGCCCTGATGCGCCAGATGGTGGCCGATGGCGAGGTCGATCATCTGGTGCCCGAGCGGGTATGGCAGGAGTTAGCGCGTGGCCTGATGGAAGCCAAGCCATCTCGCATGTTCGAGGTGCTGCGAGCCTGCGGTGCCCTGACCCGACTGTTGCCCGAGGTCGACGCCTTGTGGGGCGTACCCCAGCGCGCCGAATATCACCCCGAAGTCGACACCGGCGTGCACCTGATGATGGTGCTGGACATGGCTGCTCGCCTGCAAGCCCCACTCACCGTGCGCTACGCCTGCCTGGGGCACGATCTGGGCAAAGGCACCACGCCGGCTGACGTGCTGCCGCGCCACATTGGGCACGAAGGTCGCAGCGCGCAGTTGCTCAAGCGGGTGAACGATCGCTTACGCATCCCCAACGATTGTCGCGAGCTGGCCGATGTGGTCGCCCGTGAACATGGCAACATCCACCGCAGCGGCGAGCTCCATGCGGCGGCCGTGCTGCGTCTGCTGGAACGCTGCGATGCGATTCGCAAGCCGCAGCGGTTTGAAGAGGTGCTCCT
Organism: Aquabacterium sp.; assembly: GCF_048860245.1. Classification (GTDB taxonomy): domain Bacteria; phylum Pseudomonadota; class Gammaproteobacteria; order Burkholderiales; family Burkholderiaceae_C; genus Aquabacterium. The sequence goes on along the minus strand of NZ_JBLIZW010000027.1, from coordinate 3,807 downwards.
CGCCTGCGAATGCGATGCGCGTGGGCGACTCGGTCTGGAGGACGCCCCTTACCCTGCCCGAACGCGCCTGCAGCAGGCGCTGTCGCTCGCGCTGTCGGTGGACACCGGGAGCATCTCGGCCGCGGCCATCGCCCAAGGCCTGAAAGGCCCGGCCATCGGGCAAGCGGTGGCCCAAGCGCGCGAAGACGCACTGAACGGCCTACCGCGCGGCGACTGATCTCGCCCCTGGTTTTCCCGCGACCCAGGGGATCCCGCCACGCCACGTCGGCGGCGCCCCCTAGACTGGCGACATGCGTTCGTCCACCCCCTCCCCCGCCACCATCCGCCTGGGCACCCTGCTGCAAGGCGTGCGTCAGCTCGTTTTGAACGACTTGTCACACACGCTCAAGGGTTTGGTGCGGCTGATCCTGACCAAGCCTGACCGCATTGGCTCCATCGGCAAGACACTGGCCGACCAGGCCGCCCGGTATCCGGACCGCCCCGCGCTGGCCTTTGAAGGGCGTCGCTGGACCTATCGTGAACTCAATGAATGGGCCAACCGCTGCGCCTGGGCGCTGGATGCCGCGGGGATTCGCAGTGGAGATGCCGTGGGCATCCTGCTCGACAACCGGCCCGAGGTGCTGGCGTTCGTGCTGGGCATTGTCAAGCTGGGGGCGGTGGCCACGCTCATCAACAACCAGCAACGGGGCGATGCCCTGGCACACAGCCTGCGCATCACACGACCTCGGCTGACCTTTGTCGGACAGGAGTGCCTGCCCGCCCTGATGAGTCTGGACGCCAGTGAGCGCGCCGCCTTGTGCGAGCAATGGTGGTGGGACGGTGACGAGCCCTGCCCCTCGGGTTTGATGGACGCGCGCACGCGGCTGTCACAGTCGGCCAGCAGCAATCCACCGCACACCGACCTGATTCGGCTGCATCAACCCTGTTTCCACATCTTCACGTCCGGCACGACAGGCTTGCCCAAGGCCTCGGTGATGTCCCACTACCGTTGGCATCGTTGCCTGGCGGGCTTGGGCGGACTGGGGCTGCGCCTTCGCCCCGACGATGTGCTGTACTGCCCGCTGCCGCTGTATCACAACAATGCGTTGACGGTATCGTGGGGCGCGGCCATGGGCGCGGGTGCATGCCTGGCGCTCGCTCGCAAGTTCAGCGCTTCCGGCTTCTGGGCCGATGTGCAGCGCCATCAGGCAACCGCCTTTTGCTACATCGGCGAACTCTGCCGCTATTTGCTCAACCAGCCGCCCAGCGCGCTCGACCGCCAACACAGCATCCAGCGCATGATTGGCAACGGCTTGCGTCCGGACATCTGGGATGCATTCAGCGAGCGTTTCGGCATTGAGCACATCGCCGAGTTTTACACCGCCAGCGAATGCAACGTGGCGTTCATCAATGTGTTGGGCCTGCCCAAGACCACTGGACTGTGTCCGCTGTCTTACGCGGTGGTTGAAGTCGACCAGGAAACCGAACAAGCACGCCGCGGACGCAAGGGGCACATGCAACGGGTGCGCACCGGCCACAGTGGTCTCTTGCTTACCGAGATCACCAACCGTGCGCCGCTGGATGGTTACACCGACAGCAAGGCCACAGACGCCAAAGTCCTGCGAGACGTCTTCAGCAAAGGGGATGCCTGGTTCAACACCGGCGATTTGGTGCGCGACCAGGGCTGGCATCACATCCAGTTTGTGGACCGACTCGGGGACACCTTCCGCTGGAAGGGCGAAAACGTCGCGACCACCGAAGTGGAAGGCGTGCTGTCGCACCTGCCTCAGATTGAGGAGGCTGTGGTGTATGGCGTAGAGGTGCCCGGCGCAGACGGACGCGCCGGCATGGCGGCCATCAGCTTGAAAGGCGAATCACTGAACGGCATCGAACTGGCTCAGCAGTTGCGCCAGCATCTGCCGCGCTATGCCGTACCGCTGTTTTTGCGCGTGCGTCGCTCACAGGACGTCACGGTCACATTCAAGTACAGCAAGGTGGCACTCAAGAAAGAGGCGTACAACCCCAGCGTCATCAGCGACGCGTTGTTCGTACTCAGCCCGGAAGGCTACATCCCCATGACGACCGCGCTGTGGCAGGCCTTGTCGGAGGGCACCCATCGATTCGATTGATCACACAGGCATCGGACCTGGTGGGCCAAAAGCCCCCTGCGCCCGGGCAAGGCACAGGGGAAAAACTTGGCAACGTAGAGAGAGACTTGCGACCGATCAGTCAGCCTGACGACGCAGGAAGGCAGGGATCTCGATCTCGTCCATGCCGTTGCTCTGCAGTGCGTCGACCTTGGCGGCAGCTTGTGTGCGACCACTGCGCCACACGCTCGGCGTGTTCAGACCGCTGAAGTCATTGCCACCGGCACGACCCATGGTCAGGCCAGGCACTTGGTGAGCCGGGTGAGCTTGCGCAACCGGATCAGTCAACACGGGAATGTTGTCGGTACCGGTACGCGCAAACACTTGCTGCGCGGGCACGCTGTGCACCACGGTCATCGGCGCTTGTTGGCGCTTGGCACCAGCCAAACCCGTGGCGATCACGGTGACACGCAGTTGGTCGCCCAGGCTTTCGTCATACGCGGTACCGAAGATCACATGGGCGTCTTCGGCAGCGTACGGGCGAATGCGGTTCATGACCGTGCGCGACTCGGCCAGCTTGAAGGAAGACTTGGAAGCGGCGATCAGCACCAGCACGCCACGCGCGCCAGACAGGTCGATGCCTTCCAGCAGCGGGCAAGCCACGGCGGCTTCGGCCGCTTTGGTGGCACGGTCAGGGCCGCCTGCCGTGGCGGTGCCCATCATGGCCTTGCCAGGCTCGCTCATGACGGTCTTCACGTCCTGGAAGTCGACGTTCACCAGGCCGGGAATGTGGATGATGTCGGAGATGCCGCCCACAGCGTGCTTCAGCACGTCGTTGGCCTTGCCGAACGCTTCTTCCTGGGTCACGTCGTCGCCCAGCACTTCCAGCAGCTTCTCGTTGAGGACCACGATCAGCGAGTCCACATTGGCTTCCAGCTCGGCCAGGCCGGCGTCAGCCTGCTTGGTGCGGCGGTTGCCTTCAAATTCGAAAGGCTTGGTGACCACGCCCACGGTCAGGATGCCCATGTCCTTGGCCACCTTGGCGATGACCGGTGCAGCGCCCGTGCCGGTGCCACCACCCATGCCAGCGGTGATGAACACCATGTGCGCGCCCTCCAGGGACTCGCGGATCTGGCTTTCGGCCTCTTCGGCGGCGGCCTTGCCCACTTCAGGCTTGGCGCCAGCGCCCAGACCGGAATTGCCCAGTTGCAGGTGGACCTCGGCGCTGGAACGGTTCAGAGCCTGGGAATCGGTGTTCGCGCAGATGAACTGCACACCTTGCACCCCCTCGGAGATCATGTGCTCGACAGCGTTACCACCGCCACCGCCCACGCCGATCACCTTGATCTGAGTGCCCGCGTCGAAGTTTTCGATCATCTCGATTGGCATGTCTTACCTCTCTCTTACTTTAAGCAGTTGCCTGTAGAAATTGGATCCAAGTCCAGGTTTTTAGAAATTGCCCACAAACCAGTCACGGACACGACCGAACAGGGTCTGAACCGACCCCGCCTGTTGTGCCGCTTTCATCCCACGCGTACGCGCGAGTCTTGCCTCTTCCAGCAAGCCCATGACGGTGGCCGACCGAGGGCTGGCCACCATGTCGTGGAGGGGGCCCGAATACAAGGGCGTCCCCTTGCGTACGGGCTTGAGGAAGATGTCTTCGGCCAGTTCGACCATGCCGGGCATGACCGCCGAGCCGCCCGTCAGGACAATGCCCGACGACAACAGTTCCTCGTAACCA
>NZ_JBLIZW010000026.1:0-20321 GCF_048860245.1 Aquabacterium sp. | reverse complement strand
CACACCGCGACGCAACTGATTCGTTCCCCTGTGATGCGGGCAGGGCCTGCATCCGATCGCAACCAGGCCAGATGCAACGGCGACGTGCCGGGGCGGGCCATTTGTACGACGAGTGATCCGATGAAAGACGGTTATCTGGACTTCGCCAACTCCGCCTTGGGTGCCAAGCTGATCAATGCACTGGGCCTTCCCAATCCTTTGAACCTGGAGCGCTATCAGCCAGGCCAGCCCGTGATTCAAGGGGCGGTGCTGGTGGGTGGCGGTGGCGCCCCTGAACTGCTGGGCAGTCTCGCGACCCTGTTCAAGCGCATGGGTGCACAGACCCTTGCTCATGAACGTCTGCCCCAGTGGGTCGCTGTGGCGAACCAAGCCGGGCTGACAACAGGCCGATGGGGCGGCAACGGTCAAGCCGGTGAAAAGGTCAAAGCACTGGTCTTCGATGCCACCGGGTTGGCAGACAGCACCCAGTCTGACGCGCTGTACTGGTTCTTCCATGACGCCGCTCGCTCGCTTTTGCCATGCGGCCGCATCATTGTTCTGGGGCGTCCGCCCGAAGCGTGTGACTCGCCCCGCAAGGCGACCGTCCAGCGTTCGCTGGAGGGGCTGACGCGCTCACTTGGCAAAGAACTGAAAAAGGGCAGCAACGCACAGTTGGTGTACGTGGCTGAAGGCGCCGAGGACAACATCGAGTCCACCTTGCGCTTCTTGTTGTCGCCGCGCTCGGCCTATGTGTCGGCACAAGTCATTCGTGTTGGCAAACCTGTTGGGCAACTGACCGCCCCCCTTGATTGGAACCTGCCACTGTCCGGCAAGAAGGTGCTGGTCACCGGCGCGTCGCGGGGCATTGGTGCGGCCATCGCAGAAGTGATGGCTCGCGACGGCGCCCAGGTGATCTGTCTCGACGTGCCGCAGGCCTTGGACGGGCTCAACGAAGTCGCCAAGAAGCTGGGTGGCAAGAGCTTGGCGCTGGACATCGGTGCGGCCGATGCGCCTCAGAAGTTGGTGGAGGCTGCCAAGGCCGACGGCGGATGGGATGTCATCGTCCACAACGCCGGAATCACCCGCGACAAGACCATCGCCAACATGAAAGAGCACCTGTGGCAGATGGTGGTGAACATCAACCTGTCCACCCAGGAACGCATCAACGAAGCCATGGTGAGTTCTGGCGCACTCAAACAAGGTGGCCGCATCGTCTGCGTGTCGTCCATTTCCGGCATTGCAGGCAACATGGGGCAGACCAACTATGCCGTCTCCAAGGCCGGCGTGATCGGCATGGTTCAAAGCAGCGCGCCGATCTTTGCCGAGCAAGGCATCACGATCAACGCCGTGGCCCCCGGCTTCATCGAAACACAGATGACCGCAGCCATCCCGTTTGCCATCCGTGAAGCAGGGCGCCGCATGAATTCCATGAGTCAAGGCGGGCAGCCAGTGGATGTCGCCGAGGCCATCGCCTGGTTTGCCAGCCCAGCATCCAGCGGTCTGACCTCCAACGTGATCCGCGTTTGTGGTCAAAGCCTGATCGGCGCCTGACCCCCAACAGACAAAGGCGGTACCCCATGAAAGTCGTTGAGGTTAGACGCCTGCCCAGCCCCATCGCGCTGAATTTCGGCGCTTTGCGGGCCAGCAGCAAGCGCCCTGGTGTGGTCACGGCGCTCCCGGATGTCATGTATGTCAGGCCGGAAGTCGTGGTCGATGCACACAAGGTTGCATCGTACGCCAAGGTGTGCGGCTTTTGTCCGGCCCATGGCGTGTCCATGCTGTTCCCGCATCTGGAGGCATTTCCTTTGGCCATGATGCTGTTTGGCTCAGCGGACTTTCCTTGGCCAGCGATGGGCATCGTCCACTTGGCCAATCAGGCCAAACAACACCATCGATTGCACATCGGCGATGTGCTGCGCATCGAGGTGCAAACGGGCCAACTCTACAAACATGACAAGGGGCAAGTCTTCACCTTGCACGCCAGAGCCTTGCGGGCCGGTGTACTGGTCTGGGAAAGCACTTGGACCTTGTTGCGAACCGGCATCCGCCAGCCTGTGGGCCAACCGTACGTCAGCGCCATTCAGGACGACGCACCGGTTGCCAGGCAAGCCGATTTCTATGCCGATGCGGGCATTGGTCGGCGCTACGGCAGGGTGTCCGGTGACATCAACCCCATCCACTTGTCGAGCTTCACTGCCAAGTTTCTGGGATTCAACCGCGCCATCGCTCATGGGATGTGGACCAAGGCTCGCGCACTGGCCACGCTGATGCCCCGAGAGGCGGTCAACGAGGCAGAAATTGCGGTGGAGTTCAAAACGCCGCTTTTCCTGCCCGCCCGCGCTTCGCTATGGGCCAACCGAACCGACCGAGGCGCCGTCTTCGAAGTCCGCAACGCCAAGGGTGACAAGCCGCACCTCAAAGGGCGTGCAACGTATTGAGCGTCCACGCGCCACTGCAACCAACTGATTACCGATTGATTCAAAGGGACCCCAACATGAACACCGTTCGTCGCGTCGCCATCATTGGCGGTAACCGCATTCCATTTGCGCGCTCCAACACCGTTTACGCCAAAGCATCCAATCAGGAAATGCTGACGGCCGCCTTGCAAGGCCTGGTTGATCGGTTCAACCTCCATGGCGAGCGCATGGGCGACGTCGCCGCCGGCGCAGTGATGAAGCACTCGCGAGACTTCAACCTCGTCCGCGAATGCGTTTTGTCGACCACGCTGGCACCCGAAACACCGGCATTCGACCTTCAACAGGCCTGCGGCACGGGGCTCGAAGCGGCCATGCTGGTGGCCAACAAGATTGCACTGGGTCACATCGAATGCGGCATCGCAGGCGGCGTGGACACCACGTCCGATGCCCCCATCGGCATCAACGAAAAGATGCGCAAGATCCTGATGGAAGCCAATCGCGCCAAGGGCACGGTCGCGCAGCTCAAGGTCATGTCCAAGATTCGCCCCAGCATGCTGATCAAGCCAGCCATTCCTCGCAATGGTGAGCCGCGTACCGGCTTTTCAATGGGTGAACACGCTGAATTGATGGCGCGTGAATGGGGCATCAGCCGTGAAGATCAGGACCAATTGGCTTGTGCGAGCCACGCCAACATGGCACGCGCGTACAAGGATGGCTTCTTTGCGGATTTGATGACGCCATTCCAAGGGGTGAGCAAGGACAACAACCTGCGCGACGGCCTGACCATTGAAAAGCTGCGCTCCTTGAAGCCGTGCTTCGACAAAAAAGTGGCGCCCGGTCAAGGCACCTTGACCCCCGGCAACTCCACCCCACTGACCGACGGGGCCTCGGTGGCGTTGTTGGCCAGCGAAGAATGGGCCAAGGCCCGCAACCTGCCCGTGCTGGCATATCTGACCTTCAGCGAAGTGGCCGCAGTTGACTTCTTCAACAAGAAGGAAGGGCTGCTGATGGCCCCCGCCTACGCCGTGCCGCGCATGCTGCAACGTGCAGGCCTCACTCTGCAGGACTTCGATTTCTACGAAATCCACGAAGCATTCGCAGCGCAAGTCCTGTGCACACTCAAGGCATGGGAAGACCCCAAGTTCTGCAAAGAGCGACTGGGCCTGGACAAGCCGCTGGGTTCCATTGACCGCAGCAAGCTCAACGTCAATGGCAGTTCGCTGGCCGCTGGTCACCCCTTCGCGGCAACAGGTGGGCGCATCGTGGCGTCGCTGGCCAAGATGCTGTCGCAGAAGGGCTCGGGTCGCGGCCTGATCTCGATCTGCGCGGCGGGTGGTCAAGGTGTCGTCGCAATTGTGGAGCGCTGACCGCCCCGATTAGCCCAATGACAAGAGGAGACAGGCATGAGCGTTTCAGCAGCAGTTGTGGCCCCACAGGATGGCCAATCCATCGTCAACCCGGATGGCTCGACCAATCGGATCTGGTTGTCGTCGTATGTGGCCGGGGTGGCGCACGACATTGACGTCAACAAGTACCGTTCTTTGGGGCAATACTTTGACGAATGCATTGCGAAGTATCGCGAGCGGCCGGGCTTCGTGAGCATTGGCACGGAGATGAGCTACGACCGACTGGATCGTCTCGTCAACGCATTTGCCGGCTGGCTGCAAGGGCAGGGCATCAAGAAGGGCGACCGCGTCGCCATCATGCTGCCCAACACCTTTCAGTACCCAGTGTGCTTGTTTGCCATCTTGCGCATCGGCGCGGTGGTGGTCAACGTCAACCCGCTGTATACCGCCCGAGAGTTGAACCACCAACTCAAAGACAGCGGTGCAGAAACCATCATCGTGATGGAAAACTTTGCGTGCACGTTGCAAGAAGCCATGGCGGGAACGCAGCTCAAGCGCATCGTGCTCACGCAAATCGGCGATTTGTTGTCTGACGGCTTGCTCAATCTGAAGGGGCGTGCACTGAACTTTGCCATCCGCAAGGTTCAGAAAATGGTGCCACCTTACAAGCTGCCCGGCGCGATCTGGATTCGTGACGCATTGAAGTCTGGTGCACGCTTCCAGGTTCGCCGACCCGACGTTCAGCCCGAAGACCTCGCGTTCCTGCAATACACCGGCGGCACCACCGGCGTGGCCAAGGGCGCCATGCTCACGCACCGCAACGTCCTGGCCAACTGCCAGCAAGCGTTGGCGTTTGCCGAAGGTCAGTTGACCGGTGACACAGAGACCGTGGTCACGCCGCTGCCGCTGTATCACATCTTCTCATTGACGGTGAATTGCCTGATCTTCATGGCGCTTGGCGGTCGCAACATCCTGATTGCCAATCCGCGCGACACCAAGCGCGTGATGATGATTCTCAAAAACGAGAACTTCAGCGGCATCACCTGCGTCAACACGCTTTACGCATCATTCCTGGACGATCCGGACTTCCGCAAGCGCGATTTCTCCAACCTGAAATTGGCGGTTGCCGGGGGCATGGCCCTGCAACGCAACATCGCCGAGCGATGGAAGGAGGTCACGGGCAACTCCATCGTGGAGGGCTATGGCCTGACCGAGTGCTCGCCCATCGTCACGCAAGCGCCGGTTGACATTCACAACCCCGGCCCAGCCTTTACTGGCAGCATTGGTGTTCCCGTCCCATCGACCGAAGTTCGCTGTCGTCGTGACGACGGCTCGTGGGCTGACATTGGCGAGCCCGGCGAACTGTGTGTGCGCGGCCCTCAGGTCATGAAGGGCTATTGGAAGCGCCCCGAAGAAACCGCCAAGGTGATCGATGCCGAGGGCTGGCTTGCCACCGGTGACATTGCCGTGATGGACGAAAAGGGCTTCCTGAAAATCGTGGATCGCAAGAAGGACATGATTCTCGTGTCGGGCTTCAACGTCTACCCGAACGAAATCGAGGACGTGATTGCCATGCATCCCGATGTGAAGGAAGTCGCGGCGGTCGGCGTGCCCGATCAGGTCGCTGGCGAGCGCGTGAAAGTCATCATCGTGCCGCGCAACCCCGGCTTGACCAAGGAAGCCGTGCTGGAACACTGCCGCAAGGGGCTCACCGGCTACAAGATCCCTCGCATCGTGGAGTTCCGCAACGAAGAATTGCCCAAGACACCCGTTGGCAAAATTCTGCGTCGAGAACTGCGCTGACCCGGTGATGGACTGCCTGCGCTAAGCTTTTGGGCCAACCACTTAGCGCAGCACAGCATGCCAACCCTACGAACCGGCACATGGGATGACCTGGCGCCAGTCGCACGACTTGTGCGCGTAGCTGTCTTCGTCGAAGAACAATGCATCCCGGAGTCCGAGGAGTGGGACGACGATGACCTTCATGCGCTGCATGTCGTGGCGTTTGACCAAGCCATGCAGCCCATCGGCACCGCGCGCTTGATCTACGCGAACGAACCCGCTGGTCACGCGCGCATTGGCCGCATGGCGGTCATGAAACCGCTTCGCGGTGAAGGCGTAGGGCGCTTGATGCTGGAACAGCTTTTGGCAGAGGCCCAGGCCATGGGCATCACAGCACTGTCGCTACACGCTCAGGTTCAGGCCAAAGCGCTGTATGAACGCTGCGGATTCACCGCAGACGGCCCTGTGTTTGACGAAGTGGGCATTCCTCATCAACACATGAGCTTGCGGCTCACGATGACTTGATCAGGCTTCGTGCACGCGTGCGCTTGATGGCCGACACCTCGCTGAGCGCGTGGTTGTCTTGCTCTTGCACTTCAGAACTCTCAAATGCCTCATCCGTCGCCCGGCTGGACGGCGGCACGGGTAACGTGGCCTGAATCTTCGCCACATCGGCCATGCCCATGGTGTGGCGGGGTGGCCAGTTCTTCAAAGTCACGCGGCGCATCAGCGCCAAGCTGGAGCTCGCGCTGTAAGTTCGCTCGAGCACATGGGTGACCAGGCGCTTGTTCACCCGCTCCGTGACCACCACGGTGGAACAGCGAGTCCCATATCGGTTGTCTGCCGTTCGGATGAACGGAGCTGACAATGCACGCTCCAGCGCCAATGGCACCCCTGTTTCCGGCAATTCGGCATCGTGTGCGACCGCAGGGTCCGCCAGTGCGGTCAACAACCGATTGGCCAAATCCTCGCTGTCATCAGCCTGCGAGATGGCTGACTTCATGGCCGACTTGAGTCGACTCACCTTAGGCCATGGCGTGTTGAGTTCGGCATTCGACAGCCCATACACGCCCTTTTGCAGACGCTCAGGATGGACGCGGCGGTTGTTGAGCCAGAAACATTCCCCCGTCAGAAAGTCCACGGCCAGCATGTTGAAGCCGTTGTAGCCCGACAGCGCGAGTTGAGGCCACAGCTGAGACATGTGACGGTCTCCGCGCAACCAAAGCGGCACGATGTCACCACGAGAAGGGGCCGCCGGGTCCACGTCCTTCGGGTTTCGGATATTGGTCACCAAACCCAGCCGCCCTTGCGCCGTCAGCCCCAACCACGTTCCGCCCGCATGCAGATCACGTCCGCCCAAGATGGGCGCACCGCCATGCTCGGGCTCCCACCACCCGAGGCGTGCGGCAGGGCGCTCGAAAAACTCATCGCGATTCGAGGCCAGAACAAACGGGAAGCGGCTGCTTTGGTCAAGCGCCAGAGATACCAGACACATGGTTGATCTTTATCTGGGCGCGTCAAACTCAAGCGCCGGCATGTCTTCAAACGTCTCACAGTGACGTTCACCCAATAGACCCGCAGGCAGACAGGCCACCTGTTCTTGAAGCAACTGCATCCAGACCGGGTCAATGCCTTGCGGATGCTCGTACACCTCCATCCAGGTCTGGGTGGTCACGCCGGCCTGTACGCCGTCACTTCGGCGCATCAAACGTGCCTGCAAACCCGGCACGCTGCGCTGCAGCGCATGCTGCACGCGAGCAACGGCCTGATGCGCGGGCACAACCTTGTCGGCGTCGACACGGTAATAGATGAACAGTGACCGGTGGTTGGCCATAAACCCTTAAGCAGCCTCGTCAAACGGGACGGGGTAGGGTACCGCGTCAAGCTGCAGTCGTGGTCCGTCAACCGAGCCAAGGTGCAAAGTGTGCACGCGAGCGGCCAATTTCAATTCAATCAACGCTGAACAAACGCTCGGCTGCCCCGGCATGGGCACGGCATTGATGACCAGCCCAGCGGGCTGACTGGGGTCTTCCTGAGCAAAAATCTCTTGCCCCGTCGCAGCCTGACCAGCGACATGTGCGATGAACGCTCGGCGCTTGGTGGTGCCACGGTACTGGCTGCGCGCCACCACCTCCTGGCCCGGATAGCATCCCTTTCGGAAGTTCACCCCGCCGATCAGCTCAAAATTGATCATCTGGGGCACAAACTGATCCACCGTGGCAGGCTCGATTCTGGGCAGACCACTCATGACTTCCAGCCACAGCCACTGATCGGGCGACATGGCGGGCATCTCCGACAGCGCCGCCTGAGAGGCGCTTTCAGCACCCAGCCACAGTGCACGCGCAACACCCTGCACATCCGGCAAACGGATCACCCATGCTTGATCCAAGGCCACGCAAGCCCACACGTCGGCGTCAGCCACGGCCGGAAAATGCGCAAGCAAGGCTTGGCCGGCGAGACCCATGACCTTGATGCTGGCACTTTGGTCCGACAAACGCGTTTTGGCACGCAATACAAACATCGACAGGCGCTTGGTCAGATTGGGCACCAAGCCAGCATCTGTCAGCAAATAACATTGCTCAGGCTGAGGCCGAAGCACGATCAAACTGGCCTGCATGCGGCCCTTGGCCGAGCAAAATGCGGCCAAGCGTGCCTCGTTCGCACCCAGACCATTGATGTCTTGGCTGAATTGACCGTGTAGAAACGTGGCAGTGTCGGGGCCTGTCGCTTCGATCACACCCAAATGGGAGAGAAGCAGGGCGCCGCCCCATGACTTTGTATCGGGAAGATGGATCTCGCTCATCCGATCATTATCATCACGGTCGACATGCCATACATCACTCCACCACGGTTCTCCCCGCCACCAACTCGGCTACACGGCTTCGGCCTGATGAGCCTGCTCGCCGTCGTGGCGATCGCAGCCATTCTTTTGGCGTCGTCTTGCTGGTGGTGGGTCAACAGCCCCTTGGCACTGAAATCCCCTTCAGTGGATCTGACGGTAGAAGCCGGCAGTACCCCCAAGGAAATTGCGAGGGACTGGGTCGATGCAGGCGTACAGACTGAGCCCTGGTTGCTCTACCAATGGTTCAAGCTGTCTGGGCAGTCTCGTCAGATCAAGGCCGGCGGCTATGAAATCACCTCGGGCGCCACGCCTCGCGATTTGCTCCGCATGATGGTTCGAGGCGATGAAAGCCTCTCGTTCGTCAAGTTGATCGATGGCTGGACATTCCTCCGGTTCAGGGAAGAGTTGAACAAGGCCGATGGGCTCAAGCACGACACCACCAGCATGACGGATCAAGCCATCATGACCGAGTTGGGCATGGCGGGCGTTCCGGCCGAAGGGCGCTTTTACCCGGACACCTATGCGTACACCAAAGGCACCTCTGACCTGGCCGTCATGCGTCGTGCGCTGCACGCCATGCAAAAGCAGCTGGACACAGCATGGGCCAGCCGCCGCCCCGATTTGCCAATTGCATCACCCGAGCAGGCGCTGATCTTGGCCTCCATCGTTGAGAAGGAGACCGGCACCGAGGCGGATCGCCCCAAGATTTCTGCCGTCTTCAACAATCGACTGCGCATCGGCATGCCCCTCCAGACCGACCCCACGGTGATTTATGGCTTGGGTGAGAAGTTCGATGGCAATCTTCGCAAGATCGACTTGTTGACCGACACGCCCTTCAACACCTACACGAGGAAGGGCTTGCCTCCAACCCCCATCGCCATGCCCGGCAAGGCCGCGCTGTTGGCTGCGGTCAATCCTGCCGACTCGCGCGCGCTGTACTTCGTCGCCCGGGGGGACGGCAGCAGTGAGTTCAGCGCCACGCTGGCAGAGCACAATCGTGCCGTCAACCTGTATCAACGTAATCCTAGAAAGAGCCCATGAGCACAGGCCGTTTCATCTCGTTTGAAGGCATTGATGGCGCAGGCAAGACCACGCACATCGATGCACTGGAACGTCTCTGGCGCGAAGCAGGGCACGAGGTGGTCAGAACCCGTGAGCCAGGCGGCACAGCTCTGGCCGAAAAGCTGCGCGGATTGTTCCTGCATGACGCCATGGACCCACTGACCGAAGCCTTGTTGGTCTTTGCCGGTCGGCGGGACCACATCAAGCAAGTGATCGAACCTGCTCTGGCGCGTGGCGCATGGGTGCTGTGTGACCGATTTACCGACGCCACCTTTGCGTATCAAGGTGGTGGCCGAGGCTTTGACCTGAAGGTGCTGACTCAGCTTGAAGACTGGGTGCAATCGGGGTTGCAGCCTGATCTGACTTTGCTTTTCGATCTGCCGCCACAGGTCGCCGCGGCCCGGTTGACGCAGGCACGGCAGCCAGATCGGTTTGAAGCGCAGGACCTGGATTTCTTTGAGCGGGTGAGGGCTGGCTACCGGCAACGCATGGAGGCTGATCCCGGCCGCTTCGTCGTCATTGCAGCCGATCAAACACAGACCGAGGTTGCGCACGATATTGCGCAAGCACTGAAGGCACGGGGCTTGGCATGAGTGAAGCCATTGCGACCACGCCTCTGTGGCCGTGGCTCAAAGAGCCGCTCGCTGCAGCCATCCAGCAATTGGCAACGCATCATGCCGTCTTGCTGCATGGCGCGCAGGGCATCGGACAGTTCGAATTTGCCATGCACCTGGCCCGATCTTGGCTGTGCGAGGGACACCCAACGCCCCAAGGCGCGGGGATCGCATGTGGGCGATGCCCCAGTTGCCACTTGATCGATGCGGGCTCGCACCCAGATCTCATGGTCATCCTGCCCGAGGCACTGCAGGCGGCCTTGGGGTGGGGGGCTGCGTCGGCTGAGGTGTCTGAAAAAGCAGAAAAGTCCGAGGCCAAGAGCAAAAAACTGAGCAACGAAATCAAAGTTGAATCGGTTCGCGCAGTGGTTCAGTTTTCCCAGCACACCGCGTCCCGTGGTCGAGCGAAAGTCATCGTCCTGCACCCAGCGGAACGGATGAATCTGATTGCAGCCAATACGCTGCTCAAGACGCTGGAGGAGCCTCCTGGTCAGGTTCGCTTTGTGCTGAGCGGCGCCACCCTGGATGAGTTGCTGCCGACCATTCGCAGTCGTTGTCAGGCTTGGCAACTTCCCGTTCCGGACACGGATTCAGCGGCGCAATGGCTGGCTGAACAAATGGACAAACCGTCATTGAACGACGCACAGGTGATTCTGGCTGCGGCGGGCGGACAGCCGCTGACGGCACGCGACCACATCCAACTCGGACTGGATGCCAGCGCCTGGTTGAGCCTTCCCAAGGCCGTTCAACAAGGCCAGCCCACACCACTCACTCAGTGGCCCTTGCCGCTGGTGGTGGACGCATTGCAAAAGCTCTGCCACGACCTGGCACGCGTGTCGGTCGGAAGTGAGCCGCGCTACTTTCCTGCCTCGGCATTGCCCACGCCACCTGAGCTGAATTTGCTCACGACCTGGTCACAGGAGCTGCGCAAGCTCAGCCGACACGCCGAGCATCCTTGGAACCAAAATCTCAAGATCGAAACCTTGCTCCTTCAGGCCAGAGCCATCTTGCGCGTTCGGGCAAACAGCAAGGCGCGAGCGGCTTGACCCCTCATTCGCGTGCTGTTTCAGTTCGTAAACCCCGATGCTTCGAGCGCAAATTCACGCTTTCGCGCCTAGGCTCGGCGTTACACTCGCCAAACGATGAGTGATTTCCAAAGCACTGCTTTACCTTCAGCATTTGCACCCAGTGGGGCCGGCCGTTCGACGCCAGCCGCTGCTGGCGCGGGTGCGTCAAGCGCAGCGGGCCGCCCAAGCGTCATTCAGCTCGTGTTTCGAGAAAAGGGCGCGCTGTACGCCGCTTACATCCCTGCGTTCACGGATGGCGGCTTGTTTGTGCCCACAACGCGGGATTACAAGCTTGGCGAAGACATCTACCTGTTGCTCTCTTTGCCCGATGACAATCAACGCTACCCCGTAGCGGGCAAGATCGCTTGGATCACGCCTGCCAACGCATCGGGTGGCCGCACCCAAGGTGTGGGCGTTCGATTCCCTGCCGATGAAAAAACGCGACTGCTGCGCGTCAAAATCGAGCAGATTCTCGGCACCAACATTTCCTCCAGCAAGCCGACTCAAACGCTTTAAGGCAAGATCGGCGCTTTGCTGACCTTGACCTTTTGCGCCCATGTTCGTCGACTCGCATTGCCATCTCAATTTTCCTCAGTACGCCGACTCGCTGGATCAGATCCGGGCAGAGATGAGCACCGCCAATGTCGATCGTGCGCTGTGCATCAGCACCACGATGGAGGAGTTCCCCCAGGTGCAAGCGCTTGCCGCCCGGTATGACAACTTCTGGGCGACGGTAGGGGTCCACCCAGACAACGAAGGTGTGACCGAGCCCACGGTCGACGATCTGGTCACACTGGCCGCATTGCCCAAAGTGGTCGGCATTGGCGAGACCGGCTTGGACTACTACCGACTGGAAGGTCGTACCGTTGAAGAGATGGCTTGGCAGCGCGATCGTTTTCGCGTGCACATTCGTGCGGCCAGGCAAACAGCATTGCCACTCGTCATTCATACCCGCATGGCCAGTGACGACACCATCGCGATTCTGAAAGAAGAAGGTGAGGGCGAAGCAAAGGGCGTCTTCCACTGCTTCACCGAGACCGAAGCCGTCGCACGGGCCGCGCTGGATTTGGGCTTTTACATCTCTTTTTCAGGCATTCTGACTTTCAAGAATGCCGCAGACTTGCGAGAAGTCGCCCGATTTGTCCCACTGGATCGATGTCTGATCGAAACCGACAGCCCTTACCTGGCACCAGCCCCTCACCGTGGCAAAACCAACTCGCCGGCGTATGTCGCGTTCGTGGCGCGTCAGTTGGCCGAGATCAAGGGCGTCAGCGTCGAAGAAGTAGGGGACATCACATCGCGAAACTTTGAGACTTTGTTCTCGCTGGTCAAGTCGCACTGAGGGTTTACACAAACCCAGCCATCGGACCGTGTCAGACAATTTCTGACAAGAGGTTTGGTTTTTCGGCGACTACCGGTAATCAGGCCTCCAGCCTACAGTGAAGCCATCACATCGGACATATCACTTGAACCCGGAGGCCCCCATGCAAAAGCAAAGTCTGTACGCCAACCCGTTTGCCCTGATGATGGAACCGCAAGCGGTGCTGGAAGCCATGGAAGGCTCCGAGCGTCTCAACCGCTTGCAGCGTCGCGTCTGTCGCCCGCTCGACAAGCCATTGATCCCGACCATTCAGTGCGACGACTTGATGGACGATCTGGATGTGGAAGTCGACAGCCGTCGCTATCACAACGACTGATCACGCCAGAATTTGCCGCTTTCATCAGTCTCGATGTAGCAAGCCCGTCCTAAGAGACGGGCTTTTTTGCATCTGAGCGGGTAAAATCCCGGATACACCAAGCGCGTGTCAGCACCATGACACCAACAGACGTGAGAACCATCCATGATTTTTGGAAAGCTGCTGCCCCGTGAGGGCAATTTTTTTGAACTGTTCAACCAGCACGCTGGTCACGTTGTGACTGCGGCCAAGGCATTTGCTGAATTGGTACAGAACTACGGCGACACCACCCTGCGCGACAAGCACAACCAGGATGTTGATAACGCCGAACATGCCGCAGACCGCATCACGGAAGAAGTCAACCGTCTGCTGCACACGACATTCATCACGCCCATCGATCGCGAGCAAATTCACTCGCTGATCAACACCATGGACGATGTGGCCGACCTGATTCAGGACGCTGCAGAAACCATGGCTTTGTACGATGTGCGCACCATGACAGACGAAATTCATCGTCTGACAGATTTGTGCGTCAAGTGCTGTGAGCGCCTGAAGGTCGCTGTTTCGCTGTTGAGCGACATTGGCGATGCCAAGACCGCCGAAGCCACGCTCAAGACCTGCAAGGAAATCGACCAGCTGGAATCGGATGCCGACCGCGTGCTGCGCTCTGCCATGAGCAAGCTGTTCCGCGAAGAACCCGATGTGCGCGAACTGATCAAGCTGAAGGCCATCTACGAGTTGCTGGAAACGGTGACAGACCGCTGCGAAGACGTGGCCAAGGTCATCGAGGGCGTGATCCTCGAGAACTCCTGATCAGGGGGCACACATGGGAACCATGCAGGTGGCCCTGTGGGTCATCGTCCTGCTTGTGGCGATGGCTTTGCTGTTCGACTTCATGAACGGCTTCCACGACGCGGCCAATTCGATTGCAACGGTGGTGTCCACGGGCGTGCTGCGCCCCACACAAGCCGTTGTGTTTGCAGCGTTTTTCAACTTTGTCGCGATCTTCATCTTCCACTTGAGCGTCGCAGCAACGGTGGGCAAGGGCATTGCTGACAAGGGGGTGGTTGACGTCTATGTGGTCTTCGGCGCCTTAAGTGGCGCCATCACCTGGAACGTCATCACCTGGTTCTACGGGATCCCGAGTTCGTCTTCGCACGCGCTGATTGGTGGCATCGTGGGTGCTGTCATTGCCAAGGCGGGCACGGGCGCGCTGATGGCGACCGGCATCATTCGCACGGTGGTGTTCATTTTCGTGTCGCCACTGCTGGGATACATCTTCGGCTCGCTGATGATGGTGCTGGTTGCTTGGTTGTTCCGCCGCGTGGCGCCGTCCAAGATCGACCGATGGTTCCGCCGGCTGCAGTTGGTGTCCGCAGGTGCTTACAGCCTGGGCCACGGTGGTAACGATGCACAGAAGACCATCGGCATCATCTGGATGCTGTTGATTGCAACGGGCTACGCACAGGCCGGTGAGACATCGCCACCGACTTGGACCATCATCGCTTGCTATGCCGCAATCGGTTTTGGGACCATGTTTGGCGGCTGGCGCATCGTGAAGACGATGGGCCAGAAGATCACCAAGCTGAAGCCTGTGGGTGGTTTCTGTGCCGAAACGGGTGGCGCCATGACGCTGTTCATTGCCACAGCCTTGGGTGTGCCCGTGTCGACCACGCACACGATCACCGGCGCCATCGTCGGCGTTGGGTCCGTGCAGCGTGCCAGCGCCGTGCGCTGGGGCGTGGCAGGCACGATCGTCTGGGCGTGGATCCTGACGATTCCCGCATCCGCCTTTGTGGCAGGTGTGGCGTATTGGATCAGCCGCCAGCTGTTCTGAATCCGCTGAGCCAAGCGAAGAAATCGCGAGCAATCCTCGCGATTTCTTCAATGTATATACTTTCCACGATGTATATTATGTCAACTTGCAAAGACGAAGAACAAACGTTTGATCAGTGACGTGTCGCACAGATGTGCGCGACAGCGTGGGTCAATGTAGGGAAAGCGACAAGCTCCCGTGGCGCGCAATATCGCCCCCATCTCGTACAGTCATGAAACTTACACACGATGAGTGTTGCGGTTAATGTACGTAGTGTCTTCGGTCTCTCCCAGCTTGCTGAACTACGAATCCACGGGGTTCGTGCCATCTCAGCTTGAAGTGTCTCAGTTGCCCGAAGACAGGCCGGTGGATGCGCAACTCGTCGACAGCCAGCTGGCCAGCGGCATCCGCACGCTGCGCTTCCCGTCGCAGCTTGAAACCTATTACCAGGAAGACACGGCCTCCGACAGACTGCAGTTGATGATCAACAGCGGACTTTTGGTCTGCCTGATGTTCAACTGGATGCTGGTATCCGACTGGCTGTTGATTCCAGACCAGTTTGAGTTGGCGCTGCGCCTGCGACTCTTCATCTACACCCCAGTCACGTTGGTGGGATTGTTTGTCCTCACACGGATTCAATCGCCCAGCCTGCGCGAAGTTTTGCTGATCGTCCATGGCAGTGGCGCAGCGTTCATTTCCATCGCTTTGTGTGTTGCGAGTTCTGATCCCTATGCAACGCCCTATGTCGTGAGCCTCTCATCCATCGTGATGTTCACCAACTCCGTCATGCGGATGCGCTTCTACCAGGCCGCCGTTCTGGACGCCATCATCTTGGGGCTGTACATCTGCGCAGCATTTCTGATTCAAGACGCGCCTTACGAGTTGATCATTCCGGGCGGCTTGCTGTTGGTGTCCACCATCGCCTTCACGCTCTATGGAGCCTATCGCCAGGAGCAGGACACTCGCATCAACTGGCTGCTTCACCTGCGCGAGCGTTTGCTCCTCAAGGATCTGGAGGCAACCAATCAGGCACTGCATGATGCGTCTCGCAGCGACATGCTGACCGATGTGGCAAACCGTCGCCACTTCGACGAACACATCCATGCATTGTGGGAGGCTGCGCTCGAAGACGGCCGGGAGATTTCGCTACTCATGATCGATGTTGACCATTTCAAGGCCTACAACGATCGCTATGGTCACCCGACTGGCGACGCTTGCCTGAAAGAAGTGGCCGCAGCCCTCAAGCGCCGGCTACGTCGTCCTGGCGACTTGATTGCCAGATTTGGTGGGGAGGAATTCATCGCTGTGCTGGATGGCACACCGCTCAAAACGGCTGCTGGTGCTGCAGAGCGGGTGCGCAAGGGCATTGAGGGGCTCAATTTGCTACATGCAACGTCCAGTACACACGCGGTGGTGACTGCCAGCATTGGTGTGGCATCGGCACGCCCCGCCGACGGCACGATGAGCATCCAGCAATTGATCTCCGCGGCTGACGATGCGCTCTACAAAGCGAAGCAAGCTGGCAGAAACCGCGTGCACACACACGGCATGACTGAACTCGAGGCCGCGTGATGACCCTCACCTCGCCATCCATGCCTGAGATCGAACTGGCTGCCTCAGCGCCCACAGGAGATCAAGCGCACGTCGCCTTGGTGCGCAGCACCTTGTCCAGCGGATTTCCTTGGCTGCTGTTCCCTGCGGCCTTGGAGCAGCGCTTTCTGACAGCACAACACGAGATTCGGCGTCAGCACTTCCTGATCAGTGGACTGTTGGCCCTGTTGGTGTTCAACGGATTTCTGTACGCCGACTATTTGATGGTGCCCGACGCCTTCGAGTTGGCCGTCAAATTGCGGGTGGGTATCTTCACGCCCACGGCCCTCCTCCTTTTGTACCTGTTTTGGCGCAGCCCCTTTTTCACCCAGTCTGTGGCGCCATTGACGGTTGAACTCGTCTGCATGACCGCAGGCCTGGCAGCGGCGGTGTGCCTTGCTTTCATCCTGTCCAGCACCGTGAGCCCATACGCCCATCTCTACCATGTCGGGTTCATGGTGGTGATCATGTACGGCAACGTGGTGATGCGCTTGCGCTTTTGGTATGCCGTGGTCTACTCGCTTGCACTGACGGCCATTCACGTAGCGGGGGTCTTCATGCTGCCGGGCTTTCCGGAACGCATGATCGTTCCCATCATGTCGCTGGTGACATCCACTGCAGCCTTCACGCTCACCGCATGCTATGTCCTGGAGCGAGACGAACGTCGCCGCTATCTGATGACCGAGCGTGAGCGTGGCTTGATCTACGAATTGTCGGACGCCCAAGAGCGCCTGCGTGAATCGTCCCGCGTCGATGATCTGACGACGCTGTACAACCGCCGGCACTTCCAGGAGCAGGCCCAGCAAATGTGGCAGCGCGCGCAGTTTGACCGAAGCGGTATGGCTGTCTTGATGCTAGACGTTGATCACTTCAAAAAATTCAACGATCACTACGGGCACCCTGCCGGGGATGCTTGCCTGAAGAGGGTGGCCAGCGTCATCCGTGCGGCCATCACGCGTCACAGTGGCCTGGTTGCTCGCTATGGTGGCGAAGAGTTCATTGCTGCCCTCCCCGGCCTCAACTCAGATCAACTCAACGCTTTGGCAGGCGAAATCGGGCAGGCGGTCGAGGACCTGAACATCGAGCACGCGGCCTCACCCACAGCAAGCGTGGTGACCGCATCCATCGGCGTGGTCAGTTGCGTCGCAACGCCCAAGTGGACCTTTGAAAAGCTGCTCAATGCGGCAGACGAGGCGCTGTATCACGCCAAGCACGAGGGCCGCAATCGCGCCATTGTTCAGTCGTGGTGATCCACCGGATCCAAGTGAGCCAGCACATCCAGAACAGGGAGTTGTTTCATCACCCGCTCTCGTGCACTGACGGCGATGTCATGGCCTTCGCGAACCGACAAATCGCCGTCGACTTCCAAGTGCACATCCACCATGATCATGTCGCCCATCTTGCGGGTGCGCAAATCATGGACGCCCAGCACGCCCGGCGCCGCAAGCAGCACCTCACGGATTTGCGCAATGTGCTCCTCTGATGCTGAACGATCCATCAGATCGTTCAAGGCATCCCACGCGAACTCCCAGCCCATGTGCGCCACCATGAAGCCCACGATCAATGCGGCAACCGGATCCAGCAGCGGGTAGCCCAGCAAATTGCCCACAATGCCAACGGCCACCACCAGCGACGAGGCGGCATCGGAACGTGCATGCCAGGCATTGGCCACCAGCATGCTGGAGCGCACCCGCTCGGCGGCGGCCAACATGTAGCGGAACAGCAATTCTTTGGACGCCAGCGCAACCAGCGCCACGTAAAGCGCAACCGGCTTCACTTCGGCGATGGTCTCCGGAGATGACAAACGTGTCACAGCGGACCACAACATGCCGATGCCAACGGCCAGCAGCAAGCCGCCAAGCACAAAGGAAGCGGCGGTTTCATACCGATGGTGACCGTAGTGATGGTCGTCGTCCGCCTCTTTGCGGCTGTGCTGATTGGCCAGCAGCACCACAAAGTCAGCGATCAGGTCTGACAGCGAGTGAATACCGTCGGCCACCAAGGCCTGCGACCCCGCCAACACACCCACAACCACCTGCACCGCCGTCAGAAAAAGGTTCACCACCACGCTGACCAGCGTGCTTCGTTTGGCAACCTGGTGACGCTCGGGCGTGTCCTGCTCAGGATCGTCTTGTGGCAGGTTTTGCATCACCATTGTTCAATCCAGCCAATCAATGTGATGGCCGAGCTTGCGCGCCTTGGTACCCAGATAGCGCTCGTTTTCCGGCTGAACATCGCTGCGCACCGGCACGCGTTCTTCAATCTTGACGCCCGCAGACTCCAGCGTGCTCACCTTGCGTGGATTGTTGGTCATCAGCTTGACCGACGACACGCCCAGTTGAGACAAGATCTGCGCGGCGATATCGAAGTTGCGCAGATCAGCCGGGAAGCCCAGGTGCTGATTCGCCTCGACCGTATCCATGCCTTGATCCTGCAACTGATACGCGCGCAGCTTGTTGGCCAAGCCGATGCCACGCCCTTCCTGGCGCAGGTACACCACCACGCCACTGCCCTTCTTGCCGATTTCGCGCATCGCAAAATCAAGCTGTGGGCCGCAATCACAGCGAAGGGAGCCGAACACGTCCCCCGTCATGCACTCAGAATGAACGCGGACCAGCGCACTGCCGGTCACATCCCCCATCACCATGGCAATGTGCTCCAGCCCAGTCGAAGGCTCACGGAACAGTTTCATGGTGAAGCTGCCGTGCGCCGTGGGCACCCGTGCTTCCGCCAAAAATTCGACCATCGCAGCATTCACGGCGGTCAAGGGTTGTGGTGGTGTGTTGGCGGACTCAGGGATGGACATTTGACTTCCTCAGGGGGCCGTATTTTGCCAAAAGGCCGAGCCCAGCGAACGGCGGACGAGAAAAAGACCTCAGGGGGATTCAGGCTCGGGAGCGGCAGCGTCGGCAACCGCCGCAGCCAACAACTCGCGCAAACCAGCCTCGTCAAGGATTGGTACGCCCAGCGACTGAGCTTTCTCCAATTTGCTGCCGGCTTCTTCGCCTGCAACGACGTAGTGCGTCTTCTTGGACACCGACCCGGACACCTTGCCGCCAGCATTCTCGATCATCGCCTTGGCTTCATCTCGTGAAAGGCTGGGCAGGGTTCCGGTCAGCACCAAGGTCTTGCCAGCCAAAGGCAAGGTAGATGAATCGCTTTCGGCCAAAGGCTCGTGTTCAGGCCATGTCACACCCGCGGCACGCAGTTGCTCCACCACCTCACGGTTATGGGGCTGGTCAAAGAAGGTTCGAATGCTGTGTGCGACCACGGGCCCCACATCTCGCACCGCCAGCAACTGTTCGATGCTGGCGTCCATGATTCGATCCATTTGACCGAAGTGGCGGGCAAGGTCCTTTGCCGTGGCCTCACCCACGTGCCGGATACCCAGACCGAACAGGAATCTGGGCAACGTCGCGGCTTTGCTCTTTTCCAGTGCGGCTAGCAGGTTCTGTGCGCTTTTATCTGCCATGCGATCCAGTGCGGCAAGCTTGGTCAGGCCCATCTTGTACAACTCAGGCAAGGTGCGCACCAAGCCTGCATCGACCAACTGGTCCACCAGCTTGTCACCCAGCCCCTCGATGTCCATCGCGCGGCGTTGCGCAAAGTGCAGCAAGGCCTGCTTGCGCTGGGCGGCACAGTACAAGCCACCCGTACAGCGGTGGTCCACTTCGCCACGCTCTCTAACGACGTCGCTGCCACAGACCGGGCACGATGTCGGCATCGCGAAGTTCGGCACGTAAGACAAACGCTCGCCAGCAACCACGCCGACCACCTCGGGGATGACGTCGCCGGCACGCCGAACAATCACGGTATCGCCCACGCGCACCCGCTTGCGACGCAACTCAAAGAGGTTGTGCAAGGTTGCGTTCGTGACCGTCACGCCACCCACAAACACAGGCTTCAGGCGTGCCACGGGCGTGAGTTTGCCCGTCCGACCCACCTGAATGTCAATCGCCTCCACTTGCGTCAACTGCTCTTGCGCCGGGTATTTGTGCGCGACGGCCCAACGAGGCTCTCGCGTGACAAAGCCTAGCTCCTCTTGCAAGGCAAATGAATCTACTTTGATTACCATTCCGTCAAGCATCATAGGCAGACTCTCTCTTGCCGCTTTCAAATCCTCGTAAGCG
>NZ_JBLIZW010000025.1:0-19715 GCF_048860245.1 Aquabacterium sp. | reverse complement strand
CAGGCCGCCACCATGGCCGCCTTGAAGGTCAAAAAGCTCAGCAACGAACTCCAGTTATCCCTCCTGTAGTGGCACGCTGACTAGGTCAACCTAGTCAAATCAACCACTTACAGCATTTGGTGTCGAACTCGGGCGACACGGTCAGTCAACAGGTGACGGGTGCCGAGGCTTTGCTGCGATGGCAGCATCCCACGCGCGGCATGGTCAGCCCGGTGGAGTTCATTCCGATTGCCGAGCGATTTGGTCTGATCGGTGCGTTGGGCGCCTGGGTCATTGATGAGGCGTGCGCACAAATCAAGACCTGGCGTGGCATGGGCTTGAGCATGCGGGTGGCCATCAACCTGTCGATGCATCAGTTGAGGCAGTCGGATCTGGTTGAAAAGGTGTCCGATGCGTTGCGACGACATCAGGTGCCGCCGGACCTGATCACGTTTGAAATCACCGAGTCGGCCGCCATGGAGGATGCGCAAGCTTCCATGCGGTTGTTTGAGCAGTTGGCCCAAATTGGCGTGTCTTTGTCGATCGATGACTTTGGCACCGGCTATTCCAGCCTGAGCCATTTGCGCAAGCTGCCCGCCACGCAACTCAAGATCGATCGCAGCTTTGTGCAGGATCTGGGGGGCGAGGAAGACGCCCGCGCCATCGTCAAGGCGGTGATCAAGCTGGCGCACGCCTTGGGGTTGGAGGTGGTGGCTGAAGGCGTGGAAACGCGCGATCAGCAAGACATCCTGACGGACTTCGGGTGCGATCAGTTGCAGGGTTATTTGTATGCGCGGCCCATGCCCGCCAAGCATCTCCAGTTGTGGGCGCTGGGGGATGACAAAAACACGGCACACCCCTCATTCCGCGACTCCTTGTTCAATCAGGATGGGGAAGCAGATGCCTCCGGCAACGAGCATCCGCCTTATCACTGATCGGTGCGCGCGCTCAAACAGGTGGAAGGGGGTCACCACATCGCCAGCAATGGTTGGCATCGGCCCGGTGACCATCGGCCTGACAGCGAGGGCAGCGTTGCGCCTCGTGGAGGATCCCTGAAGGGCGATTCTTGCGGTTGGCTGTCAGTTCTGCGGTGACGATGCCCGTGGGCACGGCCAGCACGCTCCAGCCCAGCAACATCACCACCGACGAGATCAGGCGGCCGACGTCCGTCTTGGGGGTGATGTCACCAAAGCCCACCGTGGTCATGGTGGTGATGGCCCAGTACATGGCCGTGGGAATGCTGGTGAAGCCGTTTTGCGGCCCTTCGATCACGTACATCAAGGTGGCCATCAGCAAGGCCACCATCAGGACAAACGACGTGAAAACGGCGATCTTGCGCCGACTGGCCAGCAGCGCCTGACCCAGCGTGGTGTATTCCGATACAAAGCCTGTGAGGCGAAACACCCGGAACACGCGCATCAATCTCAGGATGCGGACATCGAGGAAGAACAGGGCGCCGGGCTCGATCAGTGCCAGATAGGATGGCAAAACCGACAGCAGGTCGATCACTCCGTAAAAGCTCAGTGCGTAGCGCGTGGGGTGCCGGTGGCAGCTCAAGCGCAACACGTATTCCAGCGTGAACACGGCGGTGAAGCCCCACTCCAAGGCATCAAGCATGTGGCCCCAGCGGGTCTGGATGCTGCTGACGCTGTCGAGGATGACCGCGCCCACGCTGATCAGAATGAGCCAGATCAGCACCTGATCAAACAGGCGGCCTGCGGCGGTTTCCGACTCGAAGATGATGGTGTAGAGCTGGCGTCGCCAGCCCGATTCGGGCTTGTTCGGGTCCGGATTCATGGCATGTGGGACGGTGTTCATCACGCCATGATGCCAAGGAAGAGGCGGACTCTCTAAAATAGCGACATGAACACGTCAGCTTCCCCCATCGCGCCGGTCGAGCGCCGCCCTTACACCCGTGCCGCACAGCTGCCTGAGATCATGCGTCAGCGCATCGTGGTGCTGGATGGCGCCATGGGCACCATGATTCAGCGTTACAAGCTGACCGAAGCCGATTACCGTGGCGCTCGCTTCGCCGAGCACGCGACCGACCTCAAGGGCAACAACGAGTTGCTGCAGCTGACCAAGCCCGAGGTCATTCGCGAGATCCATGAGCAGTATCTGGCGGCGGGGGCTGACCTGATCGAGACCAACACCTTCGGGGCGACCACGGTGGCGCAGGATGATTACCACCTGCCCGAGCTGGCCTATGAGATGAACGTGGCCGCCGCCAAACTGGCGCGCGCCTGCTGCGACAAGTACAGCACGTCCGACAAACCCCGCTTTGTGGCCGGCGCGATTGGCCCGACCCCGAAAACCGCGAGCATCAGCCCGGACGTGAATGACCCCGGCGCCCGCAACGTCGATTTCGACACGCTGCGCGCGGCGTATTACGAGCAAGCCAAGGCCTTGATGGAGGGTGGCTGTGACGTCTTCCTGGTCGAAACGATTTTCGACACCCTCAATGCCAAGGCGGCCATCTTCGCCATCGACGAGCTGTTCGAGGACACCGGTGAGCGTTTGCCCATCATCATCTCGGGCACGGTGACGGACGCCTCGGGGCGCATTCTGTCGGGGCAGACCGTGGGGGCATTCTGGAATTCGGTGCGTCATGCGCATCCGCTGGCGATTGGTCTGAACTGCGCTTTGGGCGCCACCTTGATGCGGCCTTACATCGAGGAGCTGTCGAAGATCGCGGGCGATACCTTCATCAGCTGCTATCCCAACGCCGGTTTGCCCAACCCCATGAGCGACACCGGGTTTGACGAGACGCCCGAGATCACGGGCGGACTGGTGGAAGAGTTTGCCAAGGCCGGCTTCCTGAACATTGCTGGCGGCTGCTGCGGCACCACGCCCGATCACATCGCGGCGATTGCACAGCGTGTGAGCGCCTGGAAGCCCCGCTGCCTGCACGGCGGCACCACGGGCTTCCTCAGCGGTCTGGCCGCCTGATTCGGTCAGGCGTGTGGCTCAGTGGCGCTCGTGATGGCGCCGCAGGGCATTGAGGGCTTCGACCACTGCATGGGTGGCACTCATGAAGGCCGAGCCCCCATCGAGCATGCGCAAGGCTTTGTCCTTGTCTCCGCGGTTGACCACTTCGGCCACGGCTCCGGCGGCTTGGTGGAACTCGCGGTGGCGTGCCACCAGGTTGGTGAAATCGGGGGCATTGCTCCAGCGTTGACCGCCTGGGCCGTGCACCCACTTGCCCACCGCGCAACAGTCGTCGCGTGAGATCGCGGCGGCATCGAGTTGATCGCCGCTGCTGATGGCGTTGCGCAAGGTCGTCTTCCATTTGCCATGGGCCGCAATGGCAGCGCGGAAGTCGAGGTTTTCTTCTGCGGTGATGCGGGCTTGCGCTTGCTTGCGCAGGTCTACGGCATCGGCTTCAGCCAGGGTGGCGTCTTCCGTGTGCAGGCGCAGCAGACCCAGAATCTTGCCGGCATGCCCCACTTGGTTTTGCAGGTTTTCAGTGGAGGCGGCAATCTCTTCCACCATGGCCGCATTTTGCTGGGTGATGCGATCCATGTTGCTCACCGAGTCGCTGATCATGGCCACACCACGCTGCTGTTCGCTGGCGGTGTTGGCGAGTTCACGCAGCAAGGTGGTGACCTGCTCCACCGATTGCAGGGCTTCGGCCATGCGTTGCGTGGCGGTCTGGGTCTCGTTGTTGCCGGCAGCCACCCGCTCGACCGATTCGCCGATCAACTGACGGATTTCCCGGGCCGCGTCGGTGGTGCGTTGCGCCAGCGACCGCACCTCGGTGGCCACCACGGCAAAGCCCCGGCCGGCATCGCCCGCGCGGGCAGCTTCGACGGCGGCATTGAGCGCCAGGATGTTGGTCTGGAAGGCCACACCTTCAATCACATGGATGATGTCGCCCACCCGCTGAGAGGACTGGTTGATTTCACTCATGGCTTGCGACACGCGTTGCACCGAGTCCTGGCTGCGCTGGGCTTGTGCGGACATGTCGGCAGCCAGTTGCGCGGCCTGACTGACCGATTCGGCCGCCTGACTGGCCGTGCCGTTGATTTCTTCGGTGGTGGATGCCGTTTGCTCCAGGCTGTTGGCCTGGACTTCGGTCCGTGCGGACAGGTCGAGGTTGCCGGAGGTGATCTCTTGAATGGCGCCACGCAGGTTGTTGATCTCCATGGTGGTGTCGGCAATCACGGCGCGGATGTTGACGCTGAGCTGTCTCAGTGACATCTGCAGGCGGCCCAACAAGCCGTCGCCCGAGGTGTCGACTTCGGTGCTCAGGTCGCCGGCGGCCATGATGTCCAGGTGATCGCGTAGACTCAAATACGGACGCAGGATCATGACGCGGCAGCCCCACGTGGCGGCCAGGCACAGGGCGGTGGCGGCAGCCGCCAGCCAGGGCAGGGGCAAGACGGTGCTCAGGCCGACGATGGCCGCTACCGTGCTCAACTGAAGTAGCGTGGAGGGGCCCGTGCCAGACTTGCTCCAGCGCACCGAGCAAGCGGTGCGCGATGCCTTTGTTCTGGACGCGGCCCTGGTACAGCGTGATGCGGTTGCGGCCCTGGTCGGCCTGCGCGTTGAGCTTGGCGTAGAGCGCCTCGGCAGCCGCGATTTCGTCTCGTGTGGGGCAGTTGCGGACCGAGAGATAGCCTTGGATTTCACCGGTGCCATTGCGGCGGATGGGGATGCTGCTGGCCTTGACCCAGTAGTGGTCGCCATTTTTGCGTCGGTTTTTGACGATGCCCACCCAGGGGCGCCCCGACTCGACGGTGGCCCACAGGTCGCGGAAGGCTTCTGCCGGCATGTCCGGGTGGCGCACGATGTTGTGCGGCTGCCCCTGGAGCTCATCCATCGTGTAGCCACTGACCTTGATGAACGCCGCATTGCAGTAGGTAATGCGACCTTTCAGGTCTGTGACCGACACCAACGAGTAGTCGTCTGAGAAGGTGAATTCTTTTTGAGTGACGGGCGTGTTCAGACGTATGAGAACTCTCCGAATCAATCAGGCGATCGCGCATCTACTGCAATGCGAAATGGAACCCTGAATTCGGAATATCGGCCGCCCCGCTTTAAATCTTGAGTTGGTAATATGGTTTATGGTTTATGGATTTATGGTTGGTGAATTCCGTTCTGGAAATGAGGTGCGTTAAGAAAATGGCACGAGTTCAGCCGCGTTCCTGGTGACGTCGCAGGGCGTCCAGCGCTTCCACGACGGCACTCGTTGCCTTCGTGAAAGGGGAGCCGTTTTGCAGCAAGCGCAAGGCTTCTGTTCGGTGGCCACCGTTGACCGCCTCGGCCACTTCTCCGGCACGTGCGTGGAACTCCCGGTGTCGTTGCACCAGGTTGACGAAATCCGGCCTCGTGCCCCACTCGTGGCCACCCGGACCGTGCACCCATTTGCCCACGGCACAGCAGTCATCTCGTGCAATGGTGTCCGCATCCAGTTGTTCGCCGCTGTCGATGGCGTTGCGCAGCGTGGTCTTCCACTTGCTGTGTGCCGCAATGGCCGCACGAAAATCCAGATGGGTGCTGTCACTCAAGCGCAGTTGCGCCTGTTTGCGAAGGTCCACGGCATCGACGTCGGCCAAGGTCCCGTCTTCAGGGTGCAGGCGCATCAGGCCCAGCACCTTGCCCGCGTGTGCAATCTGGTTTTGCAAATCGGTGGTGGAGGCGGCGATTTCCTCCACCATGGCCGCATTTTGTTGCGTGATGCGGTCCATGTCGTCCACAGACTCGCTGATGGAGGCCACGCCGCGTTGCTGTTCGCTGGCCGTTTCGGCGAGTTCGCGCAGCAAGGAGGCCACTTGTTCGACCGATTGCAG
The DNA here is from genome assembly GCF_048860245.1 of Aquabacterium sp. GTDB lineage: Bacteria > Pseudomonadota > Gammaproteobacteria > Burkholderiales > Burkholderiaceae_C > Aquabacterium. The sequence continues at coordinate 13,944 of NZ_JBLIZW010000025.1, read as the reverse complement.
GGCCTCGGCCATGCGCTCGGTGGCGGTGTTGGTTTCTGCATTGCCGGCGGCCACGCGTTCAACCGATTCGCTGATCAATTGCCGGATTTCGCGTGCGGCTTCGGTGGTGCGTTGGGCCAGAGAGCGGACCTCGGTGGCCACCACGGCGAAGCCGCGGCCCGCTTCGCCAGCGCGTGCGGCTTCGACCGCCGCGTTGAGCGCCAGGATGTTGGTCTGGAAGGCCACGCCCTCAATGACGTGAATGATGTCGCCCACCCGTTGCGAGGACTGGTTGATGTCGCTCATCGCGGTGGACACGCGCTGCACCGAGTCCTGGCTGCGCTGGGCTTGCGCAGCCATGTCGGCTGCCAGTTGAGCAGCCTGACTGACCGATTCCGCGGCCTGGCTGGACGACTGGTGAATCTGGGCGGTGGTCGAAGCGGTTTGCTCCAGGCTGTTGGCCTGGATTTCCGTGCGAGACGACAGGTCCAGGTTGCCGGACGTGATTTCCTGAATGGCGCCGCGGAGGTTGTTGATCTCCATGTTGGTGTCGGCCGTCACCGCACGAATGTTGGCGTGCAGTTGATTGAGCGACATCTGCAGGCGCCCCAGCAAGCCGTCCCCCGAGGTGTCCACCTCGGCGCTCAGGTCTCCGGAGGCCATGGTGTCCAGGTGGTCGCGCAGGCTGAGAAAGGGCTTCAGGATCAGGACGCGGCTGTACCACGCCACTGCCAGGCACAGCGTCAGCCCCAAGGGGATCAACCATGTCAGCGGGACGACCGTGCTGAGTGCCATCAGGGCGCATGTGACCACCAACTGGACGAGGGTGGACGGGCCATGCCAGATGTGTTCCAGCGGCCGGGTCAGTCTGGCCAACCAGCCGTGCTTCACCACGCGACCTTGGTGCAGGGTGATCCCGCCGGAACCGCGTTCTGCCTGCGCGTTCAGCACGGCATACAACTGCTCCGCGCCCTGGATTTCGGCCCGTGTCGGCGGGTTGCGCACCGACAGATAGCCCACGGTGGTGCCCGTCTGGTTCTGGCGGATGGGGATGGCGTTGGCTTTGACCCAGTAGTAGTCGCCGTTTTTGCGCCGATTTTTCACCACCCCGACCCAAGGTCGCCCCGATTCCAGGGTGGCCCACATGTCCCGAAAGGCTTCTGCGGGCATGTCAGGGTGACGGATCAGGTTATGCGGCTGACCGAGCAGTTCATCAAGTGAGTAACCGCTTACTCTCACGAAAGCGGCGTTGCCGTATGTGATGCGGCCCTTCAAATCGGTCACGGAGACCAGCGAGAAGGACTCGGAAACGAGATATTCCTGATTGCTGACGGGCGTGTTCAGGCGCATGGTGACCCTCAGAAAAACCGGGTTGGCGTTGAACCGATCAGCGCCAGGGTGGTTTTCGGAAAATCGGCAGTTGCGCCTTAACCTTGAGCGTTAAACCTGATGTGGGTTAATTTCAGCCCGCGTACGGGTCGGCAAATCCCAGCTTGGCCATGATCTCGCGCTCGCGTTGCTCCATGGCCTGGGCCTCGTCTTCTTCAATGTGGTCCCAGCCCTGGGCATGCAGGGCACCGTGCACGAGCATGTGGGCGTAGTGCGCCACCAGGTCTTTGTTCTGCTCCTGGGCTTCGCGCTCGACCACGGGCGCGCACAGGATCAGGTCGGCCATCACCACGGGCTCATGCGCGTAATCGAAGGTCAGCACATTGGTGGCGTAGTCCTTTTGGCGGTAGTCGCGGTTGAGGGCCTGGCCTTCCTCCGCATCCACGATGCGCACGGCGAGTTCCGCATCACTTTCCAGTGCAGCTTTCAGCCAGCGGGCCACTTTGTGGCGGGGCAGTTGGTCACGGTGGCGCTTGTCTGCAAATTGCAGGCTCAGGGTCAGGTCGATGCTCATGGCTGGGAGGATTCGTCGAGGTCAGGGCGCGGCGCAGCAGCGCGCGAGCTACGTGTGGGGCGACTGGCGCGAGGCGCCTCGGTCGGGGGCAGCGGTGCGGGGGGCAAACCCTCGTGGCCTTGGGCGGCCTGGGCCGCGTCATACGCTTCCACAATGCGGGCCACCAGAGGATGGCGCACCACGTCGGCGGCCGTGAAGCGCGTAAAGGACACGCCCTTCACGCGCTTGAGGATGCGCTCGGCATCGATCAGACCACTGCGAGCGCCGCGTGGCAAGTCAATCTGGCTGACGTCGCCGGTCACGACCGCGCGCGACCCAAAGCCGATGCGGGTGAGGAACATCTTCATCTGCTCGGGCGTGGTGTTCTGGGCCTCGTCCAGGATGATGAAGGCGTGGTTCAGCGTGCGCCCCCGCATGAAGGCCAGCGGGGCGATTTCGATGAGCCCCTTTTCGAAGGCCTTTGTCACGCGGTCAAAGCCCATGAGGTCGTACAGCGCGTCGTACAGCGGGCGCAGGTAGGGGTCGACTTTTTGGGTCAGGTCACCGGGCAGGAAGCCCAGACGTTCGCCTGCCTCGACCGCAGGGCGGGTCAGGACGATGCGTTGCACGGCGCTGCGCTCCAGCGCATCGACCGCGCAGGCCACGGCCAGGAAGGTCTTGCCGGTGCCGGCGGGGCCAATGCCAAAGCTCAGGTCATGCGACAAGATCTGGCGCAGGTAGTGAACCTGATTGGGGGTTCGCCCCTGCAGATCGGCGCGGCGGGTGTGCAGGGTGGGGCCGTCCGGGTCGGCACCCGCATCGTGGGGGGCTGGCTCGTTGGGGTCGGACGGGGCCTTGCCCTGGTGGGCGCGCTGCAGGGCGGCCAGGCTGGACGTGATGGCCAGCTGCACCATCTCCGGACTGATCGCGCGATCGCTGCGGGTGTAGAGCGCCTCCAGCAGCTCGACCACGCGCTGCGGCACGCCTTTGGCGCCTTCAATGCGGAACTGCTCGCCCCGGCGCGTCATGGTCACCCCGAAGGCGGCCTCGATGGTTCGCAGATGCTCGTCCAGCGGCCCGCACAGACGGGCGAGTCGGGAGTTATCCGGAGGAGAAAAGCTGTGGCGCAGTTGCATGGAGGTCCGATATGGGGTAATCGATATAAATTGTCGCTTGCCCTGCGCGTCAGCGGGTGACATCTATTGAGAAAATGACGACATGAATCTGGCGCGGGCATTCCATGCGTCAGGACAAATGGGGTACGGAGTCGTCTTTGAGCATGCTGGGTCACGCGTGGCAATCCTGGGCCCGCTTTTTTAGCCAGGAGTGGGTCTCCGAAGGAGAGGGCGGCGTGGAAGCGACGGCGACGGAGCCTGCCCCACCCGCCTCGCGTCGTCGCGTCTGGCTCGCTGCATTGGCCGGCTTGCTGCTGGCCGCGCTGGCGGGTTGGGGCTTGCTGGTGCTCAACAGCGAGGCGGTGCGTCGCAGCCACCCGGCGGTGGCGGTCTTGCTGGATTCGCCGGTGAAGACATTGTCTCAGCCTTGGGTGGTCGAGAGCCCATCGGCGCAATTCCCGCTCAATGTGCCTGCCCGCGTCATTGCGTTGCCCGATGAGTGGTCCATCAACCACCCCGGTTACCAAGGCTCGGTCTGGTATCGCTTTCGATTTGATCCCAGTGCATCGGCTGCTCCCGATGAGTTGCAGGCCCTCTATGTCGAGCGCGCCTGCTCGAATGTGGAAGTGTTTTTGAACGGGCAGTTGCTCTACCGCGGCGGTCGCATGAAGCTGCCCTATGCCCGCAACTGTTTCCGCTCGCACACCATTCCTTTGCCGGCGGCCTTGCTCAATGCTTCGGGCAATCTGGTCGACATCCGGGTGGTGGGCTATCCGATTGACGAGGTCACGGCCCGCCAGCGTGCCGGCGGCCTGGCTGCGGTGCGTGTGGGGCCCCTGCCCCATATCCGCCAACTCGAAGCCGAGCAGGAGTTCTGGAGCTCTACCTTGTCGCAGGTGCTGGGCGGCATTCTGGCCGTGCTGGGCGTGTTTGCCTTGGGGATGGCGTGGGTGCGCCGCCTCGACTATCTGGTCTATTTCGGCTTGCTGACCATTGGCTGGGCCTTGATGACGGGGCGTTTCTGGCTGGGGGACTTGCCCATGCCGAATGCCACCAGCGAGATGCTGATGGCCCTGCTGTTTGCGCCGATGGCGGCCTTCGCGGTCAAGTTCTTGCTGAGCTATGCAGGGGCCCGCATCCAGAACGTGATCAGCGAGGCGTGGATGCGCCGCATCAATGCGGCCCTGTGGGCGCAGTGCGTGTTGCTGCCCATGAGCCTGCTGCTGGCGGGCACGCATCGTCTGTTCTCCGGATCGCGCATCTGGTACTTGCTGTTCGCAGTCGAGGTGTTTTGCTCGGTGGTTTTCTTCTTGTGGCTGGCCGGTAAGAAGCGACGCCCGGAGTTTTGGTTGATGTGCGGGGCGCTGGGCATCGTCACCACGGTGATGGGCATCGAGCTGGCCTACCAATATGGGCTGATCCGCCTGTGGGGCATCCATGTGACGCACTTTGTGATGCCGCTGCTGTATGCCTCGGTGGCCGTTCGCCTGATCCAGGTCTACGCCAAAGCCTTGCGGACGGCTGAGGGGGCGCGTGCGCAGTTGGAGCGCCGGGTCACCGAAATCAGCGACGAGATCGAGCGCAACTTCAGCCAGATTGCCGAGCTGCGTGCCGAGCAGGTGGCCGAGAAAGAGCGTAAGCGGATTGCTTCGGACTTGCACGACGACCTGGGCGCCAAGCTGCTGACCATCGTGCACACGGCCGACAACGACCGCATTTCGACCCTGGCACGTGAAGCGCTGGAAGAAATGCGTCTGTCGGTGCGCGGGCTCACCGGACGGGCCATGGTGCTGTCGGATGCGCTGGCAGACTGGCGTGCCGAGGTGGTGTCCCGCCTGCGTCAGGCCGGCATCGAGTGCGAGTGGCGCAACCCCAATGACATCATTGAAGAACCGCTGTCGTCGCGCACCTATGTGCAGACCACCCGCATCTTGCGCGAGGCGGTCAGCAACGTGATCAAGCACAGCGAGGCGTCGCACGTCATCATTTCGGCCGAGGTGCATCTGGATCTGCACGACTTCGTGCTCGTCATCCAGGACAACGGCAAGGGCATCCCCATGGAGCTGGATGGCCGACTGGATCGCGGTCACGGCATGACCAGCATGAAGCACCGCGCCAAACAACTCAACGGGCAATGCCTGGTGGAGTCCGGGCCAGGGTTTGGCACCGTCATCCGCCTGACCTTGCCGCTTGAAATCGCGACCATGCAACAGGCCCTGACCGGGGGAGGCTTGCCGTCTCCCGGCACTGCTAGCATGATCAACCAGAATCGCGCATTCTGAGGTGCGCACGAACAATGAGAAGTGAGGCTTAGAACACCATGAAACAAATCCTTTTGCTTGAAGACCTGCCCGAAATCCGAGCCTGGCTCAAGACCCTGGCTTTGCAGGTGTTCCCTGGTGCCCACATCAGTGAAGCCTCGCGCGTGCACGATGCGCTGGAACTGGTCAATGCCGTGCGCTTTGACGTGGCCCTGTGCGATCTGGGCTTGCCCGATGGGTCGGGCGTCGAGGTGGTTCAAGCCTTGCGTGAAAAGCAGCCCGAAGTGCAGTCGGTGGTGGTGACCATCCACGAGGACGACGATCACCTCTTCCCCGCCTTGCAGGCCGGCGCCTTTGGCTACCTCCTCAAGGAGCAACCCCGCGAGCAACTGGCGGAGCAACTGCACCGCATCAGCCAGGGCGAGCCGCCCCTGTCGCCTTCGATTGCGCGCCGTGTGATCCAGTACTTCACCGCCCAGGCCCGCATGAAGCCCGCCATGGCCGAGCCTGACAACGTCACGCCGCACGTGCAACTGACCGAGCGCGAAAACGAAGTGTTGCTGCGCGTGGCCAAGGGCTTCACGCTGCCCGAGATCGGTCAGCAGTTGAACCTGTCACGTCACACCATTGCCGACTACGTCAAGCAGATCTACCGCAAGCTCAACGTGTCGTCGCGTGCGGAAGCCGCGCTGGAGGCGCAGCGTCTGGGCCTGTTCCGCCGCTAAACTGCCGGCATGATTGCCCGCCTGACCGGGGAGCTGGCTGCCAAGGCCCCTCCCTATGTACTGGTCGACGTCCACGGCGTCGGCTACGAAGTCCAGGTGCCCATGAGCACCTTCTACAACCTGCCTGAACTGGGCGCCAAGGTCACCTTGCTGACCCAGTTCATCGTGCGCGAGGATGCGCAGTTGCTCTTCGGCTTTCTGACCGCCGGCGAGCGCGAATCCTTCCGCGAGCTGATCAAGATCAGCGGGGTGGGGCCACGCATTGCGCTGGCGCTGCTGTCTGGCCTCAACACCGAAGAGTTGGCGCAGGCCGTGTCGGCGCAGGACGCGAGCCGCCTGGTGAAGGTGCCGGGCGTGGGCAAGAAAACGGCCGAACGCCTGTTGCTCGAACTCAAGGGCAAGCTGGCGCCGGTGTTGTCGGCGCCGGGTTTCTCGGTGGCCAACGACACGCAGGGCGACATCCTGCAGGCGCTGGTGGCCCTGGGGTATTCCGACAAGGAAGCGCAAGCGGCGCTCAAGGCCTTGCCCGCCGATGTGTCGGTGAGCGAGGGCATCAAGCTGGCACTGAAGTCGCTGGCCCGCTGACAGCGGCGGGGTGGGCTCGGTATCATCGGCAGCATCATGAAACGCACTGTCTGGTGGCGCGTTGCCGGCGCCGTTCTTGCCTGCCTTGCCGCGAACGTGCAGGCCCACAAACCCGATGTCACGCCTGCGCGCGCGGCGAGCGGGCCCATCTCGGCCGCTTCGTTTTGCGAGGTGATGACGCGGCGCCTGCCCAATGTCTCGCGTGCGGTGTGCGCGCGGGCGCAATTGCAGGGCATGCCGGTGCGATCGGTGACGGGCAACCAGTTGGTCGAACGGGATGTCATTTCTCCCCACGCCAGGTTGCGTGTCCTGGTGGTGGGCGGCATCCATGGCGATGAACTGTCGTCGACCGCGCTGGTGTTGCACTGGATTGGCGCGGCCATGGAGACCCCGTCCAACATTCACTGGCGGTTTGTGCCTCTGATGAATCCGGATGGCATGCTGCAGGGCCGCCCTTCTCGGACCAATGCGCGGGGGGTGGACCTGAATCGCAACTTCCCCACGCCCAACTGGGACAAGGAAGCCCCGGTGTACTGGAAAGAGCGCACGCGCAGCGATCCCCGCCGGTTTCCGGGTGCCAAGCCTTTGTCCGAACCCGAGTCCAAGTGGCTGCACGACGAGATGGAGCGCTGGAAGCCCGACCTGATCGTGTCCGTGCATGCGCCCTATGGGGTGCTGGACTTTGACGGCCCCACGGTGCCGCCCAAGCGGCTGGGGCGCTTGTATCTGGACCAGGTGGGCATCTTTCCGGGCAGCCTGGGCAATTACGGCGGGGTCTACAAAAAGGTGCCGGTGGTGACCATCGAGTTGCCCAATGCGCTGCGTACCCCGCAAGACGCCGAGATTCGCCAGATGTGGCTGGACCTGCTGCGCTGGACAGCCGACCGATTGGGCGCCGACTGAGTCAGCGCGCGGTTGTGCGAGGTGGCGTCAAGGTCGGGGCGGGGCGGCCTGGGTGCTGGGCATGTGTGCCAGGATGCCCAGCAGGCGCTGAATCTGCAGGGGCTTGACCAGGTAGTGGTTGAAGCCGGTTTGCAGGGCGCGGGCGATGTGCTCGGGCAGTGCATCGGCACTCAGTGCAATCAGGGGCAGGGTTTTGAAGTCGGCCTGAGCCCGCAACCGGCGGCACAGATCCAGACCGCTGCCGTCCGGCAGGTTGATGTCCACCAGGGCCACATCCGGGCGGATGCTTTCGATGCTGGCCAGCCCTTCACCGGCGGTTTCCGCCGAGTACAGGCGCACCTGTGGATAGGCGGCAAACATGGCTTCGACCAAGCTGCGGTTGAGCGCGTTGTCTTCGATGTGCACCACCCGCAGCGGCGGCAACATGATGGCCGGCTCGGCGCCGCGCGCGTAGGTTGAGCGCAAGGCGCCGGGGCCTTCGGCCAGCGGCAGTCGCAAGGTGAACACGCTACCATGCCCCAGCGTGCTGCTGACGTCGATGCGGCCGTGCATCAACTCGGCCAGCCGTTGTGACACGGCCAGTCCCAAGCCATTGCCATGGGCGCGACCCGACGGCGTGTCCAGTCGCGCAAAGGGCTGAAAGATGCGAGAGAGGTCGTCTTGCTCGATGCCAAAGCCTTGGTCCTTGACTTCGATGATGGCCACGCGTTCGTCGGGGGCCGCTTTCGCTTGCATCCAGACGGTGGCGCCGGGAGGGCTGTACTTGATGGCATTGCTCATCAGGTTCATCAGGATGGAGCGGGTGTGCTGGGCATCGGCCCAGACCGGTGGGCACTGGCTGTCCACCACCACGGTGACGTCCTGAGACTGGTCTTCGAGGGCCGCACGCACTTCGCGCAGCAACACGGGTAGCTCGACACGCTGCGGGCGGATGCCCAGGGGCTTGTCTTCCAGTCGGGCGTATTCCAGCGACTGATCGAGCAGGTTGAGCAGTTGCTGCCCCGCGGCATGGATGTGGCCAATCTGACGGCGCTGCAAGTCGGGCAGTTCGTCGTCGCGACTCATGTCGAGCAACTGGGTGAACCCCAGGATGGCATTGAGCGATGAGCGCATGTTGTGACTCATGCGCGAGAGGAACTCGGCCTTGGTGGCCAGTGCCACTTCCAGTTCCAGCCGTTTGGCGTGTTCGGCCTCGGCGCGGCGGCGGTCGCCGATGTCGGTCAGCACCTCGATGTAGCGGTTGACCTGACCATCCGGGCCATGAATGGGTTGCACCGAGCGGATCACCCAGAACGGCTCGCCATCCTTGCGGTGGTGGCATACCTCCAGCTTTTCGATGCTGCTGCCTTGGGCCACGGCCTGGTTGATGCGGGTGATGGTGGCGTCATCCGTGTGCGGGCCGCTGAGCAATTCTTCGGGCAGCAGGCCGTGGCATTCGGTCAAGGTGAAGCCGGTCAGGCGGGTAAAGGCGGGGTTGATCCAGGTGATGCAGCGGTGTGCGTCGCAAATCAGGATGGCGTCGGTGACGCGATCAGCCACCAGCGCCAGTTCCTGATTGGTGCCTTGGGCGCGCTGCAGCGCGGTCTGTACCTGACGCAGGATCTGGCCTTGCTGCTCGAAGGCATCCTGACGCTGGCGGACTTCTTCGAGGAGTCGTTCAGGGTCGTCGGCAACGGATTCGGAGATGCCTGCCGGCAGGGCGCGGCGCGAGGGGGCGCTTTTGCGGACGGTGTCCGGCGGAACCACGGGGGTGAGCTCAGGCATGTCGGTCTCCTCTATTGTGATGGGTGAGGTGATGCAACGTGCCGCGCGCGTGGTGGGCACGTGCGCGCTGACGACCGATCCTGCTTGGTTCCAGCGCCGGGAACCTGAGTGTAGGCACTTCACCCGGGGTTGGCCATGCGGCAGACCCTGAGGGCGAAGGGGGTGTCTCGTGTTGGGGTGTTTCACACGCTGTCACCGTTTGATCAGGCATGCTGTGCGCATGAGCACCTTGCACGACCTTCAGGCCGCCGCCCGACAGACCTTGGTGTCGGTGGCCACGCAGCCGATTGCCCAAGGACTGTCGAGCCTGCAGGCCTCGGCGCAAGGTCTGTCGTCAGACGAGGCCCGCACCCGCCTCGCCCAGCTTGGGCCCAATGTGGTGGTGGCCGATGCCCGGGTGGGCTTGCTGCGGCAGCTGGCGCAGCGCATCGTGAACCCGCTGAACATCCTGCTGCTGACGCTGGCGCTGGTGTCCGTGTTGACGGGCAATGTCGAATCGGCGGTCATCATCACCCTGATGGTGGTGCTCAGCATCTCGCTGGCGCTGGTTCAAGAGCGGCGCTCGGGCCGGGCCGCGGAGGCCTTGCGGGCCATGGTGCACACCACGGCCACGGTGTTGCGCGCGGATGCCGGGGCAGATGCCCAGGCGGCGGGTGGGCAGGAAGTGCCCATGGAAGCGCTGGTGCCGGGCGACGTGGTGCGCCTGTCGGTGGGCGACCTGATTCCGGCCGATGTGCGCCTGCTGTCGGCCCGGGACTTCTTCGTCAACGAGTCGGCGCTGACGGGGGAGTCCATCCCGATAGAAAAAACTGCCGAGGTTGCCGCACCGCAAACCGAGCCGTTGGCGCTGCGCAATGTGTGCTTCATGGGCACCCACGTGGCCAGTGGCGCTGCCACCGCGGTGGTGGTGAACACCGGGGCGCGCGCCATTTTTGGTGGCATCGCGCAGGCCACGGCGGGCGAGCATGTGCAGACCAGCTTTCAGGTGGGCATCAACCGCTTCATCTGGCTGATGCTGCGTTTCATGGCGGTGATGGTGCCACTGGTGTTCCTGATCAATGGGCTCACCAAAGGGGACTGGCTGGAGGCCTTGCTGTTTGCCTGTGCCGTGGCCGTCGGCCTGACGCCCGAGATGTTGCCCATGCTGGTCACGATGAACCTGGCCAAGGGCGCGCTGACCATGTCGCGCAAGAAGGTCATCGTCAAACGCCTGGATGCCATCCAGAACTTCGGGGCCATGGACGTGCTGTGCACCGACAAAACGGGCACGCTCACGCAGGACCGCATCATTCTGGAAAAGTACATTGACCTGGATGGGCAGCCCAGTGAGCGGGTGCTGGAGTTGGCCTACCTCAACAGCTATTACCAGTCCGGCCTGCGCAACATGCTGGACGTGGCCGTGCTCAAGTACGTGTCGGTGCACGAGCGTCTGCATGCCGAAGGCGAGTACCAGAAGGTCGATGAGTTGCCGTTTGACTTTCAGCGGCGCCGGATGTCGGTGGTGGTGGCGCGTGGGGATGAGCGCCTGCTGATCTGCAAGGGCGCTGTGGAAGAGGTGTTCAGCGTGTGTCGGGATGGCATCGTGGGGTGCCAGCCGGTGGCGCTGGATGACAGCCATTTGGCCGCCTTGCAGGCCGAGGCACATCGCCTGAACGAAGACGGTTTTCGGGTGCTGGCCATTGCCTGTCGGCCCATGACGGTCGACTCCCACACCATGTCGGTGGCGGACGAGTCGGGCCTCACCTTGCTGGGCTATGTCGCGTTTCTGGACCCGCCCAAAGAATCGGCGCAACCCGCCTTGGCGGCGCTGAAGCGCCATGGCGTGGCCGTCAAGATCCTGACCGGTGACAACGAGGTCGTGACGCGCAAGGTGTGCCGAGAAGTGGGCCTGCCCGTCGAGCGGGTCTTGCTGGGGCACGAGGTCGAGGCCCTGAGCGACATCGCCTTGCAGGAAGCCGCGGGTGACACGCAGGTGTTTGCCAAGCTCTCGCCCGACCAGAAGGCGCGGGTCATTGCCGCCCTGCGGGCGAGGGGGCATGTGGTCGGCTACATGGGCGATGGCATCAACGATGGCCCGGCCCTGAAAGCGGCCGATGTGGGCATTTCGGTGGACACGGCGGTGGACATTGCCAAGGAGTCGGCCGACATCATCTTGCTGGAAAAGAGCCTGCTGGTGCTGGACGACGGGGTGATGGAAGGTCGCAAGGTGTTTGCCAACCTGCTGAAGTACATCCGCATGGGGGCGAGTTCCAACTTCGGCAACATGTTCAGCGTGCTGGGGGCGAGCGCCTGGCTGCCGTTTTTGCCCATGGCGCCCATTCAGGTGCTCACCAACAACTTGCTGTATGACCTGTCGCAGTCGGCCATTCCCACCGACCGCGTGGACCCCGAAGAGCTGCGCGAGCCCCGGCGATGGGACATGGGCCACATCGCGCACTTCATGATGTGGGTGGGGCCGGTGAGTTCGGTGTTCGACTACGTGGTCTTTGGGCTGATGTTCTATGTGTTCCAGGCGCAAACGCCTGACCAGGCGGCTTTGTTCCACACCGGTTGGTTTGTGGAGTCCCTGCTCTCGCAGACGCTGGTGATCCACATCATTCGCACCGGGCGTTTGCCGTTTGTGCGCAGTCGCGCCAGCCGGCCTTTGCTGTGGACCACACTTGCGGTGTGTGGCGTGGGACTGTGCCTGCCGTATTCACCCTTGGCACCGGCCTTGGGGTTGGTGGCTTTGCCGATGGCGTACTGGCCCTGCCTGGGGCTCATCTTGGTGAGCTACCTGGGCGCCACCTTTGCCATGAACACCTGGTTTCGGCGGCGTTTCCGTTTATGAGTTGATGGCTTGGCGCAGTTGCTGCAGGCGTGTCAGCAGCGCGTCGTCATCGACCTCGACGGTGTGGGCGGCCCCAGCGTAGATGCTGCCATCGTTGCCATCCAGCGTGAGGACATCGCCTTCTTGAAACGTGCGCTCACCCAGTTGAACGGTGCGGGTGCTGTCGTCGATGTGCAAGGTGCTGCATCCCACCAGACACACTTTGCCCATCTGGCGCGCCACCACGGCGGCGTGTGAGGTGCGGGCGCCGCGTGCCGTGAGCAGGCCTTGGGCGTGTTCGAGTGCGGCCATGTCGCAGGTCTCGGCATCGCGGCGGACGAGGATGATGGCGGCGCCGCTGGCATGGCGGGCCTGCGCCCGTGCCGCGTCCAGCGCGATTTCGCCCGTGGCCACGCCGTTGCAGGCCGTGGCGCCTTGGCCCAAGGGCGTGAGGGGTTCACCGTCGGTGGCCACCACGCGGACTTGTCGCAGATCGGCGGCCTGCAGGGTGGCTGTGCGTTGTCGGGCCTCGTCCTGGCTGATGAGGCCTTCGGACCACAGGTCCAGCGCAATGCGGGCGGCCGCTTGCGGGGTGCGCTTGCCGTGACGGGTCTGCAGCATGTACAGCTGGCCGTCTTGCACGGTGAACTCGAAGTCCTGCATGTCGCCCAGCGTGCGTTCCAGCTGCGCGGTGGCGGTGCACAGGGCATCCCAGGTGGCGGGCAGGACCGTGGCCAATTCATCGTGGCCATGGGCGCTGCGGCGGCCGGACACCACGTCTTCGCCTTGCGCGTTGAACAGGAAATCGACCCACAGGTGGGGCTCGCCAGTAGCCGGGTCACGGGTGAAGCCCACGCCGGCCCCAGAGCGGCCGCCCGCGTTGCCAAACACCATGGCTTGCACGGTCACCGCAGTGCCCAGGTCATCGGGCAGTTCGTGCAGGCGGCGGTAGGCCACGGCTTTTTCGGATTGCCACGAGGCGAGCACGGCCCCGATGGCATCGGCGAGTTGCTGTGTGGGGTCCTGCGGAAACGGCTGACCGTGCGCGCGGGCATAGGTGGCCAGATAGCGGCGGGTGAGTTCGCGCAGTTCGGTGAAGTCCAGGTCGCGTTCGTCGCGGCCGGCGGCCAGGTCGTGCAGGTCTTGCTCGAACAGGGCCGCATCCAGTCCGGCCACCACTTCGCCATAGGTGGCGATCAGGCGACGGTAGGCATCCCACACCAGGCGCGGGTTGCCCGTTTGCCGGACGAGGCCATGCACCGTGGCATCGCACAGGCCGATGTTGAGCAGCGTTTCCATCATGCCGGGCATGGAGACCGGGGCCCCGGAGCGCACCGACAGCAGCAGCGGGCGGCGGGTGTCCCCGAGCACGGTGCCACAGCGGGTTTGCAGCGCCTTGAGGCCTGGCATCCAGGTGCTGGCTTGGGTGGCGGTGGCGCGAGACGCCTCACTGTGACAAGCCGCGGTGGGGATCACGAAGGCGGGCGGAACCGTCAGGCCCATCTGCGCCATGCGCAACAGGTTCCAGGCTTTGAAGCCCATGGTCTGGGCGCTGGCGGTGGGCGCGGTCTCGGCTTGTGTGGTGGGGCTTCCGCAGCCAATCAGGTACAGCGACAAATCGGAGGGGCTCATGGGCGCACCTCGGCCTGGCTGAGGACCACATCGCGCAGGCTGTAGGCGGCGGTCAGCAAGCGATCCGAGGCCAGCTCCAGCGTGCAGGCCAGGTCGTTGGCCAGCATCAGGCTGGGGGCGTCGTCGATGGCATGCAGCAAGGTGCGCCGGGCCTGACGCAGCAGTTCGTCGCAACGCTTTTCGGCGTGCAGCACGGCCCAGGTGGTCGACAGGAAGGCGTCGGTGTCGCTCGCATCCGATTCGGCGCTCAGGGTGCGGGCCATGGCCAGGGCCTTGATGTGATCCTGCA
>NZ_JBLIZW010000024.1:0-19439 GCF_048860245.1 Aquabacterium sp. | reverse complement strand
CAGGCCGCCACCATGGCCGCCTTGAAGGTCAAAAAGCTCAGCAACGAACTCCAGTTATCCCTCCTGTAGTGGCACGCTGACTAGGTCAACCTAGTCAAATCAACCACTTACAGCATTTGGTGTCGAACTCGGGTGGCCATCAAAGAAAAGTGGAAAGAAACGTCAGCGCCCGAAGGCGTCCCTCAAGGCTGACGCCAGGGCCTCATAGGCCTGTGTGGCTTCGGGCAGCAGCCGGCCCATGTTGATGAAATCGTGGATGACGCCGGGCCAGACTTGCACGGTCACCGGCACACCTGCCGCACGCAGTTTGTCGGCGTACTGGTAGCCATCGTCGGTGAGCGGATCGCACTGGGCCAGCCCGATCCAGGCCGGGGCCACCCCGCGGTGGTCTGGCGCCAGCAAAGGTTCACGGTGCCAGCGCTCGGCAGCCGTCCCGCCATGAGCGTGGGCCTCGAACCACTTCATCAGCTCGGCACTGAGCAGGGTGTGGCTGGCGTAGGTCTTGAACGAGTCCGTGGCCACGCCCACCTGCACCGACGGGTAGAACAAGGCCTGCAGCTTCAACGGTATGTGGGCATCGCGAGCCATCAGCGCCAGCGTGGCCGCCAGCGTGCCACCGGCACTGTCACCGCCCACAGCCAGGCGGCTGGCATCCAGATGACGGGTGTGGCCCTGTTCCACCAGCCAGCGCAGGGTGGCCACGCAGTCTTCCAGGCCCGCAGGGAATTTGTGTTCGGGCGCCAGACGGTAATCAATGGCCAGCACCGCCGCACCGCTGAGGCGGGCCACCTGGCGGCACATCGCATCACAGGTGTGGATGCCACCGACCACAAAACCGCCGCCATGCAGGTACAGCAGCACCGGCAGGTCATGTTCGTGCGAGTTGGCCCACAAGCGAGCAGGGATGTCACCCGCCGGCCCGGGAATGGTGAAAGACTCCACCCGCGGCAACTCTACCGGCGGCAGTCCCATGGCCCCGACACCCGCGGCGTAAGCCTGACGGGCTTGCGCCACCGTTTGCTGGTACAGCGGCGGAAAGCCCGCCCGACGCACATTGGCCATCAGGGCCCGTGTCAGCTTGGAAAAAGGCAGGTCAGGTTGGTCGTCCGCCATCGCGAGGCATCCATTCGTTCAAACGCGCACCCGCACGCCGCTCAGGGCGCCGTGATGCGAATCTCCAGCTGTTCAGACTGGTGGTCATCCAGATCGCGGGTCGACAAGCTCCCCGCACTGCGCTGCTGCTGGCGCACCCCACTGCGCGCCACCACAGCCCATTCTCCCAGAGGGATGGCCACCGTGCTCAGCACCTCGTTGCGACGCACCTGGCCATCGGGCTCATAAGGCTGTTGCTGACTGACCTGGGCCTCCAGTTCGAACGTCACGGGCGCGCGCCCGCCCGGCCAGCTCGGGCGCACGGTGATGCCGCGCCCCACATCCAGCCACACCGTCTGGGCCCAGACCTGCACCGCACCCGGTGCCTGCAAGGTGCCCCCTTGCGACTGCGGTGCCATGGACCATTGCCAGTTCAGATAGGGTTTGCTTTCGCCCACAAACAATCGTGCCCGCCCCCCGTTGAGCACCTGCAGTTGCTGGACCGACTGGGACTGCCCGTCGGTCTGCACGGTCGACCAGTTGCCCGACGCTTCGGTGATCACCCCGCGGCGACTGTCCACCACGATGCGACCGGTCTGAATGCCACCCTGAGTCTGGCGCGTCTGGCCTTGCCCCTGCACGCGCCACTCCACCAGCAGGTTGCGCAGGGGGAGCCGCGCATCGCGCTCCTCGGCCCACGCCGTGCCACTCAGGCCCGCCAGCAGCCCCCACAGCACCCTGCGACGCAGGGTAGGCGTTGCATTAGGGATGATCTGCATCAGAAGCACTCCTTATTTGACATGGAAACAGGGGAATCGCACCCTCTTTTCCATTGGACGAAAAATATTGCGTGAGAGATGCTCAAGTCCATGCCCAAGCGGGCCGATAGATCAACAATCTGCCACAAAGTGGAAAAAGTTTTCCTCTGGTGAGCAGGTACGCAGACCAACCGGTTCAATCCAGATGGAGGCTGGCTTTATGCAGCTCGACGCCCTGTTCAAACAACCCCAGGCCCTTCCCGCCATCCCCAAGATCGTGCACGAGCTGATTGACAGCTTCAACGACCAGGATGTGTCGATCGATGACATCGCCAAAAAGCTGGCCGCTGATCCCGTGCTGTCTGCACGCCTGCTGCGCCTGGCCAACTCGGCTTACTACCATGTGTCGCGCACCGTGGGCACCGTCAACGATGCCATCTCGATGCTGGGCTTTGTGACCGTGCGCACGCTGGTCATCAGCTCCGGCCTGACGGGCGGCTACAAGTCCATGCCCGGCATGGACCTGAACCGCTTCTGGCGCTACAGCATGCACACGGCCGCCGTGGCCGGCTGGCTGGCCCGCAAGACCGGCGTCAATGCCGACCAGGCCTTCACCGTGGGCCTGATGCACGGCATTGGCGAGCTGGTGATGCACGCAGGCATGCCCGAACAGATGCTGGCCATGGACAAGCAACTGTCCGCCATGGACCCGCGCCGCCTGAGCGTGGAAGCTTCGACCTTTGGCTACAACTACGCCACCGTCGGGGCCGCGCTGGCTCGCCAATGGCGCTTCCCGGTGGACTTCGTGAACACGATTGCCCACTTCCCGCTGCCTTTGGCCAATCAGCCTTTTGATGCCGCCGCCGCGGTCATCCACCTGGCCACCTGGCGCGCCCGTGCCGAGCACAACGAACTGAGCGCGGAAGAGCTGGCCGCCACCATCCCCGCCGATGTGTGCGCCCGCCTGAACATCAAGCCCGAACTGATCCTGCAAGACATGCCGCCCCTGAAGGAGCTGTGTGAAGGCCTGGACGCGCTGATCGGCTGATCCCACGCGCTGGCGCCGCTGTCAGATGGACAGCGGATCCACATCCACCGCCCAGCGGATCAAACCGCTGCGGCGGTTTTTTTGCGCCAGTTCGAACCAGATCGCTTGCGCCTCCGACAAGAAGCGCTGCAACGGCGCGCGTTGGGCAGACTCGATCATCAACTGCGCCCGCTCCACATTGGCCACCCGCTGGATGGGCGTGGGCACCGCCGGGTACAAGGTCACCCCGCACGCCTGCGCACGCTCCTGCATGGCTTGTGCGGCGGCTTCGAGAAAGCCTTGTGCCGCTTCTTGCGTCTTGCCCTCGGCGCGCAGCATGGCCAGGCTGGCGTAAGGCGGCATGCCCGCCATGGCGCGCTCTTTCAACTGCTGCGAGGCAAAGTCGGCATAGTCGTAGCGCAACAAGGTCTGGTACAGCGGGTGCGTGGGGTGCCAGGTCTGGATCCACATTTCGCTGTGCGCCGCCACCTCGGCGTCACGGCCGGCCCGGCCGGCAGCCTGCATCAGCAGCGCAAACTGCCGCTCGGCCGCGCGGAAGTCACTGGCAAACAAGGCCGCATCCGGGTTGATGGCCGCCACCAGCGTGATGCGCCGGAAGTCGTGCCCCTTGGCCACCATCTGTGTGCCCACCAGCACATCCACTTCGCCCGCATGCACATCGGCCAGGCGCTCTTCCAGCGCCCCCTTGTGCTTGGTCACATCGGCATCGATGCGGCCAATGCGGGCCCCGGGCAGGATCTCGGCCAGTTGTTCTTCCAGACGCTCGGTGCCGCGCCCCACCGGCGCAATGTCCTGGTTGCCGCAATCGGGGCACGCGCGGGGCACCCGTTCGGTGAAACCGCAATGGTGGCAACGCAAGGTGCGATCCACCTTGTGGAACACCCGCCAGGCGCTGCAATGCGGGCAGCCGCTTTTCCAGCCACAGTCACTGCAATGCAGCACCGGCGCATAGCCACGGCGGTTGAGCAGGATGAGGCTTTGCTCGCCGCGCTCGATGCGCTGCTGGATGGCGTCCAGCAAGGCCTTGTCCAGCGGCGGGGGCTCTTGCCCCCTGGGTGGCTTGGGCGCACGCGACAGGTCCAGCAGGCGCACGCGCGGCATGCTGCCGTCGCCGATGCGGGCCGGCATCGCCAGGCGCACATAGCGGCCCGCACCGCCCTCGGCCGCCGGCATGGCGTTGAACCAGCTTTCGAGCGACGGCGTGGCCGACCCCAGGATCACCGGAACCTGTTCCAGCCGTGCGCGGTACACCGCCAGATCACGGGCCGAGTAGCGCGCGCCGTCTTGCTGCTTGTAGCTGGGGTCGTGTTCTTCATCGACCACGATCAGGCCCAGGCGGGGCAGGGGCGTGAACACCGACAAGCGGGTGCCCAGGATCAGATCGGCATGGCCGGTGTGCGCCAGCAACCAGTTGCGCAAACGCTGGGCCGGCGTCAGGCCACTGTGCAGCGAAACGATGCGGCGCCCGGCAAAACGCTCGGCGACACGGGCTTCGAGTTGCGGCGTGAGGTTGATCTCGGGCACCATCATCAGCACCTGCTGACCGGCATCGAGCGCACGCTGGGCTTGCCGCAGGTACACCTCGGTCTTGCCGCTGCCCGTGCTGCCCCACAGCAGATAGGCTTGCGCCCCGCCATCGGCCAAGGCACGGAGGGCGTCGCCTTGCTGCGCCGTGAGGGCCGGCAGCGACGGCGCCTCCGGCAAGGTGACTGCGGGTTGAGGCACCGCCACCGCCTCGGCCATCGCTGCCTTGCGCCGCTTGGGCTTGGCAGCCACGGGGTTCACCCATTGATCAAGCCGCTTGATGCGCCGAGCCCATTGGGTGGCGTCGAGTTGGCGCAACTCCGGCGGCAACACCATCAGGGCCATTTCGCCCACACTGCGTTGATAGTAGGCCGCCGCAAACTTCACCACCTGCCGCCAGTGCGCCGGCAGCGGGGGCAAGCCCGTCAGCACCTCGGCCACCGGCTTCAACTGATCCAGCGGCCAGTCGGGCTCCGGGGCCACCTCATCGTGTCCGAGCCACACCACCCCGGTCACCATGCGGCGCCCCAGCGGCACACGCACCAGCGTGCCAGGCGGCAAGGGATGATCGCTCAGGTAGTCCAAGGCACCCCACAGCCCACTGTGCTGCGGTGCCTCGACCACCACACCGATGCGATGGGGATGGGAGGAAGAAAAAGAATCGGACATCTGCGGGTACTTGTCCCCCGGATTCTGACAGGCACATGAAGGGGTACCAGCAAGTGCTTGATTTAAAACGGGCGCATCGCTTATCCACGCAGGCTGTGGATAACTTTGTGGGAAAGCTTTGCAAACGCGCGCTAAATGCTTGTCAGACCGGCACTTATGTCATTTTGCTGCAGAAAGCAGCACGCATTGTTATCCCATACAAATCAATGACTTAGCACGAATTTGCTGGATTTTCACCGTTTGGTGCACCCAAGCACCATTTCCGGGCCTCGCTCCGCCGGATGTGGGGATAAGTTACCCCCCGTTACGGTGCGCCAGAGGGTTTTCCCTAGTTGCCCTGAATCTGACTGCATCTGTCATCCATTTGCAAGACTTTGCACATCTTGAAAGCTGTCGCACGGCGATCCCCACTTGCCGAAGGGGGGCAAAGTAGTACTCGACCAAGTTGCGCCAAGTCCTTGATTTTGAATACCCCGAAAGTTGCCAACAGCCTGTGGATAACTTTGTGGGAAACGCTGGCATAGCGTTCGACTTCGCAGCACGCCCTCCACAGTGCATGCCCTTGCATCAAATTTGGGCGACGCATAAATATCTTTGAAAATCAAATACTTATGACGAAAACACTGGATCAGAGCGGTCGTCGCACCAAGACGACAAGGCCAGTCGGACACTCGCCCCAAGATGGGGATAAGTGCGCTGACACCACATTCCAGGGATGAGGAAAATCCTTACCTATACGTCAAGCAGGCAGAGGACAGGTTATGCTTGCAATGTGCCCCTGGCAGGTCGCCTGCAGACGTGCGCGGGGAGCCGCCTTCATAACCTTATTTCTGTGAGACACACAATGAGCTTCTCGATCGACTCCAAACTCGGCGACCTGCTGGACAACGAAGCGACCAAGGCCATCCTGGAAAAGCACATGCCCGGCATCTCCACCCACCCTCAAGTGGCCATGGGCAAGGGCTTCGCTCTGTCGATGGTTGCCAAGTTCTCCGGTGGCCTGATCACCGAAGAAATGCTGCAAGCTGTGGCCGCTGACCTGTCCGCTCTGGGCTGATCGCACACAGCCTGACACACGCCGCAGCCTGCGGTGCGTGTCTGAGCCACATCAAAGCCTCCCCCCGGGAGGCTTTGTCTTTTTCCGGCCTGCTCGCATGATGGCCCCATGCAGTCAGCCATCCGCCCCTCATCCCGTCTGTGGCTTGCCTTGTTGGCAGCGCTTTGCGCGCCAAGCGGGGTCCACGCAGAGCCGCCGCCAAAGGCCTTGCCGTGCATGGCAGGTGCCCCCCTCCAAAACCGCTACACCCCGGTGCAGCTGTACCTGACGGTCGATGTGTGTGGCCGCCAGCGGCCGTTTTATGACATCGCCGCCAAGATGTTCGTGCTGGGCAGCCTGTACGGCTACTACGACACCCTGCGCGTCAAGGACGAGTCCGCGCACCAGGCCATCACTGCCATGAAGATGAGCGTGACGCCGCGCTTCACCGACGACTTCCGCGCCCACCTGCAAACCCTGACTTCCGGCCCCAAGCTGGCCGAGTTGTGTCGCAGCATGCGCAAAGTGGGCCCGCCGACCTACTACCCAAGCTACATGGTGGCACACGGTCTGCAGTCCATTGAGCATCGGTTGCAAGGTGAGGACGACGAAGACGACGCCCTGGATCACAGCCACACCCCACAAGAAATGTGGGCCCATGTGCTGGACGCCTACCTGCATTGCCCCCCGTAAACCGCTGCGGCGCTTGGCAAAGCGCGCGTCCGCGGTCATCATGCGCGCATCTCGCCCTGTCGATGGAGCCCTGCCTTGACGGATCCGCTGACCCCACTGCCACCGCTACCGCCCTTGCGATCCCCTCTGGTGCGATCGCAGGAGGAAGGCCCCCCGCGCGAGCGCAAGGACCAAGGGGGCAGGCCTCACCGCCCGCCGCATGATGAGTCGGCACCGGCCGAGACCGAATCGCCCCCCACCGAGCCCGCACCCGTGGTGACCACCTACGACGAGCAGGGGCTCACCATCCCCGGGGGGCTGGATGACCTGGACCAACCTCATGTGGATGCCTGGGCCTGAACGGCCCGGTCGCGTTCACAAACGCCCTTGGCAACCCGGTGCCCCGCAGCGGCAAGTGAGCCGACCGGCGTGGTGGGTTTCGCCGTAGCGGGCGGTCAACTCTTCGCCTTCGGCGATGTCACGCAAGGCATAAAAAGCCACGCGCCCTTGCTCGACCTTCAGCACCATATTGGGCTGGCAGGAGTGGTTGGCAAAGCGCAGGGGATCCGTCGAGTGCGTGGCATCCACCGCGCGCTTGTCCGAGATCGCCACCATGAAGATACGGCCCGTGCTGCGCTCAGCCTCTCGTGCGCGCTGCCGGGCTTCGCGCATGTCGACAAACTCGCCGCGCATCTCGCCAATCTTGCGGCGGGCCGGGATGGCCTCATCGGCGAAGGCGCCTTGCCCATCGATGGCGCTGGGGCCCACACGCACCTTGAACTTTTGCGGATCGGCCGGGATGCCGGTGGCGTGCAAGGCAGCGGGCGCCGGTTCAGGCGGCGCGGCGGGTGCGCTCGGTGTCAAGGGATGCAGGCTGGGCATGGCGATCAGGCGGGCAAGAGCCCATCGGCCTTGAGCAATTGCTCCAGGCATTGCTCCTGGATGCCGTAGAAGGCCTTGATGTCCTGGATCTGGCGCACCACCTCTTCCGACGGGGTCGGCTGGGCGCGCTTGACGGCCAGGATCATCTTGTTCTTGTTGGTGTGCTCCAGCGAGATGAACTCGAAGACCTGCGTGTCGTAGCCGGCAGCATCCAGCAGCAGGGCACGCAAACCGTCGGTCAGCATTTCGGCTTCCTGACCCAGGTGGATGCCGTGCTGCAGGATGGGCCGCAGCGGATGCGGGCTGAGCAGTTGCGGACGAATCTGCTTGTGGCAGCACGGCGAGCACATGATGATCTCGGCGCCCGCCCGAATCCCGAGGTGGATGGCGTAGTCGGTGGCCACGTCGCAGGCGTGCAGCGCGATCATCACATTGAGCGCCGCGGGGTGGTAGTGCCGCACATCGCCCTGCTCGTAGTCCATGCCTTCCAGGTGCAGGGTGTCAATCACCTTCTGGCACAACTGCACCAAGTCTTGGCGCAACTCCACCCCGGTGACGCGGGCATCACGGTGCTGGGTGTGGCGCAACCAGTCGTGGATGGCAAAGGTCAGGTAGCCCTTGCCCGAGCCAAAGTCCACCACGTGGATGGGTTGCTGGTCGCGCGGGGGCGCGCTCAACGGCGAACGCGCCAGCGCGGCGGCAAACACCTCGATGAACTTGTTGATCTGCTTCCACTTGCGCGACATGGTGGGCAAGACCTGGCCCTTGGCATCGGTCACGCCCAGTTCGTGCAGGAAGGGGCGCGATGCATCCAGAAAACGGTGCTTGTCGCGGTTGTGTCCACTGGCGAGGGCCGCCGGCGCCGACACGGCGGCAGCGGTGCCCTGCGGCGCCACGTCGGCCGCTTGGGCCTCGGCATTGGAGGGCTTGCCCACCCGCACGCTGGCTTTGCCCTTTTTGCTGAAGGCCAGTTGCACTTCCTCGGTCGGGGTGTGCAGGTGCGCGTTACGGAACGCACCCGCCGCCAGCCAGGTCCCGATTTGTGCCAGGCCCTCGGCCACGGGCAGATTCTTGGTGATGTCCTTGGTGGGGTAGCGCAGCAAGAAGCTGAGGTGGGGCGCGTCACGCAAGGTGACCGGGCGCACCAGCACCCGTTGCAGCACTTGCCCGGCGGCATCCAGCTCGGCCACACCGCCTTGATAGGCCACCAGCAGCAGCCTGGACCTGCGGCCTTGGTCGTGCGCCTGGCTCAGCAGGTCTGCAAAGCGCGCCAGGTGCGGCGCGTTGAACTCGGTCAGATCGCGGTCCGCAGCCATGGCAGCACCGATCAAGCCTGAGGCTTGCGTGGGGGGCGGGCCCCGCCACCGGCAGGACGACCGCCCTCACGGCGGGGGCCACGGCCTTCGCGCGGGGCACCGTCGGCACGCGGACCACCACGGCGCTCGCCACGCGGTGCATCACGGTGATCGCGACGACCTTCCGGACGCGGACGCAGCGCGTCTTGCTTGGCCTCTTCACGGGCTTGCGCCAGCACGGTCTCCAACTGGGCCGGGTCAATGCCCTTGAGCGCGCAGAAGTTGGCCGTGGTCAGACGGGTGGTGTCGAAGTCGCGCAGCAGTTGGGCGCGGGCACGGCGTTCTTGCTGCGCTTCGCGGTCTTGCTGGTGGGCGGCACGCTCTTGCTTGCGGGCTTCGCGCTGGGCCTCACGTTGCGCCTGGAAGGCTTCTTCGCGACGGGCCTTGACGATGGCGCGGCGGCGCGCCAGCTCTTCGGTGGCCAGGTTGCGGTGTTCTTCGCTCAGCTCGCCGGCGGGCTGACCATCCAGGTCAAAGCGCTCGGTGGCTTGCGACACGGCCGTCAGGTAGGCGGTGGTGTGGGTGTAGCGGCGGAAGAAGGCCGACAGGGCCTGCTTGGTGAAGACGCCCGGGGCGCGCTCTTGAATGTCCACCTGGATGCGCAGCTTCAGCGGCTTGGCCTGGCCTTTGGCAAACAGCGCCGGAAAGCGCTCGGCCAAATCGGCCGCCGTGGCGGCATAGGAGGCTTGGGCATCCGAACCCGCCTCGGCAGCGGGAGCCGCCGTATCGGCGGGCATGGGGGTCACAGCGGCATCAGCTGCCACAGCAGCAGCCTGATCATCAGCGGGGGTGGCCGGGACCGAAGGAGTCGAAGACATGGATCGAATGCAGCAAAAAGACGAAAACCCCGATTGTCGCCTGTTCGGGGTTTTTCAGCCAGCCTGAGACCGTGACGGACCGGACGGACTGGCCGTCATCCGGTCCTTCTGCCAGATCAGGCAGTCTGGATCATGCGCGCCAGCAGGGCACCGCGGTAACGCTCGTCCAGGGGCAGCCGCACGTGCAGCGGGCTGCCCGGCGCCACCTCGATGGGCTGGTTGTCGAGGCTGCGCAGGGTGTCGAGCTTCATCAGCTCGTTGCCACCCGGGTAGATGACTTCCAGGGTGTCGCCCACCTGGAAGCGGTTCTTGACCTCGACCTCGGCCCAGCCGTCCTCGATGGACTTGACCTCGCCCACGAACTGGCTGCGCTGGAACTGCGAGTGCCCGGCAATGTAGTTCTGATAGTCCTGGGCCGGACGGCGCTCCAGCAAACCGCCGGTGTAGCCCCGGTTGGCCATGCCTTCGAGTTGCAGCAACAGATCACGGTTGAACGGCCGGCCGGCGACCGCGTCGTCGATGGCGCGGCGGTACACCTGCGCCACACGGGCAACGTAGTACAGCGACTTGGTGCGGCCTTCAACCTTGAGGGAGTTGATGCCGATCTTGACCAGACGCTCCACGTGCTCGACGGCGCGCAGGTCCTTCGAGTTCATGATGTAAGTGCCGTGCTCATCTTCCATGATGGGCATGAGTTCGCCAGGGCGGCCGGCTTCTTCGATCAGGTAGACCTGATCGGCGGCGGGATGACGCTGCCCGTCGCCACAGGCAGAGAAGGCCTTTTCGGCGTCTTCCTGCTCTTTGGCGAAGTTGAAGTCGCCTTCGAGCTTGATGGGGATGACCTCGCCCGTGTCGGCCGACTGCTTGCCCTGGTAGGTGTTGTACTCCCATCGGCAGGCGTTGGTGCAAGTGCCCTGATTGGGGTCACGGCGGTTGAAGTAGCCCGACAGCAGGCACCGGCCCGAGTAGGCGATGCACAGCGCGCCGTGCACGAAGACTTCCAACTCCATGTCCGGGCATTCCTGGCGGATCTTCTCGATCTCGTCGAGGCTGAGTTCGCGCGACAGGATGATGCGCTGCACGCCCAGCTTCTGCCAGAACTTCACGGTGGCGAAGTTGGTGGTGTTGGCCTGCACGGACAGGTGAATGGGCACCTCGGGCCACTTTTCACGCACCATCATGATCAGGCCGGGGTCGGCCATGATGATGCCGTCGGGCTTCATCTCGATGATGGGCTCGATGTCGCGCAGGTAGGTGCGGATCTTGTCGTTGTGCGCGATCAGGTTGCTGGTGACGTACAGCTTCTTGCCGCGCTGGTGGGCTTCCTGAATGCCTTGCTGGAGTTGCTCCAGCCGGAACTCGTTGTTGCGCGCACGCAGGGAATAGCGCGGCTGACCGGCGTAGACCGCATCGGCGCCAAAATCGTAGGCGGCACGCATCTTTTCGAGCGAGCCGGCGGGCAAAAGGAGTTCGGTAGACAGGGCACTCATGGTGGGCGGTATTGTCCATGCTCCACCGTGCACCTGTCACGCGAAGGGGCAAGTTCTCGCCTGCAACACTGCACGTTTAAGGGGAGACGGGACTTAAGTCGCACCCGTCTTGGACTTAGCTCATATCAGATCCGGGCCAAGTGGGGCAAAATCTTCGGCATGCCTGATCTCTTTCCAGCCCCTCTGGCTGACATCCACTGGAAGCACATCGCTGAAAACACCAGCGATGGGATTTGGGAATGGGATCTCGCCACCGGCACTCACCAGACATGGGGCGCCGTCGTCGACAGACTGGGCTACGGCCAGGGCAGAGCGTCGGTGAGTTTCGATGAATGGGTGGCACGCGTGCACCCTGGCGACCGCGAGCGTGTGCGGCAAGCCCTGATCCGCCACCTCAAGGGCGATGACTCGGCCATCCAGGTGGAGTACCGCCTGCGCGATCCCCACGGGCGCGAACACTGGGTCCAGATCCGCGGCATGGTGACGTCGCACGACGATCAAGGACGCGCGGCCCGCATGGCTGGCGCCATTCAGGACATCACCCCCCGCAAAAGGGCGGAACAGTTCGAACAGTTCCGCAGCCGCATTCTGGAAATGCTGGCGAGCAATCACCCCCTGCACGCGCTGCTGGAGGCGGTGGCCAAAGGCGTGGAATCGCTGGAACCTCGGATGCTGTGCAGCATCCACCTGATCGATCTGAACACCCTGTCACTGGCACAGGGCG
This sequence comes from Aquabacterium sp., assembly GCF_048860245.1. GTDB lineage: Bacteria > Pseudomonadota > Gammaproteobacteria > Burkholderiales > Burkholderiaceae_C > Aquabacterium. The sequence continues at coordinate 7,371 of NZ_JBLIZW010000024.1, read as the reverse complement.
CCTCACCCAGCCTGCCGGCGTTTTACTGCGAAGCCATCGACGGGGTGCACATCGGCCCGAACGTGGGCTCCTGTGGTGCGGCTGCCTTTTTGCGGCAGCGGGTCATCGTGCCCGACATGCTCAACCATCCCAACTGGGCGCCGTACCGTGAATTGGTGGAGCGAGCAGGCCTGGCCGCGTGTTGGTCCGTGCCCATCATTTCGGCCGACGGCACCTTGCTGGGCACCTTCGGCGTGTATGACCGGCAAATCCACACCCCCAGCGCCGACGAAATCCGCCTGATCGATCAGGTCACACACCTGGCCAGTCTGGCCATTCAGCGGCGCTTGGCTGACGAGCGCCTGCATCTGGCTGCCAGCGTGTTCACGCACGCTCGCGAAGGCATCCTGATCACGGACGAGCACGCGCAGATCATCGACGTCAACGAGGCGTTCACCCGCATCACGGGCTACACCCGCGAAGAGGTGCTGGGCTACAACCCGCGCATCCTGAAATCGGGCCGGCAGGACCCCGAGTTCTACAGGCAGATGTGGGACGACCTGCTGACCAAAGGGCACTGGCAAGGCGAGGTCTGGAACCGCCGCAAGAACGGCGAGCATTACGCCGAAATGAAGACCATCAGCGCGGTCCGGGACGAACAAGGCAAGATCCGTCAGTACGTGGCCTTGTTTGCCGACATCACCGCGCTGAAGGAGCACGAAAGCCAGCTTGAATTCAACGCCCATCACGATGCGTTGACCGGCTTGCCCAACCGCGTGTTGCTGGCAGACCGCCTGCAACAGGCCATGGGCCATGCGCGCCGCCGTGAGAGCCGGCTCGCCGTGGTGTACATGGACCTGGACGGTTTCAAGGACGTCAATGACCAGTATGGCCACGAGGTGGGCGACCAGTTGCTGATGACGCTGGCCGACCGCATGCGCCACACCCTGCGGGAAAGCGACACCCTGGCGCGCCTGGGGGGCGATGAGTTTGTGGCCGTGCTGCCCGACCTGTCGGATGGCTTGGGCACGATCCCGCTGTTGCAGCGTCTGATGAATGGCGCCTCTCAACCCATTGAGGTCGGCGGCCAATCGCTGCAGGTCACCGCCAGCGTGGGGGTCACCATCTACCCGCAAAACGACGAGGTGGATGCCGATCAGCTGTTGCGGCAGGCCGACCAGGCCATGTACCAGGCCAAACTGGCGGGCAAGAACCGCTTCCACTATTTCGATGCGGATCAGGATCGCAATGTGCGGGGTCACCACGAAAGCCTGGCCGCCATTCGCCACGCCCTGGCCCGAGAAGAATTCGTCCTGTTCTACCAACCCAAGGTGAACATGCGGACCGGCGATGTCGTCGGTGCCGAAGCCTTGATCCGCTGGCGACATCCGGAGAGAGGGCTCTTGCCGCCCGGGGTGTTCCTGCCCGTCATCGAAAACCACCCGCTGGCCATTGAGGTGGGCGAATGGGTGATCAACACCGCCCTCACGCAAATGGACACCTGGCGAGCGCAAGGACTGCGCATCCCTGTGAGCGTGAACCTGGGGGCCCGACAACTGCAGCATCCCGATTTTGCGGAGCGCCTGCGCTACTTGCTCTCCCTGCACCCGGACACCCAGCATGGCGACCTGGAGATGGAGGTGCTGGAAACCAGTGCGTTGGGTGATCTGGCCCGCGTGTCACAGGTGATTCAGACCTGCCGTGACATGGGCGTGAGCTTCGCGCTGGACGATTTTGGATCCGGTTACTCGTCATTGACCTATCTGAAGCGACTGCCCGTGGCTTTGCTCAAAATTGATCAGAGCTTTGTGCGCGACATGCTGGACGATCCGGATGACCTGGCCATTCTGGAAGGCGTGCTGGGCCTGTCCAAGGCCTTCCGCCGTCAGGTCATTGCCGAAGGGGTTGAAACCCTGGAGCACGGTGAGATGCTGTTGTACCTGGGTTGCGACCTGGCACAAGGCTATGGCATCGCGCGCCCCATGCCCGCGGACAAGCTGCCGCAATGGGTGCAGTCCTGGCGTCCTGCCAGCACCTGGCGCGACCTGCCGCTGTTCCACCCGGCCGATGCCCCGTTGATGGTGGCCGCGCTGAACCACCGGACCTGGGTCGAAGGCGTGGAGCAGTACCTGCAGGGCGCCCGGGATCAGGCCCCGCAACTGCACGCGCAGCAGTGCTGCTTTGGCACCTGGCTGCAAAGTGAAGTCAATGCCAGCGACGCCGTGGCCCCTTGGGAGCCCATCTTGCAATCGCACGAGCGCATCCATCGACTGGCCGAACAGCTGTGCGACATGAAAGCCCGGGGCGAAGTTGAAGGGGCCTTGCAGCGCATCCCCGAGTTGCGCACGCTACGCGACCGCCTGCTCGCGCAACTCAAAGTGCACATGACGCATGAATCAAGCGGGCTGACTTCCGTCTGCACCCTCGCCTGACGCATCCTTGACAGGCGAGGGCAACCACAAGGTCACGGCGGTGCCCACGCCCAGCTCGCTGTCGATGTGCATGCGCCCGCCCATCAGCGCCATCAGTTCTTTGACGATGGCCACCCCCAGCCCGGTGCCCGGGATGTTGCCGGACTTGTCCACACGGAAAAACCGCTCACCCATGCGCGCCAGGTTTTCCGGCGACAGGCCCATGCCCTGATCTCGGATCTCGACGCCCCACCAGCTTTGCCCACGGCTGGAGCGTGACACCGCAAAGCCGATGTGCACCTCGCCGCCTGCGGGCGAATACTTGTAGGCATTCGACAGGACGTTGAGCAGGGCCTGCTGCAACTTGCCGACATCGACTTGAATGTGCATGGGCCGATCCGGCGCGGCCACGATCGGCAGGGGGCGTCCATCGGGCGGCTTGAACGCATGGACCGTCTGTGCCACGAGGTCCCCCAGTTCGGCATCACTGAGTTGCAGCTCCTGCCCTTGCCGGCTTTCGATGCGGGCCAGGTCCAGCAGTTCATTGAGGATGGTCACCATCGCCTGGCTCTGCCGGTACATGATGGACAGCAACTCGTGCCGCTTCTCGGGGCCCATCTCACGCTTGAGCATGAGCTCCGTGAAGCCATACAGGGACACCATCGGCGTGCGCAACTCGTGCGCGGCCATCGACAGGAAATCCGATTTCATCTGATCGAGCTGATGCTGGCGCGTCACATCACACACATAGATGACGCGCGCCACACTGGCACTGTCTGACGTCTGCGCATGAAAGCTCAAGACCCTGGTCACCGGTCCGTTGAGCTGCAGCGTCCAGCTCTCGTCGGACTGCAGGCCTTTGAAAGCCTCAGGATCACGCGCCTGCGCCTTGATCCGGGCGGCCACATCCGTCAGCGATCGGCCAATCACCTCATCCGGGGCGATCTGACAGAGGGCCATGAAGGCGTGGTTGACGAACTGCACCATGCCGTCGCGCCCCACTGTGAGCAGGCCATCGCGGCTGAGGGTGAAGATGGCCCCCAGCTGATCGTTTTGAATGGCCAGTTGTTGCTGGTGCGCCGTCATCTGCTTGAGGTTGTCATCGAGCTGATGCATCTGGCGACTGATGATCTGGGACGCCTGGTTCAAGGCACGGGTCAGCTCCATGACTTCCATGGGGCCGTCGCCCTCGGGAAGTTGTTCGCCATGACCGTTCACCATCTTGACGGCGAAATGGCGGGCGCGCGCCAGGTCATGAACGGGGCGCCACAAGAACAGCCACAGCAGCAACATGGCGCCCGCCACGGCCATGGCGGCCACCACCGCGGTGTTGCGCCAGATGCGCGCCCGGGACTCGGTCAGGTCAGCGATGTCGTAGTCCACACGCACCCACCCCACCGTCGAACCCGCCTTGACCGGATGCCAGACCACCAACAATGCGTGCGCCCCATCCTCTTGCACCACGGCTTCCCCATCGGGAGGCAGGTTCAAGAGCGAGGGCTGCGAAGACGAATACTGCATGCGGATGGACTGATCCGGCGCATGCTCCGCCCACACCAACACCCGACCATTGGGCTGCAGCACCCGCAAGGCCCGAACCGATTTGAAGTCGGCCGCCCGACGCACCACGTCTTCCAGCTCATCCAGAGAGTTGGTGAGGATCAGGCCTGCGCTGCTGATGGCGACATGGCGCGCCATGCCTCGGGCCATGTCTTGGGCCGCGCGGTACTCCAGCGCGGTCTGCTCATGGGCGGTGTACCCACCCAACAGCCCCAACGCCATGACCAGCAGCAAAGAAATGATCAGCCACAACTGCCGAGACAGGCGTCGTGGCCAGATCCAGGCCAGAAGGCGGGGCAGGCGCATGGTGTGTCAGGGGCTACTCAACGTAGCGATCCAGTTTCAGTTTGCCCAGCGGCTGATAGTCCCGCACCTGATCGGCGCGGACCGGCTGGTCCATGGGAATGTCGTGGAAAGCCTCGGCCAGCGCGGGGTCCTTGGACAGGCGCAGCATGGCTTCGGTCACGGCCTTGCGCGTGCCCTCGGGGACGCGGGGATGGGCACTCAAGGGATGGGGCGCAGCGCCCGGCGTCTCGAACAGGACGCGCAAGGCTGCCTGCACCTCGGGGGGCTCACGGTCCAGCGTCGCCCGCACGCCCCCACTGGCGGCCGTCTTGCCCGTCAAGGTGTAGCGGTAGGCGTTGGTGTGCGTGCGGACATACACCGCATTCGTCTCCACATGCTCGACCTCGGCCAGGTGCGAGCGGATCAGCAGGGACGCCCCAAAGGCATTGGGTGCGGGGTACGCCACGCTTTGCCCTCGCAAATCGGCCATCTTGCGGATGGGATCGTCCTTGCGCACCACCACAATGCCCGTGAGCAAGCGGCTGTCTCGCACCAGCGGCACATAGCCCTGCGCACGATGGGCCATGTACTGGTGATAGGGGTTGAGGTAAACAAAGTCTGCCCCACCCGCCTGAAAATCAGCCTCAAAGGTGGGGATGTCTTTGTAGAACTTGAGGTTGAGCTGCACCTTGGCGGCCTGCCCGACCCGCTCCAGAATGGGACCCCACACCCGCTGGATGTCGGTCGCCGGAAACTGCGGCACCACCCCCACGGTGTACGAAGGCCACACGCGCTCGGCAATGGGACCCGCCAAGGCACTTCCCATGAGCCACATCGCGCACAAGCCCAGCCACCCCCGACGCCCGAGCGTCTTCACGGCTCTCAGAGACTGTTCGTTTGCCATCACCGATCCTCCAGATCTGAGTGGATGTCCCATTTTCGGTAGGTCCGCCCCCACTCTGATCCAGATCACGTTAATCGGGTTGGCAACTCGTGCATAAGTTACAAATTCACACGGGCCAGCAAAAAGGCCACGGTCTCTCGACACGTGGCCCGCTTCACCGCCCCCGATCGAGGCAGTCTGGGTGACCTGGCCCGATCAGGCGCGGATCAGGTGATCAAAGGCGCTCAAGGCGGCCGTGGCACCCGCGCCGGCGGCAATGATGATCTGCTTGTACGGCACCGTGGTGCAGTCACCCGCCGCGAACACGCCGGGCACATTGGTGTGGCCCTTGGCATCGATGATGATCTCGCCAAACTTGCTCAATTCAACCGTGCCGCGCAGGAACTCGGTGTTGGGCACCAGGCCGATCTGCACGAACACGCCCTCCAGCGGCACCAGGTGCTCTTCACCGGTCGAGCGGTCCTTGTACTTCAGGCCGTTGACCTTGCCGTCTGCCCCGGTGATCTCGGTGGTCTGGGCGTTGGTGTGAATGGTGACGTTGGGCAGGCTCTTGAGCTTGTTGACCAGCACGGCATCGGCCTTGAGCTGGTCGGCGAACTCGATGAGGGTGACGTGTTGCACGATGCCCGCCAGGTCAATGGCCGCTTCCACACCGGAGTTGCCCCCACCGATCACGGCCGTGCGCTTGCCCTTGAACAGCGGGCCGTCGCAGTGCGGGCAGTACGCCACGCCCTTGTTCTTGTACTCGGCTTCGCCGGGCACATTCACATTGCGCCAGCGGGCGCCGGTCGACAGGATCACCGTCTTGGCCTTCAAGGTGCCGCCATTGGCCATCTTGACCTGGATGAGGCCGCCGGGCTGCTCGGCCGGGATCAGGGACTCGGCGCGCTGCAGGTTCATGATGTCCACATCGTAGGCACGGGTGTGGGCTTCCAGGGCGGCGGCCAGCTTCGGGCCGTCGGTTTCGAGCACCGAGATGTAGTTCTCGATGGACATGGTGTCGTTGACCTGACCGCCAAAGCGCTCGGCTGCCACCCCGGTACGGATGCCCTTGCGAGCGGCGTACACCGCAGCGGCCGCGCCGGCCGGGCCACCACCGATGACAAGCACGTCAAACGCGTCCTTGGCGTCGATCTTGGCGGCTTCCTTGGCCGCCGAATTGGTGTCGAGCTTGGCCACGATCTCTTCGACCGTCATCTTGCCCGAGGCAAACATCTGCCCATTGAGGAAGACCATGGGCACGGCCATGATTTCGCGGCGCGTGACCTCTTCCTGGAAGGTACCGCCTTCGATGACGGTGGTCTTGATCTTGGGGTTGAGGATGGCCATGAGCGACAGGGCCTGCACCACGTCCGGGCAGTTGTGGCAGCTCAGGGACATGAAGACTTCGAAGTCGAAGTTGCCGTCGAGCGCCTTGATCGCGTCAATGGTTTCGGCCTCGACCTTGGGCGGGTGACCGCCGGTCCACAGCAGAGCCAGCACCAGCGAGGTGAATTCGTGGCCCAGGGGCAGGCCGGCAAAGCGCAGGGCGGTGTCGGAGCCTTCGCGGCGCAGGGTGAACGATGGCTTGCGGGCGTCGTGGCCGTCGGTCTTCAGGGTGATCTTGTCGGCGCGCAGACCCTGGAGGGTCTGCAGCAGATCGAGCATGTCGCGCGAGCTCTCGGAGTCACTCAGGGATGCCACGATCTCGAAGGGTTGTTGCACGCGCTCCAAGTAAGCGCCAAGTTGAGCCTTGAGGGTATCGTCCAGCATGGTGGGCATCCTTTTAATAATGAGAGAAAAGTGACTTCGAGAACCGGCCTCCTCTGGGTATCAGCGCGATGAGGCGGCCAGTGTCATCCACCGGCAGGCCTTGTGGGCCCGCGCGGTAGACAGTTTCAACAGTGTGGTGAGGGGCTGCCTCAACACAGGTCAAACCAGGTTTGGATTTAGATCTTGCCGACCAGATCCAGGGAAGGCGTCAGGGCAGCAGCGCCTTCCTTCCACTTGGCGGGGCAGACTTGACCGGGGTTGGCGGCGGTGAACTGGGCAGCCTTCAGCTTGCGCAGGGTTTCCGACACGTCACGAGCGATCTCGTTGGAGTGGATTTCAGCGGTCTTGATGACGCCTTCGGGGTTGATGATGAAGGTGCCACGCAGTGCCAGGCCTTCTTCTTCGATGTGCACGTCGAAAGCGCGGGTCAGCTTGTGGGTGGGGTCACCGATCAGGGGGAACTTGGCCTTGCCGACAGCG
>NZ_JBLIZW010000023.1:0-11196 GCF_048860245.1 Aquabacterium sp. | reverse complement strand
CTTCGGCCTCTCGGTCACGACTCCAGCAACAGCAAGCATTCTAGCCCAGAAATTTGAGCTTTCAGCCTGTTGCGCTCAAAACAACATCAGGCTTTGGCTTCGTCCAGACCGAAGGCCTTGTGCAGCGCGCGCACGGCCAATTCCAGGTACTTCTCATCGATCACAACCGATGTCTTGATTTCGCTGGTCGTGATCATCTGAATGTTGATGCCCTCGTCAGACAGCGTCTTGAACATCGTGCTGGCGATGCCGACGTGGCTACGCATGCCGATGCCCACGATCGACACCTTGGCGATCTTGGCGTCACCCACCACATCACGCGCGCCCAGCGCTGGCAGCACATTGGCCTTCAGCAGTTCAACGGTGCGAGCGTAGTCACCACGAGGCACGGTGAACGAAAAATCGGTCTTGCCGTCGTGCGAAACGTTCTGAATGATCACGTCCACATCGATGTTGGCATCGGCGACCTTACCCAGGATCTGGTAGGCAATGCCAGGGGTGTCGGGCACGCCGACCACGGTGATCTTGGCTTCGTCGCGGGTGAATGCGATGCCCGAAACAACGGCTTGTTCCATTTTCTCGTCTTCCTCAAAACTGATGAGCGTGCCTGACTTGGCTTCTTCTGCCAGGTCGATGTCCCAAGGCGTGAAGCTGGACAGCACACGCAGGGGCACGCGATATTTGCCGGCAAATTCCACAGAGCGAATCTGCAGAACCTTGGAGCCCAGCGACGCCATTTCCAGCATCTCTTCAAAGCTGATGCTATTGAGGCGACGGGCTTCGGGCACCACGCGAGGATCGGTCGTGTACACGCCATCCACGTCGGTATAAATCAGGCATTCATCCGCCTTCATCGCAGCAGCCACAGCCACAGCGGAGGTATCAGAGCCACCACGACCCAGCGTCGTGATGTTGCCGTTCGGATCCACGCCCTGGAAGCCAGTGATCACGACCACCTTGCCGGCAGCCAGATCAGCACGAACGCGCGCATCATCAATGCTCTCGATGCGAGCCTTGGTGAAGGCCGAATCCGTCTTGATGGGCACTTGCCAGCCAGCATAGCTGACCGATTCCAAGCCTTCGGCTTGCAGCGCAATGGCCAGCAAACCAACGGAAACTTGCTCGCCGGTCGAGGCGATCATGTCCAGTTCGCGCTCGCTGGGGCGGTCGGAGAGTTCTTTAGCCAGGCCCAGGAGACGGTTGGTCTCGCCGCTCATGGCCGAAGGAACGACCACAAGCTGATGACCTGCCCGCACCCACTTGGCCACACGCTTGGCCACGTTACGGATGCGCTCGGTCGAGCCCATCGACGTGCCGCCGTATTTGTGAACGATCAGTGCCATGTCAGATGTTGTTGGAAACAATCGCGTGCCAAACACACACAGTGCACCTCATCCTGGATGCACGCACGCGATCAAACCCTTTATTTTAGCCTGAGCCTGACCCGGAACCCGCTTGATCGGATCCGAAACAATGGGCATCAAGTCGCACTTGACGAATCGGGAAGCCAATCAAAAGCATATTGAGGCACACCATCCGACGCCACAGCGCGTGCATCCACCCCCAGCCCCGGCACCCACATCAAGCGATCTTCCGCGTAGACCAAAGGACCTTGCCGCAACCACGATGGCACACCCTCGCTCTGAAACTGCTTTTTAAGGGAACGCGGAGGCCGCCCAGGCGCCAACTGGAATTGCTCACCACCGACGCGCGGCCGCAAAACAACTTCCTTTAGCGATTGGGCCGGCACACCGCCCATCGCCACTCGCCGAACACGCAAGCACCCGAACCAGGACGCTACGCGGTGCTCACCCTCGGCCAACGGACCGAGTTTGACCACGGGCAGCGTGGACGCACCGTCAGCACGAAGCAAGGGGCGCTGAGACGAATAGCTCAGACGACCGCGGTACAGCGACACGCCAATTTCCTCCCAATTGGACGCGGACAGTCGCTCGATCATGCCCGGCACCTCATCGGCCAGCCGATAGACCCACCTGGCGGCCAAACTCCGGCCAGCAATTTGCTGATACCAGGCCCGCAGTGCTTCCCGCCGCTCACCAACCGGCCAGCCCGCCCATTGAGCAGCGTCTAAAACTGGTTTCGCGGTTGGTGTGTGATCGCCGTCGTTCGGCACTAACGCTCGCAGCAACAGTTGCTGATGCCACGATGCCATGGCGGGCAAAGCGTCGGCCACTTTGCTGCCGGACGATGCCAAAGCACGCTCCGCATCTGGAAACGCTTCCAGCAGGGCCGGCCAGACGTTCACACGCAATCGATTGCGCGCAAATTGAACATCTGAATTGCTATCGTCCTCAACGTACGCCAATCGATGTGCCGCCACATAGGCTTCAATGGCTTCTCGAGGGTGATCCAGCCATGGCCTGACCCAGCGAATTCCGCCACGCCACTCGTCTTTGGGCATGCTGGCCAATCCCGCGACACCGGCACCTCTCAACGCCTGGAGCAGAAAGGTTTCGGCCTGGTCTCTACGGTGATGCGCCAGCAGCAGCAAATCCCCACCGGCCGTCAACACCATGTCAGACAACGCGGCATAGCGGGCAACCCTTGCGCGCGCCTCCACGCTGGCGCCCCCCGACAGGTCAACAGACACCCGGCGCACCATCAAACTGACGGGCAAGCCGGCTCGCGCCCATTCATCGCAAGTCGTTTGAGCGTGCGCCTGCCAAGCATCAGCCTGTGCACTCAGTCCATGATGAACATGCAAAGCCACCACCCGAAGGGCGGACTCATTTCTGGCCGCCACGGCACAGGCATGCAACAACGCCGTGGAGTCGCGTCCACCGCTGTACGCCACAGCGATGACCCGCTGACTCACAGGATCAGGCGACAGGCCTGAGGCCACAGAGATCAATGCTCTTTGGTGTCGGTGAACCGGCCGTAGCTTTGCAGGCGGTCATAACGCTGTTGCAGCAAGTCCTTGACCTTCAAGTCGCTGACCTGGCGGAACGCATCATTCAGCGCACGCTTCAAGTTGGCGCAAATTTGCTTGTGATCACGGTGCGCACCGCCCACGGGCTCACTGACGATCTTGTCAATCAAGCCCAATGCCTTGAGGCGGTGAGCGGTGATGCCCAGCGCCTCTGCCGCATCCGACGCCTTGTCAGACGTCTTCCACAAGATCGACGCGCAGCCCTCTGGCGAAATGACGGAGTACACCGAGTACTGCAGCATCAAGACCTGATCGGCCACACTGATTGCCAAAGCGCCGCCCGAACCACCTTCGCCAATGATGGTGGTGATGATGGGCACTTCCAGGCGGGCCATCTCGAAGATATTGCGCCCAATGGCTTCGGACTGATTGCGTTCCTCCGCGCCAATGCCCGGATAGGCACCCGGCGTGTCCACAAAGGTGAACACAGGCAAACCAAACTTTTCCGCCGTCTGCATCAGGCGCAGTGCTTTGCGGTAACCCTCTGGGCGAGACATGCCGAAGTTACGCGCCGCGCGCTCTTTCGTGTCCCGGCCCTTTTGATGCCCCAGCACCATGCAAGGCTGTCCATTGAAACGCGCCAGCCCCCCAACGATCGACAGATCATCTGCAAAGTGGCGATCACCATGCATTTCCTGGAAGTCGGTAAACAACTCGTTCACGTAATCCAGCGTGTAAGGACGCTGAGGGTGACGGGCAATCTGGGTGACCTGCCAAGGCGACAGTGTCGAGTAGATGTCCTTGGTGAGCTGCATGCTCTTTTTGCTCAGACGGTCAATCTCCTCAGAGATGTCCACCGCTGACTCACTCTGCACGTAACGCAGCTCTTCAATCTTGGATTCCAGCTCGGCAATCGGTTGCTCGAACTCGAGGAAGTGTCGTTTGCTCATGGCAAATTCCTTCATCACGCCGGGTTGGCGTCAATACTCCACGGGCAGCGGGTCGAGGCTGCGCCACAGATACCAGGTCCCCACTGTACGGTAGGGCGCCCAGGCTTCGGCCACATCCCGCGCTTCGGCTCGGGACACTGGCTCACCACTGAAATAACTCTGGCTGATCCCCTTGATCAACCCCAAATCATCGAGGGGCAACACATTGGGGCGCATCAGGTAAAAAATCAAGAACATTTCGGCCGTCCACCGGCCAATCCCTCGGATGTCGGTCAGCTCATCAATGATGGCCTCATCGTCCATCTGCTGCCACTGCTCAAGATGCACACGCCCCTCATCAAAGTGGCTGGCCAAGTCGCGCAAGGACTCGACCTTGCGCGCAGACAGGCCAGCTTGGCGCAAGGCATCGGGCGCCTGGCGCAACACATCAGCCACAGGAATCGGCGCGCGTGACGCACTGACATCTCGCCCCAAAAGGGTCAAGAAACGCTCCCAAACCGATTGAGCTGCTTTCACGGAAATCTGCTGCCCCACGATGGACCGCGCCAGTGTCGTGAAGGCATCACCACGGCTGTATAAACGCGCATGGCCGTGATCCGCAATCAGCTTGCGCATCACACGGTCACGCTTGGACAGGTGCTTGCACGCCTCATCCCAATAAGGCGGCGTGACCAGCTGCGCATCCAGCACGGCTTCGGCGGCAACGTCGGGAACAGGTGTCGCAGCAGCAGTCATCAGGCCTTCACCCACGTCGTCCCTTGCGGACCGTCTTTGAGAACGATGCCTTGGGCTGCCAATTCGTCGCGAATGCGATCCGACTCCGCAAAATTCTTGGCCTTCTTCGCTTCAGCGCGTGCAGCGATCAATGCTTCAATGGCCGACACGTCGGCATCCGCGCCGGCGCCACCTTGGAGATACGCTTTGGGCTCCTGCTGCAACAAACCCAACAAGCCCGCCAGCGCCTTCAGCAACGACGCAGTCTCTTTCGACCCGGAGCGGTTCACTTCGGCCGCCAAGTCAAACAGCACGGCGATCGCGATAGGCGTGTTGAGGTCTTCATCCATTGCCGCCCTGAAACGTGCCGCCTGAGGGTGAGTCCAATCAATGGCAAACGCGTCTGCGGCAGCCACCGTGTCCAGGGTGGTGTACAGACGACGCAAGCCACTGCGCGCGTCTTCCAGGCCCGCATCGCTGAAATTGAAGGGACTGCGGTATTGGGTTCGCAGCATGAAGAAACGCAGGGTTTCTCCGTCAAAGTGCTTCAACACATCACGGATGGTGAAGAAGTTGCCCAGCGACTTCGACATCTTCACGTTGTCAACGTTCACAAAGCCGTTGTGCAGCCAGTAATTGACAAACGGTTTTCCGGACGCACCTTCACTCTGCGCGATCTCATTCTCGTGATGAGGAAACTGCAGGTCCAACCCACCACCGTGGATATCAAAGTGCTCACCCAGCAAGGAGCAGCTCATGGCCGAACACTCGATGTGCCAACCAGGGCGCCCCGCGCCATAAGGCGACTCATATTTGGCATCAGCGGGCTCTTCAGGCTTTGCCGACTTCCACAAGACGAAGTCCAGTGGATCTTGCTTGCCATCATCCACAGCAACGCGCTCGCCTGCACGCAACTGATCCAAGCTCTTGCCCGAAAGCTTGCCGTAACCGGGGAACTTGCGCACGGCATAGTTCACATCACCATTGCAGGCGCGGTAGGCCAGTCCATTGGCCTCCAGCTTGCCGATCAGGTCCAGCATCTGTCCGACGTATTCTGTCGCCCGCGGCTCATGCGTCGGTGGCTCGATACCCAAAGCAGCGATGTCATCGTGCATCGCCTGCGTCATCTCATCGGTCAACTGACGAATCGTGATGCCGCGCTCCACGGCACGACGGATGATCTTGTCATCAATGTCAGTGATGTTGCGCACATAGGTCACGTCGTAGCCTGACGCCTTGAGCCAACGCTGCACGACGTCGAACGCCATCATCATGCGGGCGTGCCCAACGTGGCAGTAATCATAGATGGTCATCCCGCACACATACATGCGAACCTGACCTGGGGTCAGGGGCTGAAACACCTCGATCTGACGCGACAGACTATTGAAAAGACGCAAACTCATGAGAAATATCGGGGATCTTCGGCGAAGTCGGGGTGTGCCACATGCACGACACACGGACAGGATGCTGGCCGTTAAGCGCCCGCCCCGCTCAGATACAATCCGGCGAGTATAGCGGTCCACCTGCGATCAGGGGGTGACAAGCCCCGGCGGACAAGTCAGGACTGTTATTCTTACCGTTTGATTGCGGGCTGAAGATGGCGCGAAATGCATCCGTCTTGGCGCCTGCGGCTTTCTGCGCCCCGTGCGCGTCCGACAACCACGATTGCTCATGCCTTTCTTCGACGCCGTGCCTTCCAACGGACTCCGCCTGACCGCCCTGGCCGCCAAGTGCCTGACCGCCGCAGCCCTCTCGCTGACCATGTTCAGCGCACTTGCCGATGATGTCGGTGATGTTCAGAAATTGCTGGCAGCCGGCAAAAACATCGAGGCATTGCAACGTGCGGACCAATTCCTGTCCAACAAGCCGCGTGACCCCATGATGCGTTTCTTGCGCGGCATCAGCCTGTCGCAAGCCGGTCGCACACCCGAAGCCATCACGGCTTTCACCAAGCTGACAGAAGATTTCCCAGAGCTGCCTGAGCCGTTCAACAACCTGGCCGTGCTTTACGCGCAGCAAGGCCAATATGACAAGGCTCGCAATGCGCTGGAAATGGCCATTCGGACCAATCCAAGCTATGCGACGGCTTACGAGAATTTGGGAGATGTTTACGCCAAGTTGGCCAGCCAGGCCTACTCCAAGGCACTGCAAATCGACACCCGCTCGGCGGTCGCCCCCAAGCTGGCCATGATCCGAGACCTGTTCCCCAAAGAACGTAACTCGATCCTTGCCGCCGCGCAGCCTGTTCAAGCGCCTGTGCCTGCACCTGTGGCCACCCCGGCAGCCAAGCCAACGCCCGCACCAGCACCGGCCTCTGTACAGCCTGCACCGACACAGGTTGCAAAGGCACCGGTGACCACTGCGCCCCCAGCTCCCAAGCCTGTTGCAACGGCAGCGCCCGAGCCACGCGCAGAAGCTCGCAAGGACACCGGAGCGAAATCAGAGCGTGACGTTGAAAACGCCGTGCGTGACTGGGCCGCAGCCTGGAGCAAGAAGGACCTCAAGGGCTACTTCGCGTCTTACAGCCGCGACTTCGATGGCGGCAAAACCCGCAAGGCGTGGGAAACCGAGCGCCGTGATCGCATCAACGGCAAGCGCAACATTTCTGTGAAGATCAGTGGACTGCAGGTCGACGTCAACGGCAGCAAGGCCGTGGCCCGCTTCCGTCAAGAATACAAAGCTGACAACCTGAACGTCAGCAGCAGCAAGCGTCTTGACCTCGTTCGCTCTGGTGGTGGCTGGGTCATCGTGAAGGAAAGCGCGGGATCGTGATTGGTTCGTTGACGCGCCGGGAGCTCCGCGTCGTGCGCCGTTGGCTACCCGAACTGAAACTGGTCAGCGGAATGGCTCTGGGAGCCATTTTCGCTTTCTGCCTTTTCGCCCCATTGTCGGACAACGCCTGCGCTCGCCCTCACAAGGACAAGCCCCAGGCAACCAAGCAGGAAGCGCCACGGCTGCAACAGAAGCCAGCAGAGAACAATGAGCCGCGCATCCCGCAGCAATCGTTTTCTGCCGAAGCTCGACTGCTGGAGGTCTACCGACTGATTGGTGACGGCAAAGGTGGCAATGCACTGCAAAAGGCAGAGCAGCTTGTTCGCGACGTGCCCAACTTCCAGTTGGCTCAATTGGTCTACGGCGACCTTTTGCTGTCGCGCACCAAGGTTTTGCCCACCATGGGCAACGCCCCCGCCAGCATGGCAGCAACGTCTCAGGCTCGACTGGAGCAGCTGCGTGAAGAGGCTCGGCGACGCCTCTCAGCGTTGACAGAAAAGCCACCTGCCGGCGCCCTGCCCGCACAGTTCATCGCCGTACCGCCTACGACCAAGCATGCCATTGCTGTGGATGCCAGCCGGTCTCGGCTTTATTTGTTCGAGAACGGCCCCAATGGCCTTCAATTGGTCGCTGACCATTACGCCTCCATCGGTCGTTTGGGATCAGACAAGAGCTTCGAAGGTGACCAGCGCACGCCACTTGGTGTTTACTACATCACCAGCCGTCTCGATGCCAGCCAGCTGACCGACTTCTATGGCGCAGGCGCCCTACCCTTGAACTACCCCAATGAGTACGACCGCCGATTGGGGCGAACCGGCCGCGGCATCTGGTTGCATGGCGTGCCCAGCGACAGCTACGCACGCAGCCCCAACAGCACCGACGGCTGCGTCGCCTTGGCCAACCCAGAGCTGCAAACCATCCTGAACCGGGTACAGCCCCGCACCACGCCCGTGGTGATCGCCAAATCTCTGCAATGGATCCCCCCATCCAAGGCCGAACCCGAGCGTCGCAACCTGCAAAACCTGATTGAGGGCTGGCGCGTCGCCCGAGCTAGCGGCGACGTCACGAGGCTGATGTCCTTTTACTCGCCGCAGTTCGTGAGCAGTGGCAAGGACGTGAATCAATGGCGCCAGTTGCTGCAGCGTGATATCAATCAACTGCGGGGACACTCGCTCCAGTTGAAAGATCTCGCCATCCTGGGTTGGCGAGACAAGAGTGACGTTCTGGTCGTCACCTTTGGCGAAGTCTCTGACGGTCAACGCACAGGTGCCCTCAAGCGTCAGTATTGGGGCAAAGAGGGTGGCCTCTGGAAAATCTTCTATGAAGGAGTGATCGGATGATCCGTAAACTGATTCTGGCCGGCGTGATCGGCCTCACCACCTTGGCGGCACAGGCACAAAACATCCGCTTGAGCACCAGCATGGGCGATATCGTGGTGCAACTGGATGCGGCCAAGGCCCCCAAAACCGTCGATAACTTTGTGCAGTACGTGAAGGCGGGCCACTACAACGGCACCGTGTTCCACCGCGTCATCGAAAGCTTCATGATCCAAGGCGGCGGCATGACGCCCGATCTGCGCGAAAAGCCCACACGCGCGCCCATCCCTCTGGAAAGCCGCAACGGCCTGAGCAACGTTCGTGGCACCATCGCCATGGCGCGAACCAACGTACCTGATTCGGCCACCTCGCAGTTCTTCATCAACGTGAAGGACAATCTGTTCCTTGACGCTGCCCGCTCCCCAGATGGCAATGGCTATGCCGTGTTTGGCAAAGTCGTGCAGGGCATGGACGTGGTCGACAAGATTCGCAAGGTTGAGACCACGCAACGCGGCATGTACGGCGACGTTCCCGCTCAGCCCGTCATCATCAAACAAGCCTCCATCGAGAAGTAAACATGACCAAAACCGTTGAACTGCAAACCACCGCTGGCGTCATCCGCCTGGAACTGGACGACACCAAGGCCCCCATCACCGTGGCCAACTTCCTGGAGTACGTGAATGCCGGCCACTACAACGGCACGATTTTTCACCGAGTGATCAAGGGTTTCATGATTCAAGGCGGCGGCTTTGAAGTCGGCATGAAGCAAAAGGCCACCAAGGCCGAGATCCAGAACGAAGCCAACAATGGGCTGAAGAACGACAAGTACACCATCGCCATGGCCCGTACCAGCGCCCCGCACTCGGCCAGCGCCCAGTTCTTCATCAACAGCACCAACAACGACTTCCTGAACTTCAAGTCCGAGTCCATGCAGGGTTGGGGCTATGCCGTGTTCGGCAAGGTGGTTGCCGGCACCGAAGTCATTGACGCCATCGAGAAGGTTCGCACCGGTCGCAAGGGCTTCCATGACGACGTGCCGCTGGAAGACATCGTGATCACCCAGGCTGTTGAAGTCTGATGCGATGGGGAAGCCTCCCTTCCCCACGTCGGAAACACTGATTGCACCGCCCTCGTGGCGGTGCATTGATTTCATCTCCGACCTGCACCTGCACGAGGACCTGCCCAAGACCACTGCGGCCTTGGCTCACTACCTCGACACCACCCCTGCCGATGCCGTGTTCCTGTTGGGGGACATTTTTGAAGCCTGGGTCGGTGACGACATGCGAACGCAGCCGTACGAGCAACGATGCGCAGACATGTTCGCCAAGGCGAGCCAGCGCACTCGCTTGTTCATGATGGTGGGGAACCGAGATTTCCTGCTGGGCCCCGACATGGTGGCCGCTTGTGGCGCGGAACACTTGCCCGACCCCACCGTGCTGTGCGCCTTTGGCCAGCGCGCCTTGTTGATGCACGGGGATGAACTGTGCCTAGCCGATGAGGCGTACCTCCGCTTCCGCGCTCAGGTCCGCCAGCCCGCGTGGCAGCAGGCTTTTCTGGCCGCACCGTTGACCGCACGCCTGGCCCAAGCCCAACAAATGCGCAATGCCAGCCAGATGCATCAGAAGACGCAAGCGCCCGAGCAATGGGCCGATGTGGACGAAACCAGCGCCGGTCAGCGGATGGCCGCTGCGCACGCCCCCACGCTGATCCACGGACATACCCACCATCCTCAGACGCAGTCTTTTGGCAGGAAGCAAGTCGCCAACGGCGTCCGTCACGTGCTGTCAGACTGGGACTTGGACCACGCACATCCCCGCGCGGAAGTGCTGCGCTGGACCGCTGAGGGCTTTGTGCGCGTGAGCTGGCGATAGCGTCTCTCACCAATGTGTGCGAGCAAAAACAAAGGGCCGGAAGATCCGGCCCTTTTTATTTGCATCACACTGCCGTAGCCGCTTCCGGCTTGGCCTTGTCCGACTTCTTCAACGGTTGAATGTCGAGCTTGACCTCGGCGGCGTCGCCCGCCTTCTCGTCCACATCCACCGTCAGGCGACCACCATCGACCAATCGACCGAACAGCAACTCGTCGGCCAAGGCGCGACGGATGGTGTCCTGAATGAGACGCTGCATCGGGCGAGCACCCATGAGTGGATCGAACCCACGCTTGGCCAGATAACGGCGCAGGGTGTCGGTGAACGTGACTTCCACCTTCTTCTCGGCCAACTGGCTTTCGAGTTGCAGCAGGAACTTGTCCACCACACGCAGGATGACTTCCTCATCCAGAGGCTTGAAGCCCACGATCGCATCCAGGCGGTTGCGGAACTCAGGCGTGAACTGGCGCTTGATGTCGGCCATTTCATCGCCCTGCTCCCGCTGTGTGGTGAAGCCGATGGTTGACTTCTGCAGCGTTTCAGCGCCCGCGTTCGTGGTCATGATGATCAACACATTGCGGAAGTCCGCCTTGCGACCGTTGTTATCTGTCAGCGTGCCGTGGTCCATCACCTGCAGCAGGATGTTGAACACATCCGGGTGCGCCTTCTCGATTTCATCGAGCAGC
>NZ_JBLIZW010000022.1:0-11563 GCF_048860245.1 Aquabacterium sp. | reverse complement strand
CGGCCAAGGATGATGCTGCCGGCCTGGCTATCGCCGAGCGCATGAACGCTCAGGTCCGTGGCATGAATGTGGCTGCACGCAATGCCAACGATGGCATCTCGCTGGCTCAGGTGGCAGAAGGCGCACTGAGCAAGATTGGTGACTCGCTGCAACGCATGCGTGAACTGGCTGTTCAGGCCCGCAACGCCAGTAACTCCTCCAGCGACATGGATTCTCTGGACAAAGAGTTCGGCGAACTGGCCAAGGAAATTCAGCGCGTGATCGGTGGCACCACCTTCAACGGCAAGCACATCATCGGCAGCGATGCCGGCACCCTGACCTTCCAGATTGGCGCCAACACATCCGGGGACGACACCATTGATGTGGCGACCACCAACATGGGCGCAGCGGCACTGATTTCCTCCGTGGCAGGTACCGATAACACGGGCTCCGGCCGCAACGTGATCGACAGCACCGCGACCGTCGGCTCACTCGCAACGGTCATTGACGGCATCGACAAAGCGCTCGACTTCGTCAATGACACCCGGGCGACGTTCGGCGCAACGCAGTCTCGCTTTGACGCCATCATCTCCAACCTGCAAGTGGCCGCAGAAAATCAGACTGCCGCACGCAGCCGCATCATGGATGCAGACTTCGCAGCAGAAACAGCGAACCTGTCACGAGCACAGATCCTGCAGCAAGCTGGCAACGCCATGGTGGCCCAGGCCAACCAGTTGCCACAACAAGTGCTCAAGCTTCTGGGCGGCTGATTTCGGATCTTTACATCTTCGCCAAGCCGGCTACCATTAAGTTTCGGGTCGCGGCGACGAAATGGCTGATGTCTGCGATTGGCAGAATCAACCATTTGCACATCTGCTCGGCCCTTAGCCGAATCTGGAGCGCATCATGACCAGCACCACTTCCGCCACACTGACGTCTCTCGGACTGGGCAGCGGCCTGGATGCAGAAAGCATCGTGACGAAGCTGGTTGCCCTGGAGCGCCAACCGATCACCAAGCTGCAGACCGAAGCCAGCACCATCCAAAGCAAGATTTCGGCTTTCGGAAAAATTCAGTCTGAGGTTTCCACGCTGAGAGATGCCGCAGCCAAACTGACGTCTCCCGACCTCTGGGCAAGCACCGCCGCGACATCGTCCGACGAAACGGTTGCCAAAGTCACGACCTCCAGCGGCGCAGCAACTGGCAACTATTCGGTTGTAGTCAGCAGCCTCGCCGCAGCGCAAACCACGGTCACCAACGCCTCCGTGGCCTCGTCGACCTCAACCGTTGGCTCTGGCACGTTGACCATCGACATTGGGTCATGGGCGGCCGACAACACATTTACGCGGAAATCCGGCACCTCTTCGGTCAGCATCGTGATTGCTGACACCGATACGCTTGAGGGCATCCGCGACAAGATCAACAGCAGTGGTGCAGCGGTCAAGGCATCGATTGTCAAGGATGCCAGCACAGGTGCCGCCAAGCTGGTGATGAACTCGACGGCCACAGGCGCCTCCAACGGCTTCAGAGTTCAAGCCGATGCCAGCAGCACATCCGGTGTCGCCGCACTCGCATTTGACCCAGAACACAGCACCACGGGCACCACGCGCACGCAAGCAGCCACCAACGCATCGGCCACCATCAATGGCGTTGCC
This sequence comes from Aquabacterium sp., assembly GCF_048860245.1. Classification (GTDB taxonomy): domain Bacteria; phylum Pseudomonadota; class Gammaproteobacteria; order Burkholderiales; family Burkholderiaceae_C; genus Aquabacterium. The sequence continues at coordinate 9,931 of NZ_JBLIZW010000022.1, read as the reverse complement.
GTCAACTCCGAGACCAACACCATCTCTGGTGCACTAACTGGCATCGACATCAAGGTCAGCAAGGTCAGCGGCACAGCTGTGAGCGTCAATGTCGATCAAGACAACACCACCATCACGGCAGCCATTCAGGCCTTTGCCACGGCCTACAGCTCGCTTTACAGCACCATCAAATCCAACACGAAGTACGACGACAGCACCAAGACGGCCGCAACACTTCAAGGTGACTCGACCGCCGTCGGGATGGGCAACCGGCTTCGGACATTGCTGGGCGCCAACAGCTCCGCTTCCAGCGTGTTCACATCACTGTCGAGTCTGGGGCTTCAGGTTCAAAGCGGCGGCGCACTGACCGTCAACAGCACCAAACTGACGAGCGCACTGAGCAATCTGGCAGAAGTGAAAAAGGCTTTCTCTGCAGCGGACACCACAGGCAGTGGCGCAGACGGCTTCGCGACCCGCTTTCGGTCGCTCGCAGATGAACTTCTGGGTACGGAAGGACCGCTGACCAGTCGCACGACCGGTTTGAACACACTGGTCAAGAACAACAGCAAGCGGCAAGACGAACTGGATGCACGCGCCACGCTGTACGAAAAGCGCTTGCGCGCACAGTACTCGGCACTGGACACCAAGATGTCCCAGATCAGCAGCACCAGCAACTACGTGACGCAGATGATCAATTCGCTGAACGCAGCGAACAAAAGCAGCAGTTGATCAAGCCTGAAAACCTTAAGTTTTCGCAACGCCTGCCGATAGAGAGCTTAAATCCATCGAAATGAGCAGCAAATCCATGCTTATTTCGATTTATGAAAAGCACCACCGCGGTTAACAGGGCTGCATCATGGCTTCGGTCACACCTTCAGCAACAGTAGATGGCATCGACCCCGGTCTGATGGTCGGTGCTGTCGCGCAGGCGTCTCGTCCGAAATCCGAAATTTCGGATGCGGTGACCTCCGTTGACACGGAAGCGCGCATTTCATCAGACGGCATGCTTCAGAACGCTTTGGCGGCTGTGGTGGACAGCAGCATGCGCATGGCGCAACCTGCCACCTGGCAGAGCAAAGCCGCATTCAGCAGCCAGCCAGATGTCGTCAGCGCAACCAGCAAGGTCGACGCGCCATCCGTCAAGTTCTCGGTTCAGGTTGATCAGTTGGCATCGCCCCAGGTCACCACTGCCACCATGTTCGCCCCGTTCTCTACCACCGTTGGCATTGGCAATATCAACTTGTCGCTGGGTGAGTGGAATTCAAGCCTCAGCAGCTTCACGCCCAACCCCAACTGGCCCAAGGCCAGTGTCACAGCCGGGCCTGGGGACGTCAGCGTTGAAAAGCTGCGCGATCGCATCAACGCCGCAGGCGTGGGTGTCGTTGCCAATGTGATCAGCGATGCCACAGGCACCTACCTGCTACTCCGTTCGTCAGGATCTGGCGCTCAACACGGCTTCAAGGTTTCCGTGGACACCGCCGCATCCGCTGAGCCCACACAGGCCGCAGCCCTTCAGTCGCTGGGCTTCAATCCGGTCGCGAGCGCGGAGGGCATGAAACTCGCGCAAGCTGCACAGGATGCCGAACTCAGCATTGATGGACAAGCCATGACGTCATCGTCCAATCTGGTCCAGGATGCCGTTGCTGGGGTGGACCTGACCTTGAAGGCCGTCAGCGACAAACCTGTCGACATCAAGGTCGACACCGACCGCGCCAGCCTCAAGAGCCTGGCTCGCGACTTCGTGTCGTCTTTCAATGAACTTCAGCAGCAACTGGAAGAGCGGCCACGCGGCGATTCACCGGTTCGCGATGATGCGCAAGCGGTACAGACGAACCTGGCCAGCATCTGGCAGTCTTCCGAGCATCCCGAGTTGAAGCAACAATTCGCGCAACTGGGCATCCGCATGGATGATCAAGGCGCATTGCAACTGGATGAACGCAAGCTGGATACCGCGCTGGCAAAACTGCCATCCGAAGGTGTGAATCTGCAAGCGATGGCGCAAATGGTGAGCAACAACTCCATTCAGACGTCCGCACAGAACACTGTGACGAAGCCGTCTCAGGCCACCCCTGCCAGTCAGGATCAAGGAACGAGCCCCTTGGCCAAGCAGCGCTTGATCGAGCGCTACACAGAGGCCTCGATCCCCGAAAACAACCCCTGATTCCCTGCCAATTCAACGGTTCCTGAGCACCCTTTGCGTTCAAGCTGCACACGTTGATGCCGATAACAAATCAACGCTGTTATCAGCACCAACCGCAAGAGTCTCAAGATGTACGCCACCGCCACAGGTTCATCAGTCAGCATGTTCAGTTCGCGCAATGTGAGCAACGCATACCGCCAGATTGACGTCCAAACCGGGGTCAACGGCGCGTCTGATCACCAACTGATCAGCATGCTCTTCAACGGGTACTTCCAAAGCATTGGGCAGGCTCGTGTTGCCATGCAAAACGGCAACATCGGCGAGAAATGCGCTGCCATCACCAAATGCGTCCGCATCGTCGATGAAGGGCTGAAAGCCAGCCTCGATCTGAAGCAAGGCGGTGAACTGGCTCAACAATTGAACGACCTGTACGAGTACGTGACACGTCGTTTGACGCAAGCCAATCTCCGTAACGACGTCGATGCACTCGATGAATGCGTCCGACTGCTCTCTCCGATTCGTGAAGCCTGGGATGCTGTCGCCCCCGGCCACAACGACGCCCCTCGCGCAGCCATGGAGATCCGAGCATGAACGCCCCCGAACTCATCTCCGCCGCAGAAGACGATGTGTTGACCAGTAACCTTCTGAGTTACTACGAAGCCATCGAGCACGCGAGCCACGACATGCTCAACGCCGCCCGCAACGGCGACTGGGATACGGTGGTCAAACTCGAAGGCGCCTGCGCCGTGTTGATCGCCCAACTCAAGCATGCGTCCGAGTCTCGCGTCCTTGGGCAGGACGAAATGGCACTCAAGACGAGGATCATGCAAAGAATTCTCGTGAACGATGCCGAGATTCGCAACTTGGCCGAGCCATGGATCAACGACCTTGGTCGTATGATGGGCGCCCCTACAGAGCCGCACAAGATGCACTGATCTTCGTGTTTCCATGAGCAATGCCTTGACCTCTCGCGCTGCCGACGCAGCGCTGGATGATTTCCGCCTCACCTCCTCCGTGGAGGTGAATGGCCTTTTGCGCCAGATGCAAAGCAGCAACACGCTGATCACGCTCAGCGGCCCAGAAGGACACAGTTACACCACCCTGCTGTGGAGCGTCGACGAACCTCGCGGCACCATCAGCTTCAGTGGCGACAGCCGCAACACCGGACTCCGCGCCCTCCTCGCCTCAGGAGAGGTGCAGGCTGTGGCGTATCTTGACAGCATCAAGGTGCAGTTCGAAGTTGATGGACTCATTCAAGTCCATGGCGGACAACACGAAATCATCAATGCCCGCTATCCGCGCGAGTTGTATCGTTTTCAGAGACGTTCGGCGTTTCGGGTCAAGCCATTCATCAGCACCGGTCCTGTCGCCAGCTTCCAACATCCAGCCAGCCCAGACGACATGGTTGCCTTGCGCGTTCTGGATGTCAGTCTGAGTGGTGTCGCGCTGCTGCTGCCCGACAACGTCCCTGCCATCGCCTCCGGCACGAAGGTTCCCAACTGCCAGTTGCGACTGGACGAGGAAACCTGGCTGGATGTCAGCCTCGTGATCCATCACGCCACTCCGTTGCCAGAAATCAAAGGTTTCCGACTGGGTTGCGAGATCCACGACCTGGACCCCGGCGACCGGAGCCTCCAGCAGTACATCAATCAAACACAAAAGCGTCATCTGGCCCTTGCTCCGCGCAAGGATTGACCTTGATCGCATTCATGAGCCCGATCGGCTGATAGCATCGGGCTCATGACCGTGTCTACATCTACTCCTTGGGTGATTGCCACCCGCGAAAGCCGCCTGGCCCTGTGGCAGGCCGAGCACGTCCGCGACATCCTGCAACGTCGCTTTGGACGCACCGTGAACCTCTTGGGCATGACCACCAAAGGCGACCAGATTCTGGATCGGGCATTGTCCAAGGTCGGCGGCAAGGGTTTGTTTGTCAAAGAACTCGAAGTCGCTCTGGAAGAAGGCCGGGCTGATCTGGCCGTTCACTCCTTGAAAGATGTCCCCATGGAGTTGCCCGAGGGCTTTGTCCTGGCAGCCATCATGGAGCGCGAAGATCCTCGCGACGCTTTCGTGTCCAACCGCTTCAACACGTTTGAGGAGTTGCCCCAGGGCGCCATCGTTGGCACATCCAGCCTGCGTCGACTGGTGCAGCTTCGGGCGCAGCGGCCAGACCTGAAAATCGAAGCGTTGCGCGGCAACCTGGACACCCGCCTGCGCAAACTTGATGACGGGCAATACGACGCCATCATCCTCGCCGCAGCGGGGCTGAAGCGCCTGGGCTTGGCCGCACGCATCAAACAAGTGATTGACACCGATGTCATGCTGCCTGCAGCCGGACAAGGCGCACTGGGCATCGAGATCCGCAGCAACCACCCGGAGCTTATGAACGCCCTGCAGTTGCTCACGCATCAACCAACATGGCTGGCCACGCTGGCAGAGCGCGGCGTATCGCGGGCCATGGGGGGCAGTTGCTCCATGCCGCTGGCCGCCTTTGCGGAATGGCACGGCGACACGCTGCATCTTCGCGCACTGCTCGGACACCCTGAGCACGCCCAAATCATTTGCGCAGAAGTGAGCAGTTGCCCTCAGTCCGACGCTGATGCGGACGCGATGGGTCGCCGCGTGGCCGCCGCGCTGAAAGAGCAGGCTGGCCCAGAATGGCTGGCAGCACTGACACTTTGAAGCAGGTCATGGACATGCGCCTGCTGGTGACCCGTCCCGAGCCACAAGCGTCGGCGTGGGTCGCAAACCTTCAGGCGAAAGGCTTTGACGCGCAAGCCCTGCCGCTGATGGCAATTTCGGGCCCGACTGATCCCGCGCCCGTGGTGGAAACTTGGCGGCAACTGCACACCCATCGGCTGCTGATGTTCGTCAGCCCTGCGGCGGCCGAGTGGTTTTTCCGTCTGCGCCCGGCAGACTGCCTCTGGCCCGCAACCACCCTCGCGGCCTGCCCTGGCCCCGGAACGGCACGCGTCCTATCGGAACTGGGTGCCACATGCGGTTTGGCACGCGAGACCATTGTTTGCCCGGACGTGAACGCCGAACAGTTTGACTCCGAGTCACTGTGGCCGTTGCTGCGTCCATTACCGTGGTCACAGCAGTCCGTCCGCATCATCAGCGGTGGCGATGCCCGAGAAGCACAAGGCCGAAACTGGCTCGCCGATCAGCTCACCCAGTGCGGCGCCCACGTCTTGCCACTCCTGACTTACACGCGAGGCGCCGGCACCTGGACCTCCCGTGAGTCCGCACTGGCACAAGCAGCCATTCAGTCGCCGGATCAACATCTGTGGCTCTTTAGCAGTTCACAAGCGATTGATCACCTCACGCACACGCACCTGCCAGCCATCGCGGAAGCTACCGACTCGCTTTGGCGCAACGCCAGCGCGTTGTGCACGCACCCGAGAATCGCGGAAAGTGCCCGGAAATTGGGCATCGACCACATCATCCAATGCAGACCCACCCTTGATGCCGTGGTTCAGGCACTACGCCAACACAGTGCAGCCACGTCTCCCTGAGATGGCATCAAAGCGGCACGTCTATACAATGAATTCATTGTGAGCGACGCAAACACCCCCTCCCCCGAAGCCACGCCAACATCTGCGCCAGTCGCTGTGTCGAGCGTGACGGTTCAACCCCATACCGCCAACTGGGTACGCTGGGCTGCTGCAGCCCTGTGCCTCGCCACGGCAGGCAGTGCGTGGGTCGCTTGGCAAGCACAAAAGCGCGTCCAAGGACTCGAACAAGAGTTGGTGCGCCGTCAGCAGGACACGCAAACACGTGCCGCCGAGGCGAACGTGCTGGCGAAACAGGCGCAAGAACTGTCTCGCGAGTCGGCCGCGCGCACCGCTTTGCTCGAAACCCGCCTCGCGGAGGTGGCGCTGCAACGCACGCAGGTGGAGGACCTGATCCGCACCCTCAGCCAATCTCGGGATGAAAACCTTCTGGCTGACATTGACGCCAGCCTGCGCGTGGCCACCCAACAAGCCACCCTGACAGGCAGCGCTGAACCGCTGGTCACCGCGCTGCAGTCTGCTGACACGCGACTCAGTCGCGCCAACCAACCCCGTCTCGACAACGTCCGGCGAGCAGTGGCCAAAGATCTGGACCGCGTGAAGGCCACACGCATCGCGGACCTTAGTGCACTGAGCATCCATCTGGATGAGGCTGCTCGACTGATTGACGAGGTCCCCCTGCTCAATCAACCCTCTGCGGTGGTTGCCGCGGCACCGTCGGGCAAAGCGGCCACGCCCGCAGCAAAAATCAAATCCACCGCAGCCAGTCAGCCGGCTGCCGCCTCGCCAACCACCGAGGCATCAGACGCCGAGCCATCCTGGCTACAAGGCATGTTGAACTGGACCAAAAGTGCAGCCAATACGGTTTGGCATGAAACCCGCACACTGATCCGCCTGACGCGGATCAACCAACCTGAAGGCATGCTGGTGTCGCCAGAGCAAGGCTTTTTCTTGCGTGAAAACATCAAACTGCGCCTGTTGAATGCCCGGCTGGCCATCCTGAGTCGCCAAACCGCACTGGCGACCGCTGATCTCCAGCAAGTCTCGCAAGCCATTCCACGCTATTTCGACACCGAGTCCAGAAAGACCCAGTTGCTGCAATCCATGGTGAAAGATGTGATCGCCCAGTGCCAGCAAACTGCCTTGCCACGCCCCGACGACACATTGGCCGCATTGGCAGCCGTGTCAGGCGGTCGCTGACCCGACAAAAGGACAGCCACACTCATGCGTTCCATCGTCTGGTTACTCCTCCTTGCTGTCGTTGCTGTCGTTGGCGCCACCGCGCTCGGCGCGAACGACGGTCTGGTCATGATCTATTGGTTGGGTTGGCGAGCAGATATCTCACTCAACCTGTTTCTGCTCAGCCTGATCCTCTTTTTCCTGGCCATCTACACGCTGATCCGTGGCTTGGACAGCCTGCTGGCTTTGCCGGAACGCGCCAAGAAATGGCGGACCGCACAAAGAGACCGTCTGGCGCAGGCTGCACTGCGAGAGGGTCTGGCCCTTTACCTCGCAGGACGCTATACGCGTTCACACAAAGCCTGCCAAAAGGCCATCTCCATTCAGGCTGACACCCCTGATCTGGCACTGGATGCGGAATTCACTGCCTTGGCACACCTTCTGTCTGCCGGCAGCCTGCATCGCCTGCAGGACCGCGCCCACCGAGATGAACAACTGGTGCGCGCGCTGGACATGTCACAGTTGACACGCAAGCCACGGGCGACAGAAGAAGGCGCCCGCCTGCTGGGTGCAGAGTGGGCGCTGGAGGATCGCGATGCCAACCGTGCTTTGCGTGATTTGAGCGAACTGCCTCCTGGCGTCGCACGCAGAACGCAGGCGCTGCGCTTGAAGTTGCAAGCGACTCGACTGGCGAGACAGCCTGTGGAAGCCTTGCGAACCGCGCGCCTTCTGGCCAAACACCAAGGGTTCACCTCGACCGCGGCAGAAGGATTGCTCCGCACCTTGGCAACAGAGACGCTAGAGGCAGCCCGAGACGCAGATCAGTTGCGCCAACTCTGGCAGATGCTGGACAAACAGGACAAGCAGGATCCGCTGATCGTGGCGTACGCGGCGCACCGCATGGGCATGATGGGCGCACACATCGAGGCCAGACAGTGGATTGCACCGTTCTGGGACAAGCTGGGGCAACTGCCCTCTGACGCAGTTGAAGCATTGTCCGGTGCACTCAGCGAAAACTTGTTGGGCCTGGAAGCCGAGTGGCTGCCTCGACTGGACGCCACCACCCCACTGGCTTTGCGCAACCCCATCATTGCACTCACCCTGGGGCTCGCCCTGGCTGAGCGCCAACTGTGGGGCAAGGCACGCGGCATGCTCTTGTCGGCCGCCAACGACCTGCAGCTCGATTTGGCGCGCCGGCGCACCGCTTGGGCCAAGCTCGGTGAGTTGTCAGAACGCGAGCATCGCCCCGAAGAAGCCGCGCGTTTCTTCCGACTTTCAGCCGTCCCAGAACGCGACTGATTTAGAAAAAACACAACAACTCTTCACACGCACAACAAAAGCATGCTATAGTCTCACTTCTCGGCGGCTGTAGCTCAGTTGGATAGAGTACTTGGCTACGAACCAAGGGGTCGTGGGTTCGAATCCTGCCAGCCGCACCAACATCGCAAGATCAAGGTGAACCGAGAAATTTTTTAGCGGCTGTAGCTCAGTTGGATAGAGTACTTGGCTACGAACCAAGGGGTCGTGGGTTCGAATCCTGCCAGCCGCACCAACACAAGTCCTCAAGCGAAAGCTTGAGGGCTTTTGTGTTTTCAGGGTGTCAAATCATTCAAAAACACATTCGTTGTCACTGCCGAAGCGGCCGCCACGGGTGTAGTGATGGCCACATTGCCGCTTGTCATCCCCACAACCACGGCCGTGAAGTTCTCCGCCCCCTCCGTCGGATCCACATCGCTGAACGTTAGCGTGCTACCCGACGCGGAAAAAGTCGCCACTCTCAAGCCACCATCGGGCAAGACGAATGGGCGTGCGAGAACACCCGTATCGGGATCCACATTCACCCCCATGATTTCATATGTGCCTGTGCCACCTGAGACGGCTTGCCCCCAATAGACGCGCTTTTGCTCACTGGTAGACAGGGCCGTGGACAGTTGCACTGAACGCAGTGACGATGAGGTAATTGAAGGCGTCAAAGATCCCAGATTGACGGGTGCTTCTACCGCGACATGCTCAAACGCAGGAACAGTCACCCCACGAATGACCATTGTCTTCATGCGACGGCCCGTGATCACCACATCAAAACTCGTCTCTGCAGGCAATGGATAAATCCCAAACGCCCCGGAACTGTTGACCATCGTCTGGCGCACTATTTCATAGCGTCCTGACCCGGGGTTGTAGCGCTGAGCACTCACGACGACATCACTGGCGCAAGTGGTCGGATTTATAGCGTCGGGGCAAAGCGTCACACTGCCCTGGATAGCCGGGCCGATCCCCAGCGCCATTTCGTAGCTATCCAGCTTGGCATTCCAGATGAATCGATACCGTCCCGCAGAAGTTGTCGCGACGCGAACCAAACTGTGATCGACATCAGCCTGGATCAGCATGTAATAAGCATCGTTGGCAGGAACCACGAAAGACCGCGTCAACTTCCAACCAGCGCCGCCATCAGCGGACTCCAGGGGAGCGATTTGCGACGCGCCATCGCCGTCCTTGTATTGCACCTGCGCGTTATACGTCAAACCCTTCGCTGCAGCCTCTTTGACCAGCGCATCCAAACTGCCGTATGTGAAAAGTCTGATCTGCGCGTAGGTGGCTGCTGCCACAGCCTTATCCTCGAACAACTTTGTAATCGTGCCCTGCTGCGCCAGGTCAACGATCACTGGCGTACTGAGGTTAATCACTTTCCACGTCGAGTCCGTGCTGCTCCAGGCTTGGCTGGCACTGGTATGCAAAGCCACAGATTTCACCGTTACATAAAGATGCTCAACGTCTCGGTTGGCGCCACCGTCTATCGCTACCGTGAATGCACCATGCGAGGTGTCTTTAGACGGACTGGTACTCACACCATCCCCTGGACTACCTGCACCGCCACCGCAGCCGTTTAGGCACAGTGCCGCCATGACGAGCCCACTGAACGCGAAAGGACGGACGCGCATCATTGAACCATCGACGCTGCACGCAGCTTCAAGCCAACCTCTTTGTGTTGAATCACGAGCAAAACTGAGCCAGGCGTCACGTCCAAAACTGAGCCACTAGGTTGACGAAGAAATGGACTGCTCGGATGTGGATAAGTCTACTGTCTGGGCGGCTCCTTTGGGTGGTTTGCTACGGTTGGTCTTGC
>NZ_JBLIZW010000021.1:0-10377 GCF_048860245.1 Aquabacterium sp. | reverse complement strand
CCATTGCGACGGGTACTCAGCCCGGTGCTCTTGCACCATGCGCACCGCTCGCTCACGAACCTCAGGGGAAAACTTCGGGGACTTCTTCATGGCTCCATTCTCCAGTGTTGGAGCCTCCGCGAAACCCGGGGCGCTTCATTCAGGGTGGTCAAGCGCTATCCGAGCGTGCTCAAGCAAATCGGGATTGCCAAGACCGAACCGGGCGATGAAAACAATCAGGACATTTCAAGCCTGGTGGGCAAGGTCGACATCCGCAAACTGGAGGCCTACGCCCAGGACGACCCCGATGCCTACAGCTATTCGGGCGGGCTGTGTCTGGCCAACCAGGGCCTGCTGGAGTTTGTCGAGATGTTCAAGGCGCCGATCAAGGTGCTGCACCCGCTGCTGACGGCCACGCAAGAAGGTAACTTCAAGGGCACGGAAGGCTTCGGGGCCATCCCGTTTGATGGCGTGGTGCTGGCGCACAGCAACGAGAGTGAATGGAAGGCCTTCCGCAACAACAAGAACAACGAGGCCTTCCTGGACCGGATTTACATCGTCAAGGTGCCGTACTGCCTGCGGGTCAGTGAAGAGATCAAGATCTACGAGAAGCTCATTCGCGGGTCCTCGCTGGCGCAAGCGCCTTGCGCGCCGGGAACGCTGAAGATGATGAGCCAGTTTGCCATCCTGACGCGCTTGAAGGAGCCCGAAAACTCCAGCATCTTCAGCAAGATGCAGGTGTATGACGGCGAGAACCTGAAGGACACCGACCCCAAGGCCAAGTCCATTCAGGAGTATCGCGACTATGCCGGGGTGGATGAGGGCATGAGCGGCATCTCGACGCGCTTTGCATTCAAGATCATCTCCAAGGTGTTCAACTTTGATCCGGCAGAGGTGGCCGCCAACCCCGTCCATCTGATGTACGTGCTGGAGCAGCAGATCGAGCGCGAGCAGTTTCCTGCCGAAACGGAGCAGAAGTACATCTCGTACATCAAGGAGATGCTGGCACCGCGCTACGCCGAGTTCATCGGTAAGGAGATTCAGACTGCCTATTTGGAGAGCTATTCCGAATACGGTCAGAACATCTTTGACCGGTACGTGACGTATGCCGATTACTGGATTCAGGATCAGGAATACCGCGACACCGACACGGGTGAGAACTTTGATCGTGCGGCGCTCAATGCCGAGCTGGAAAAGATCGAAAAGCCCGCCGGCATTGCCAACCCCAAGGACTTCCGCAACGAGATCGTCAATTTCGTCTTGCGTGCGCGGGCCAACAACGGTGGCAAAAATCCCTTGTGGACCAGCTATGAGAAGTTGCGGACGGTGATCGAGAAGAAGATGTTCAGCAACACCGAAGAGCTGTTGCCGGTCATCAGTTTCAATGCCAAGGCCAGCGCAGACGAGGCCAAGAAGCACGAGGATTTTGTCAATCGCATGGTGGACAAGGGCTACACCGCCAAGCAGGTGCGCTTGCTGTGCGAGTGGTACTTGCGCGTGCGCAAATCGTCTTGATTTCCTGAGGCTTTCTGACGCTGCGCAGAAAGGGCGCCATGATGCGGCAACACATCATTGACAGACGATTGGCGGGCAAGAACAAGTCCGTCGGGAATCGTGAGCGCTTCTTGCGTCGCTACAAGACCCAGGTGCGCGAGGCGGTGCAACGCGCCATCAATGGGCGCAGCATTCGGGACCTGGAAAAGGGCGAGGACATCAGCATCCCGAAACGGGATCTGTCCGAGCCGGTTTTTCAGCATGGGGATGGCGGCTTTCGGGAGGTGGTGCATCCGGGCAATCGGGAATACGTGCGCGGGGATCGCATCGATAAGCCACAAGGCGGTGCGGGGCAGGGGCGTGGGCAGGGCGATGCCAGCGACAGCGGTGAAGGCGAAGACGACTTTGTCTTCACGCTGAGCAAAGAGGAGTTCATGCAGGTCTTCTTCGAAGACTTGGCGTTGCCCAACCTGGTCAAGACGGCCCTGGCCGAGGTGCCTGACTGGAAGAGCCAGCGGGCGGGCTTTTCCAGCGATGGCACGCCCAACAACCTGCATGTGGTGCGCTCCATGCGAGGCTCGCTCGGTCGGCGCATTGCGTTGGGCGCCAGTGCCAAACGCGAACTGGCCGAGCTGGAGCAGGAACTGGCTGAATTGGCGGACGAGGCGTCGGTCGGGGCGTTGGCTGCTGAGGGCGGAGATCCTCTGGCAACCGCGCGACGTCTGGATCGCATGTCGCAACTGACAGCGCGAGTGGCGCATTTGAAGGGACGGCTCGCAGCGATTCCCTATCTGGACCCGATTGATCTGCGCTACCGCAGTCGCATCAAGGTGCCGGTGCCCACCACGAAGGCGGTGATGTTTTGCGTGATGGACGTGTCAGGCTCCATGGATGAGCAACGCAAGGAGCTGTCCAAACGGTTCTTCATCTTGCTGTACCTGTTTCTGACACGGCATTACGACAAGATCGAGCTGGTGTTCATTCGGCACCATACGCAAGCGCAGGAAGTGAGTGAGCAGGAGTTTTTCCATGCCACCGAGACGGGCGGCACCGTGGTGTCCAGTGCTTTGGTCCTGCTGGATCAGATCATCCAGGCGCGGTACCCCGCCAGCGAATGGAACCTGTATGTGGCGCAGGCCAGCGATGGCGACAACTGGCATCAGGACTCCAGCCGCTGCAGCGAGATCCTGGCGCAGAAGATCTTGCCCCTGGTGCGGTACTACGCCTACGTGCAGGTGGCGCAGACCGAACAGAACCTCTGGGACGAGTATCAGGTGCTGGATGAACAGTACGCGCACTTTGCCATGCGCAAGGTGTTGGATGCCTCGCAGATCTATCCGGTGTTCAGGGAGTTGTTCAAACGGGAAGGGGTGGCCGCATGACCCTGTTGAACCTGCCCAAGCCTTTGCCCGGTCCGTCAGACTGGTCCTTTGAGTTGATCGAGGACTATCACGACGTCATCCGTGCCACGGCCGAACGCTATGGGCTGGACACCTATCCGAATCAGCTGGAGATCATCACCGCAGAGCAGATGATGGATGCCTACGCGAGCGTGGGCATGCCGGTGAACTATCGCCATTGGTCCTATGGCAAAGAGTTCATCGCCACCGAAAAGAACTATCGCCGTGGCTTCATGGGGTTGGCGTACGAAATCGTCATCAATGCCAATCCATGCATCAGCTACCTGATGGAAGAAAACACCATGGCCATGCAGGCGCTGGTGATCGCGCATGCAGCGTATGGGCACAACAGCTTTTTCAAAGGCAACTACCTCTTCAGGATGTGGACCGATGCGGGGTCCATCATCGACTACCTCGTTTATGCCAAGAACTACGTGGCGCAGTGTGAGTCGAGGCATGGACTGGACGCGGTGGAGCAGTTGCTGGACTCGTGCCATGCCTTGATGAACCATGGCGTAGACCGCTACCGTCGGCCGGGCAAGTTGTCACTGAACAAGGAGCTGGCTCGCCGAGAAGAGCGTGAGGCTTACTTGCAGCAGCAGGTCAACGACCTGTGGCGCACCTTGCCGCGGCGCGCAGATCGGCCAGAGGAAGAGGTGGTCAAGCGTTTTCCGGCCGAGCCGCAGGAAAACCTGTTGTACTTCATTGAGAAGCATGCCCCGCTGCTGGAGCCTTGGCAGCGCGAGATCGTGCGCATCGTGCGCAAGGTGGCGCAGTATTTCTATCCGCAACGGCAAACGCAGGTGATGAACGAAGGCTGGGCCACGTTCTGGCATTACACCCTGCTCAATACCCTGTATGACGATGGCTGGTTGACCGACGGCATCATGATGGAGTGGCTGCAGTCGCACACCAATGTGATTTACCAGCCACCTGTCGGTCATCGGGCTTACAGCGGGCTCAATCCCTACGCGCTGGGCTTTGCGATGTACACCGACTTGCGTCGCATTTGTGAAGCGCCGACCGATGAAGACCGACTCTGGTTTCCGGATTTTGCGGGGTCTGCCGCCGGCACGGACAAGCGTGAGCATGCCTGGGTGAAGACCTTGGACGATGCCATGCGCAATTTCAAGGACGAGAGCTTCATCGGGCAGTTTCTCTCGCCCAAGGTCATGCGCGATTTCCGACTGTTTGCCATCCGGGATGAGGAAGAGGCTTCGGCGTACGAGGTCAGTGCCATCCACGATGAGCGTGGCTACCGGGCGTTGCGCGAAGCCTTGTCGCGTCAATATGACTTGGGTTCACGCGAGCCCAATATTCAGGTGTGGAGCGTGAACCTTCGCGGGGATCGCTCCTTGACCCTGCGGCACACACGGCACAACGACCGCCCGCTGGGCGATGGGACGCGCGAGGTGCTCAAGCATGTGGCGCGTCTATGGGGCTTTCCGGTGCATCTGCACAGCGTGCACGGCGATGGCGAGGTTCGCCAGCAGTGGACCATCGTGCCCAGCGACGCGTTTTGATGCGTCAGTGCGCTGGGCTCAGCGTGGGAGGGATTCGATCAATTGATCGGCGGCAGTCTGCACGGCGCTGCGGTCTTGCAGTTCAGTGGCCAAACCTTCATTGCGCAGGCGAATCAAAGCCTTGCGGGTGAGTGTCACCAGTTGATCTGTGCGCTCCAGTGTCACGACAAAGAAGTGGCGGTGCTCACTGATCCAGACCACGCGTGCGGTGGACCAATGGCCGCGTGTCGTGAGCTTGCACCACGTGCCAATTTGCAAGTGGTCGACCCATGCTGCAGCCGAAGCTTCGGCCGCGCTGCTGTCATGATCTTCCAGTCCCATGGGGATGGTGGGCAGGTCATCGACGCCGGTGTCCAGCGCATCCGAGCGACTGTGAAGCCATTGCGACTCGACATGCTCCTCACGCATCTGCTGAACAATTTCCTCGGGTGTGAGTTCAGGCCGAGGGCGTGGTGGGCTGCGCAGAAAACGACCATGCACGGCCATCAACTGTTCCATCAGTGTGGCGCGGGCGTGCGGTGGCATGTCGATGAGCGCCATGCCCTTGCGCAACGTGGCGGTGAGGTCGGGGAGCAAATCCCGCAGTTGCTGCTTGGCTTCCAGCGAGGTGGGGTGCTGCAGGCTGTCGATCAGCTCGTCCACCACATTGACGAGGCATTGGCTTTCGTCCTCACCCAGCTCTTTGCTGGTCATGGCAAGGATCATCACCTCTACCCAGGGACCACGCAAGAAATCGCCCACTGCCAGTGGCACCGTCCGATTGCTGAGCTGGTGCTCGACCTGCTCCCGCAGCAGCGGGCGCAGGGTTTCCTTGTGATCAGCCTCGCGCAGTGTTTCAAGCTCGGCTTCCCGATCTTGGAGCAATTGCGCGTCCTGCTTTTCAATCAGCGCACGCACTTCTTGTCGTGCAAGGTCGTAATCAACGCCGACCGGATTGGGCAAGGCAATCAGCCGGTTGATCAACGGCTGAACGCCAGAGAGGAACTGCTTGAGCGAGACATCGTCTTGCCGGCTGAAGCCCGCGACATACGCCAGCATGTCGTTGATCAGCTGCCAGCCAGGGTGATCGCCACGGCTGAGCAAGCCGGAGTCGTTCACGGCCAACTTGAACAGCGCAGGCTGCAATTGCCGGACCATGGGCTGCACCGTGGGTTGCGATGCTGTCTGCGCCACCATTTGCTCGAGCAGATGACTGAGGCCGGACAGGGCCTGCAGATCCACTTCATTGGCTTGGCTGGAGGCCAGCAGGGCGGTCAGTGCCGGGTCGGGGCGTTGAGACGGTGCTTTGGCGGGGAGCCGGTGCAGCAGGGCATCCAACTGGCCGGGCTGTGTGACGTCGACCTGCTGATTGGGCGCACTGGCTTGCACCATGGCCCGGTAAGCCAAGGGTTGCACACCTTGCTGTTGTACGCGGTGAATCAGCTGGCTGTAGGTTTCTTTGAGTTGCTTGGCCAGCACCTGTCCCGCCACGCGCAGCAACAGTTGCCGGGGTGGGGTGTCCAGATTCAGCACGCGGGCGGCATCACTCAAGGCCTGGGCATAGACCTCTGGACGCAGTGGGTTGGATTCGGCGCGGAGATCTTTTTCACCCAGCACCGCTGCACAACAAGATTGCCACTCGGCCAACTCCCATTCGGCGTCGAGCTTGACCAGTTGCACGATCCGTGAGGTTTCGACCGTGGCTTCGGCCTCGTCGTCGCTGACCAGGCTCAGCTCGCTGATCGAAATTCGGGACGTTGACGTCGGCAGGCGCATGTCTCGCGACAGTTGCGACAGTGCCTCAAGAATCTGGTTCTTCAAGCAATGCGCCACCGCTTGGTCAAACGCATTGTGATGAATCTGAAGGGCTTCGGCGACCGTGAAAATCAACCTGCGATCCATGGCCGTGTTCAATTCGGCAGACGAATTGCGCAGCGCCGACAAGGTGCCTTGGCTGATGCGACGAGCAAAGTCCGCCGCCGTGTCAATCACGTGGTCGCATTGCGCTTTCAGCAGTGGTGCGATGTTCGAAGTGGGC
Source organism: Aquabacterium sp. (assembly GCF_048860245.1). Lineage (GTDB taxonomy): Bacteria > Pseudomonadota > Gammaproteobacteria > Burkholderiales > Burkholderiaceae_C > Aquabacterium. The sequence continues at coordinate 3,964 of NZ_JBLIZW010000021.1, read as the reverse complement.
ACGGCGTATCGAGGGCTTAGACCAGGGCCTTGTAGCCAAGTGTGTTCAGTCTGTCGGATTGTGAAACAGGCAGGGCGCGAACCAAGTGCACATTTACCCGCTTGTTTCAGCCTTTGGAGTCCAGTGTGGGGCAAGACACAAGGTGTGAGAAGGGCTTGGCGAACAGCGTGTGACATAAGTCACGTTCGATGGTTGGGTCAGGGTCACACCTGTCTCTGTCAAGGCGCGAAATAGGGCGTGCCGAACCCCGCTTATCTCGCTCAAGAATTTTTGGTGCTGGCCAAGAATCGCTGTCATCCAGCCGTATTCCCACCACCATGTCCGACGACAGCTCACAAGACAAACAGTTACCCGCCTCGGCGCGGAAACTGGAAAAAGCCCGCGAAGAGGGCCAGGTCGTCCGTTCGAAGGACCTGGGCCACTTCCTGGTGGTCTTGGCTGCGACCGGGGTGCTGATGGGGCTGGTGCCGGTCTGGATGAGCCGCATCCAGGATCAATTGCACATGGGCCTGCGTTTTGACGCGCGCACCGTGGCCACCCCTGAAGTGATGACGGAGCGACTGTGGGTGTGGAGCACTCAAGCGCTCTACATCATCGTGCCGTTTGCGCTGGGCATTGCCCTGGCGTCGGTCGCGGCCAGCGTGCTGGCAGGCGGCTGGGTGATGAGCTTCAAGGTGCTGATGCCCAATTTTGGCAAGCTCAACCCCATTTCCGGCTTTGGCAACCTGCTGTCCAAGCAGCAACTGATTGATGCGCTCAAGGCCAGCCTGCTCGGGCTGATTCTGGGGGTGGCGGGCGCCATGTTTCTCTACAAGGCCTGGCCCAGCATGGTGGATTTGCTGGCGCAGCCCTTGCCGGCGGCCATTCACACCCTGGGGATGACCATGGGCGAGGTGCTGGGCTCGATGCTGCTGGTGATGGCGGCTTTTGCTTTGCTGGACTGGCCGCTGCAGAAGTTCCTGTTTGCCCAGCGCATGCGCATGAGCCATCAGGACGTCAAGGACGAATTCAAGCAGCAAGAAGGCAACATGGAAGTCAAGGGTCGCATCAAGCAAAAGATGCGCGAAATGGCTCGCAAGCGCATGTTGGCTGCCGTGCCCACGGCCGATCTGGTTGTGATGAACCCGACCCACTACGCCGTGGCACTGAAGTATGACGAGGCCACGATGGGCGCCCCACGCGTGATCGCCAAGGGCGTCGACCTGCTGGCGCTGAAGATCCGCGACGTGGCCACCGAGAACCGCGTGCCGGTGCTGGAAGCGCCGCCGCTGGCACGTGCGCTGTACGCCCATACCGAAGTCGACATGGAAGTGCCGGTGGCGCTGTACAGCGCTGTCGCACAGGTGCTGGCCTATGTGTTCCGACTGCGTCAGGCCCTGTCCGGGCAGGCGCCGCTGCCGGGCAATCTGCCTGACTTGGCGGTGCCCGACGAGATGGACCCGCATCACCCCGCATCCCGCAAGAACAAGAACAACACCTCTCCCACGGAGCTTGAAGCATGAACCCCTTCCTGCAAAAACTCCAGGCCATCTTCGGTGGCTCGAACAAGAACCTGCAGGCCATGGCCGCCCCCGTGGTCGTGGTCGCCGTGCTGGCCCTGATGGTGCTGCCGCTGCCGCCCTTCGTGCTGGACCTCTTCTTCACGTTCAACATCGCCACGGCCTTGATGGTGATGATGGTGGCGGCCACCATGCTGCGTCCGCTGGACTTCGCTGCCTTCCCGTCGGTCTTGCTGTTGACCACGCTGCTGCGTCTGTCGCTCAACGTGGCGTCGACCCGTGTGGTGCTGCTGGAAGGTCACACCGGTGCGGGCGCGGCCGGTAAGGTGATCGAGTCCTTCGGTCACTTCCTGATTGGCGGCAACTTTGCCGTGGGCTTGATCGTGTTCGCCATTCTGGTGGTGATCAACTTCGTGGTGATCACCAAGGGTTCCGAGCGGATTGCTGAAGTCAGCGCCCGCTTCACCCTGGACGCCATGCCCGGCAAGCAGATGGCGATTGACGCCGACCTCAATGCCGGCTTGATTGACGAGGCCGAAGCCAAGCGCCGCCGTCAGGAAGTGGGCGAAGAAGCCGAGTTTCACGGCTCCATGGACGGTGCCTCCAAGTTCGTGCGGGGCGATGCGATCGCCGGCATCCTGATTCTGTTCATCAACATCATCGGTGGTTTTGTCATCGGGGTGGTGCAGCACAGCCTGTCTCCCGGCGAGGCTGCCAGTTCCTACGTGCTGCTGGCCGTGGGCGACGCGCTGGTGGCGCAGATCCCCGCACTGCTGATCTCGGTCGCGTCGGCGATGGTGGTGTCGCGCGTGGGCAAGGACCAGGACGTGGGCGGCCAGATCATGGGTCAGATGTTCACCAATCCCAAGGTCATTGGGGTGGTGGCCGGCATCATTGGTTTGCTGGGGGTGATTCCAGGCATGCCGGCGCTGGTGTTCCTGCCGGTGGCGGGGGGCATGGGCTATGGCGCCTGGCGTTTGCACGAGAAGCAAGAGGCCCAACGTCTCGCACCCAAGCCGGCCGAGAAGCCCGCCGCCGAAGCGGCCAACCCGAATGGCGAAGCCACCTGGGAAGACCTGCAGCCCGTGGACACCCTGGGCCTGGAAGTGGGCTACCGCCTGATCCAGTTGGTGGACAAGGACCGTGGCGGTGACCTGCTCAACCGCATCAAGGGCGTGCGCCGCAAGTTTGCGCAGGAAGTGGGCTTCCTGCCGCCCTCCGTGCACATCAAGGACAACCTGGAGTTGCGCCCCAGCTTCTACCGCATCACCCTGCGCGGGGCCGTGGTGGGTGAGGGCGAAGTCTTCCCCAACATGCTCATGGCGATCAACCCCGGGCATGTGACGAACCCCATTCAGGGCGCCTCGGCGACCGACCCGGCCTTCGGTTTGCCGGCGGTGTGGATCGAAGAACGGCAAAGGGATGCCGCGCAAATGGCGGGCTACACGGTCGTTGATCCATCGACTGTCGTCGCGACACATCTCTCACACTTGATGCAAATGCATGCAGCCAAGTTGCTGGGACGGGTAGAGACCCAACAGCTTGTGGAGCATGTGACGAAACTGGCTCCCAAACTCATCGAAGACGTGGTTCCCAAAATGGTCGGCATCCCCATCTTGCAAAAAGTCCTCCAGCTGCTGCTGGAAGAGGGTGTGCACATCCGTGACATGCGCTCCATCATTGAATCGCTGGCGGAAAACGCCTCGGCGGGTAGCAATGTGGCGCAGGATCCGGCCGAACTGGCCCGCCGTATTCGCATTGGCCTGGCTCCTGCCATCGTGCAGCAGATCTATGGCCCGGTTCGGGAGCTGGACGTCATCGCGATCGAGCCTGATCTCGAACGCCTGCTGACCCAGGCCCTGACTTCGCCGAGCGGTCCCATGCTGGACCCCGGCGTGGCAGACCACCTCACACGCCAGGCGGCTGATGCCACCCAGCGTCAGGAAAACATGGGTCACCCCGCATGCCTGCTGGTGCCGGACGCCATCCGTCCCAGCGTGGCTCGCTTGCTCAAGCGCGCAGCCCCTCGCCTGAAGGTGCTGGGCCACAGCGAGATTCCTGAGACCCATTCGATTCGCATCGGTACCCTGATCGGAGGCCACGCATGAACGTCAAACGCTTTATCGGACGGAACAGCCGTGAGGCCATGCAAAAGGTCAAGGCTGCATTCGGTGACGACGCCGTCGTCCTGTCCACCAAGCCCGCTGCCGAAGGCGGTATCGAAATCCTGGCCATGGCCGGTGACAGCGTGCCCGCCATCGACGCGTACGCAGTCGAAGGTGTGGAAAAGAGCGCGGTTCGCAGCAAAGATCAGCCTGCGGAAGTGCCTGCGCCCAAGAAGGCCGCCAGCCAGGACGCTCAGCCTGTGCGCTCCGCCATGGCCAATCTGGCCAGCACCGTGCAAGACGATGTGAAACAACTGGCCATGAGCACCTTGTCCTTCCAGGACTACGTGCGCGAGCGCA
>NZ_JBLIZW010000020.1:0-9482 GCF_048860245.1 Aquabacterium sp. | reverse complement strand
TGTGTTGATCACCGCCCGGTCCACCCCCGCCTGCGCCAGCGCCTGCAAATGCCACTGCAGCAACGGCAGGCCCTGCACCTCCAGCAACGGCTTGGGGCAGATATCGGTCAGGGGGCGCATGCGCTCCCCACGACCAGCAGCCAAGATCAATGCGGGCAGCTGAGACATGTGTGTAGGGCTCGGTGGGGACAGCCCTGCATTGTCCTTGAATCAGTGATGCAGGTTGCCCTGCAGCCATGTCACCAAGTCGTTCGGCAGCATCGGTTTGCCGTAGAGCCAGCCTTGTCCTTCATCGCACCCGAGGGCGAGCAAGGTGTTGCGCTGGGCCTCGGTTTCGACGCCTTCGGCAATCACCTTCATGCCTTGGCTGTGGCCCAGGTTGACCACCATGCGGGCGATGCTGACGTCACGGTCGAGTTCGGCTACGAAGCTGCGGTCGATCTTCAGTCGCGCGGCGGGCAGATGGCGCAGAACGCTGAGGGACGAGAAGCCCGTCCCGAAGTCATCAATGGCCACCGTGAGCCCTAGGGCGCGAATCTCTTCCAGTCGACGACGGATGAGATTGATGTCTTCTGCGGCCATGGACTCGGTGATTTCCAGTTCCACGGCGTCGGGGCGAACGTCGGTTTCAGCCAAGGTGTTGGCAAGCAGAGGGATGAAATCAGGTTCTCTGAGCTGGACTTGCGACACGTTGATGGCCATGGTCAGCTCGGTGAACCCCATGTCATGCAGGCGCTTGAGCTGGGTGCATGCGTTGTGCATCACAAAGGTGCCCAGCACCATCATCAGACCGGCTTGTTCGGCCACCGGGATGAACTTGTCGGGGGGCACCATGGTGCCGTCGGGCTGTCGCCAACGGAGCAGTGCTTCCACGCCGATGGCTTGCCCGGTCTGGAGATCGACTTTGGGCTGGTAGACGGCAAACAACTGCGGGGAACCCGTGGCCGCACGCAAGCTATTGAGCAACTGCATGCGTGCACGCGCGGCATGCCCCATCTCTTCTGAAAAATAGCAAGTGGAGCCGCGCTGCTGCAACTTGGCGCGTTTCAGTGCTAGGTGTGCATCCTTGAGCAGATCCGGCCCGCGCTCTTCATGCTCGTCCAGCCGGACCAGGCCAATCGTGATCGAGATGCGAACCGATTGACCGCTCACCTGCAGCGGCGTACTGAAGAGGTGCTGCAAGGTGTCACCTGACACTTCATGCGACGGCCCCAGTGCTGCAAACACATCGGCACTGATGCGGGCAATGTGGCAGTGAGGCCCCAGTCCATCGTGCAGCCGTGTGGACACCGCTCGGAGCACATTGTCGCCAAACTCATGCCCCAGCATGTCATTGATGGAGGCAAACCCATCGATGTCCAGCACGCCGACAGTCAAGGGGGTGGGCGCCACGGTCAGCCTGGAAAGCTGCTGCAGGAACTGATTGAGATTGGCAATTCTCAGCAGGGGGTCAACGTAGGCTTGGTCAACCAGTCGGCCATACAGCAAGACATTTTCAAAGCCTGCAGACATGGACGAGCAAAACACTTCGACCAGATGGCGATCGAGGGGGGGCAGGTCGTCAGGGTGATCAATGTAGGCCGCCAGACCGCGTCCGTCGGAGGTGGCGAAGTACAGAACCATGCCTTGCGCAAACAGACTGCGCCGCTCGCGCAGACACTGCTCCAGCGCGGCTTGCACGGAAGGGATGCCCAGTTCGTCAAGGGGGCGCTGGATGAGCTCGCCGTAGTGACCCGCCGCCGCAATCACACGAGCCGGGTCGCCGCTGTTTTCAAGGCCGGCCTGCGCGCAAATGAGACCTTCTGGGCGCATGCCCAGCAGGGCACACAACTGGTTGACCACGCCCTCGGCGAACAACTGCATGCCGTGCAGCTTGCTGAGTTCGGTGCTGGCGCGGACCACCATTTCCAACCCTCGGCGGGTTTGTTCGTGCGTGCGCATTTGCCGATAAGCGCGCAATGCGGTGGTGAGGCTGGTGAACAGGCGAACCCGTGTCAGTTCCGACTTGGTTCGGTAGTCATTGATGTCGTAATTGCGAATGGTCTCCAACTCGGGCGCGTAACCCGGTTGGCCCGTCCGTAGCACGATGCGCAGGGCTTCCCGGCCCAACTTGTGGCGAACTTCGCCCACCAGTTGCAGGCCCGCATCTTCGGACTCCATGACCACGTCCAGCAGCATGACGGCGATGTCATCGTGGGCTTGAACCAGGGCAAATGCTTCTTGGCGCGAGTACGCGTGGTGGATGTAGAGCGGTCGGCCTTCAATCAGCAGGTCACGCAGCGCCATGTCGGTGGCCTGATGGACGTCGGCATCATCGTCCACCACCAGAATCTGCCAGGCGTTGTGGGTGATCGAAGGGGGGGCGATCACATCACCGTCATCTTCGATCAAGACGAGCAAATCGTCGTCGGCTCCGTGGGCGGCGGAGCTGGTCTCAGTGGAGGACGCTGGAGGTGCGTGATCGCTCATGTCCGGGTGCCATCTGGCGAGCAATGGATCACATCACTATAGGTTGACCCGGCCCACCGCGCATGAGGAATGACGCGAACCTGTCGTCATCGGATACAAAAACAGGGCGAAAGCCCCCAAGAGAGGGGACCTTGCGCCCTGTGTGCGGTGCGGACCTTTTCGGACTCAGGTGCGATTGCCGTAGCGTCGCTTCATCGTGGTGATGTGAGAAATCACCTCGGTCGAAATTTCAGAGAAATCAGAGCCCGAGTCGATGAGGGCAGAGGCCTCGTCATAGTCCTTTGCGTTGATCTTGCGGGCGACATGGGCGGCAGTTTTGTGGAACTGGGCATGTGTCGTCTGCAACTTCACAAATTCGGGCTTGGATCCCCAGCGTGATCCACCTGGTCCGTGAATCCATTTGCCCAGCGCGCAGCGGTCATCCCGGCACAGGGTCTCGGCATCCAGCGTGGTGTGTTCGCTGATGGCTGCGCGCAGTTTGACCTTCCATTGACGGTGGGCATCGACGGCGGCATCGAAGTCAAATTTGTCGGCACTGACTTCTGCTTGTGCCTTCAGGCGAACGTGGGCGGGCAGTTTGAAGCGCGCCACCTCTTCCGCCAGGGCAAAGGCCTGATCACGCATGGCCGATGAAGCGGCGGCGGTTTCCTCGACCAGTGCCGCGTTTTGCTGCGTCATGCGGTCCAGTTCGTTGACGGCAGTGCCAATCTGTTCGATGCCTTGATGCTGTTCGCGGGCGCCTGTGACCACGTTTTGCAGCAATTGTCTGACCAGGATCGACGAGTCGACGATTTCCGAAATCGTCTTGCCGGCGCTGCGGACCACGGCCGTACCGGTTTCCACTTGCTCGACGCTCTTGCCCAGGATGGTGCGGATCTCGCGGGAGGCTTCGGCGCTGCGCTGTGCCAGCGTACGCACCTCGGCCGCCACCACGGCGAAGCCACGGCCCTGTTCGCCGGCCCGTGCGGCTTCCACGGCAGCGTTCAAGGCCAGGATGTTGGTCTGGAAGGCGATGCCGTCAATGGTGGTGATGATTTCGCCAATGCGTGCGGACGACGCCTGGATGTTCTCCATGGTCGAAATCACGTTGTTCATGGCCTGGCCGCCTTGCTCGGCCACTTCCGCATTGCGCTCGGCCACGCGACTGGCTTCTTGCGTGTGATCAGCGGTGTTTCGCACGGTGGACGAGATCTCTTCCATCGATGCAGCAGTCTCTTCCAGGTTGGCGGCAGCCTGTTCTGTGCGGCTGGACAGGTCCATGGCACCGCTGGCGATCTCGCTGCTGGAGTGCACGATTTCGCCGCTGGATTGGCGCACCTGAAGCACCATGTGACGCAACGAGTCCTGCATGGTTTGCAGTTCGACCATCAGGTCTGCCGCCTCGTCTTTGCCCCATGGGTGAGGCGTGGTGGTCAGGTCGCCATCGGTGATGGCACGCAAGTGGCGGCGGGTTTCTTTCAAGCCACCATCCATTACTTTGTAGAACGATACAAACAGATAGAAGACGATGACAACACCCAAGCCGACGATGCTGCCCACAATGGTGACGTTGGTGCGCAGTGCCGCGTGCAGGTCATCGACGAATGCGCCAGTGCCGACCACCCAGCCCCAAGGCGAGAAGCCTTGCACGTAGGCGAATTTGTCCACCGGGATGGAGCCACCTGGCTTGGGCCATTGGTATTCGACATCGCCATTGCCGCGCTCACGAACGCGGGCAATGAACTCCTGGAACAGGGCGACCCCATTGGGGTCTTTCATGTCCAACACGACCTTGCCGTTGAGCTCTTGCTTGGCGGGGTGCATCACCATGCGCCCGTCCATGTCATTGATCCAGAAATAGTTGTCCTTGTCGTAACGCAACTTGGCAACCTGAGCCTTGGCGAAGGCCTGCGCTTCATCGCGCGTCATCTTGCCGGCTTGCTCTTGCTCGTAAGCCCAGTTCAGGGTGCCGATGGCGATCTCGACCTTTTCCTTGAGGGCATCCCGCCGCTCTTGCTTGACTTGCATGAAGCTGGTTTGCACCTGCCAGGCAACCAGCACCACAAATGGCAGGAACAGCACGACTGAGATCAGCCACGCCTTGTAAGAGAAGGGGAGTTGTCGAAACAGTCTGATGCCTGGGGCCCAGAAGCCGTGATGCTCGAAAAAGCCTGCTTTGGCATCGTCAGCAGCATTGCCTTCGGTTGTGGCCGCCGAGGGCTCGTACGCAATCATCTTCATCGGACTACTTCTATAAGACGGAGGGTGACGCTTTTTGGGCGCCTGTGAAACTTGTTGATCGACGCAAATGAAGCAACCTTGAGCCCGGGATTCTCTTGATCCGGGCTAATTTGCGGCAGCGCAAGGTGCACGCAAGTGTGTGAGGCGTTGGTGACAGCGTGGCGACATGCGCCAAACACCGGAAAAGCAAAAAGCCACCGCGAGGGTGGCTTTTGCAGCTAAGTGATTGATTCACTTGGCTTTGTTTTGGTGGCGCTTCAGGGATTCGAACCCCTGACCTGCGGATTGTGATTCCGCTTCATGCTTCATTTGCTTGTGTTGGTTGGTGTTGATAGAATCGATGAAAATCAACATCTTATGGCGACTTCCTGACATTCTTGTGTTGATGCGAATTCGGCTTTTTCTGTCCAATTTGCCTACAGATTGCCTACAAGTTGCCTACAACCTCCGTAGGGGTGAGCATGAGCAAGGACACAAGCCGGGTGAGGCTGACCGCTGGACGGGTGGATGCTTTCGCGTGCCCGGTGGGCAAGTCACAGGCCTTTTTGTGGGACACCGAGGCCCCTTCTCTGATGCTCAGAGCCACCCCGACAGGCCGCAAGACCTACGCTTTTGAGGCTCGCTTGAATGGGGCCACCATCCGGGTGGGCATCGGCACATCTGCCGACTGGAGCCTGGACGCTGCCCGCAAGCGTGCAGCCGAGTTGAAGCAATTGGTGGACAGTGGGCAAGACCCCCGAGAGATTGAGCGCCAGAAGCAGGCAGACCGCGAAGCCAAGAAAGCCGCCCAGGCTGCCAAGGTGGAAGCCGACCGGCTGGCAGGCGTGACATTGGGGGAGGTGTGGTCTGTCTATCTGGAGGACCGCCGCCCGTTCTGGGGTGAGCGTCACTATGCCGACCACCTGAAGATGAGCAAGGCCGGTGGCGAGGTGGCGAGGCGAGGTGTGAAGCTGGCCGCCGATGGAACCAAGCCCATGACCGTGCCGGGGCCGGTGTTTGAGTTGCTGGCGCTGCCCTTGCGTGAACTTACCCCCGCCAAGGTCGAGACATGGGCCGCCAAGCACGCCCAGACCCGCCCAACCTATGCCCGCCTGTGCTGGCGCTGCCTGAAGGTGTTTCTAAACTGGTGCGCCGAGCATCCGACCTATGCAGCGTTGCTGGCGACTGCCAACCCAGCGAAGACCAAGCGCACCCGCGAGGTGCTGGGGAAGCCGAATGCCAAGGATGACGCCTTGCAGCGGGAGCAGTTGTCAGCATGGTTCGCCGCCGTGCGCCAGATTCAGAACCCCGTCATTGCGGCATGTCTGCAAGTCTCACTGCTGACGGGTGCTCGCCCTGGTGAGGTGCTCACCCTGCGCTGGGAGGATGTGAACACCCAATGGAAGGGCCTGACCATCCGTGACAAAGTCGAGGGTGAGCGCGTCATCCCACTGACGCCCTATGTGGCGCATCTTCTGGCCGGGTTGCCGCGCCGTAATGAATGGGTGTTTCCGAGTTTCCGTGCTCTGAGTTCTGACCCGGCGACCATCAAGCGCCGAGAGGCCAAACACGCACGGAAGGGCCAGACAGCGCCAGCCGGTGATGTCGTGCAGGCGAGCGCATCCGGACACCTTGCAGACCCCAGCGCCGCGCACCGTTGTGCCTGTGCTGCTGCAGGGCTGGATGGGTTGACTCTGCACGGGCTGCGCCGCAGTTTCGCCAGCCTTACTGAGTGGCTGGAAGTTCCTGCCGGTGTGGTGGCGCAAATCCAAGGACACAAGCCCAGCGCGACGGCAGAGAAGCACTACAAGCGCCGTCCTCTGGACCTGCTGCGCCTGCACCATGAGCGCATCGAGGCATGGGTTCTGGAGCAGGCCGGGGTGCGGTTTGAATCTCAGTCAGCAGATGCCGGTAAGTTGCGCGCTGTGAACGCCAACTATGTCAATTCTTAGTTGGGAAGGTCACCAGCTTTGTAGAAGTCGATGATACGGGTCTCGCCCTGGTTTGCGTAACAAACATAGGGTCTAGACCCAGCGTAGGCGCCATAGCTGTTTTTCGCGTTAACGCTTGCGTAATAAGGCACGACAATTTGAGGCGCTCCATCAACCTTTCGTAGTTCATGCTTGCCACGCGTGATGCCGTCTTCCAACTTGACGCTATCCGAGTCTTTCCACTGTGGGATGCGCCGAATCCACTGCTCACATTCAGCCTTGATTTTGGCAACACGTTGCTGAAACCCTGATTCAGCAGCGCCGCTTGAGAAAACCTTGTGTGACTTCGCATCTTCACCGCAAGGTGTTTGGCTAAAGGTACTTCCGCAGCGGTACATGGTCTGGGAATTCACAGACGAGATCGAAGTCGATCCAACCGCTACAGCGACTGTCACGCGGAGAATTTTCAATGCAACCATCTGCCCCATCCTTACATCGCAAAAAATAGCAATAGATTTTAGATCAATGACGCTGTGCGTCACACCACCAAGCCCGGCCCTGAGCCGGGCTTTTTGCTTATAAGTCCTTGATTCTGTTGATGCGACATCGCGCCGCAGGCGAACACATTTGACTATCAGCAAACTGCTTTCAACGGCTGATTTTTTGCATTGTGCAATGGTTGCCGCATTGAAAGGAGTCGATATGTCATACCCACCGCTCGAGCAAGTCACACGCCCGAACATCACCACCAATGAGATTGCGTTCTACACCAACATGAGGCCGCAAACGTGGCGCATACATGCCTGTAAAGAGACAGGCCCAATCCGCCCAACACGCCTGGGTGGAAAACTGCAGTGGCCTACAACCGAGGTCAAAAAACTCTTGGGGGTGGCGTGATGCTCGCCCGAAATGCAGAAAAGGAAACGGCGCTGCAGCCGTCCAAAGTCAGCAGCGCCGCACCAGTAACTAACCTTCTCGCGAAAGATGTGTCGATGAATCCTATCATCAACCGCCGCCCACCGTCGATGCCACGACCGGGCACTGCTGCTAGCACCGCACTGGTGGTGCTTATCGAAGCTGGCCCCGTGGGGGTATGTCCCCAGCAATTCTTTGACCTGACTGGGTGCAGCCTCAAGCATGCAGTCCACGACTTGCGACGTATGCGCTGGTGCATTGAATCGCGGTGGTCGCGACAACGTGTCGAATCCGAAATTTCCTACGTGCTGACGGGGGGGAAGTGACATGGCTAGCTGGCTTTATAACCCCACCTCATACAACCCGCGGCGCCCGGTAGAAACATTCGGCCCGGACCTGATGCCCCGCAGTGGTGTTGTGCTGTTGGTAGCACCCTCCAACGTGGGCAAAAGCACCTGGATCACATCCATGTTGCACACATGGGATACAACCGACGGCACCCGAATTAATGAAGACATCATGGCGCCGGAGGGGGGCGCCCCGAGGTCGTGGTATTTCGCCTTTGAGGACGGAGACAACATGCGAAATACGTATGCTGGTTTCGGTGCCTCCTACACTGAACGCCTCAACCCTGATGATCCGAGCTGGGAATTCCGCAGGTTGCAGAGCGGAGCCTACGGGTACAGGCGGTGGGTAGATTCCGTGCTGTTCACACCACCTTCAGACGCGTTGGACCTTACGGACGCCGACAGCGTTGAAGCGTTCTTAGATACGGTAGAAACCGAAGCGGACCCAATATTAGCCGGTGGGGGTTATTGGCCGGAGATTGTTGTCATAGACAACTATTCGCTGTGTATTGGTCAGTCGGATGAGAATGAGGCTGCAACGCCACGTAAAGCATTACGTGGCGTTGAGCGCATAAAAGATTTCCTTGGCGCAAGTCTGGTTGTTTTGGTGTGCCATGCGCGCAGTGGTGACACAAAGCCCCGTGGCTCAGAAGTGCTTTTCAACCACGCGCAAGGCGTCGTTCACTTGTCGGGCATGGGTGAAATCGTCACCGCTACCAACACAAAGCTGAAGGGTGCGGAGCGTGGAGCAAAACGTCGGTACAGGCGCACCGTTATGGAAGGCCCAGGGGCAACGTACCTCGAATATGTCGACATTACCAATGAGGACGTTAAGCCTGCCAGCCCGGCACCAGCACCACAGACACCACTGGCACCTGCCAAGGCTGTAGAGGCGACCGTGACACCGCCGAAGGAGCCGCCCGTGCCCAAGGGGCCTGTACACCCCGCCGACGAGCTGCGGGGTCTCAACGCTGTAGCGTGGGCCGCGCTGGCGTTGCAGCCCGGTCAAGCTATGGCACTGGCCGAGGCTGAAAAGCTGGTGACCGCACACCCCTGTTTTGACGGAGTGGACCGCCGCCGCCGTCGGTCACGTTTTCCACAGGTGCACCCGAGTTCGACACCAAAACGCCGATTTTGCGTTTTTGACGAGGTCGCCTCCATATAAATCAACGACTTATGCGTGCTTGCGCGGAATTTCTGTAGTGGCAACTATGTAAACGTTGTGTAGTGGCACCAAGCAAGCGTTGCGCTATACTCGCCGCATGTTCATCAAGCTCACCCGTTCCAAGAGCCGCACCTACGCTCAGTTGGTTGAGTCCTTCCGTGACGAGCAAGGCCAACCTCGCCAGCGCACTGTGGCCACCCTTGGCCGCGTCGATGAGGACGGCGGCACCGTTGATTCGGTGCTGAGCACCTTGCTGCGAGCCAAGGGGCGCAGCGGCGTGGACATCACCACGCCGCAGGTTCGCTTTGAGTCTGCGCTGGCTCTGGGTGATGTATGGGCCCTTGATCAACTCTGGCGTGAGCTTGGCTTTGACGCCTTGGCGGCCATCTTCCGGCGTGCGCGCTACACAACCCCCATTGAGCAGGCCATCCGCGTGATGGTCTTCAACCGCCTGTG
>NZ_JBLIZW010000019.1:0-8189 GCF_048860245.1 Aquabacterium sp. | reverse complement strand
TCAACAGCCAAGGCTCTTGCAATGGCCAATCGTTGACGCTGCCCGCCAGAAAACTCGTGGGGAAATCGCGACAGGGCATCGGATCTGAGGCCGACCTGGTCGACCAGTGATCGAACCTTGGCCAGACGCTCCTCGCCAGTCCACTCCGGCCTGAGGGTCAGCATGCCCTCCTGCAAGATATCGATGACACGCATGCGCGGGTTCAATGACGCAAATGGGTCCTGAAAAACCATTTGAATCGCCCGTCTGGCCAAGCGCAACCTTTCGCCTTGAAGTGCGAACAGATCTTCACGAACGCCTCCGTGACAAAGCCAGGCTTGGCCGCTGACCTGGATGTGCGGCTGCCCTCGCAGCAGCTGAACAATGGCGCGCCCCGACGTCGTCTTGCCGCAGCCTGATTCGCCCACCAGTGCCAGTGTTTCACCGCGGCGCACCTGAAAGGACACGCCAGACACGGCCTGAACGACTTTGGGCGCAGCAAACAAGCCGGCGCCTTTGGAGAAGCCGACACCCAATTGCTGCACATCCAGCACCAACTCGGACGCAACGGGCAACGCCGCCTTCTCAGCCTGCCCCGTGGGCAAGACCACATCCCCAGCAGACGCACTCGCACTCACGTCAGGATTAATGGGATGCAAGCAGCGCACCTTTTGTCCGCCCTGCTCCGCTAACGGGATGTCGGCAATGCGGCAGGTGGTCTGCGCCCGATCACAGCGTGGGGCAAACCGACATCCCTCAAACTTTTGCCAGAGCGGAGGGACGGTACCCGAGATGGAAACGAGGGGCTTGCCCCGGCGCTCGGTATCCGGCAAGGCTTGGAGCAGCATCCGTGCATACGGGTGACGAGGCGCCTTGAAGAACACGTCGGCATCTGCCTCTTCAACGATCTGCCCCGCATACATGAGCGCCACACGATGCGCCATGTCCGCCACGACAGCCAGGTCATGCGTGATCAACAACAGACCGAGTTGTCGCTCTTGTTGCAGCGCTTTGAGCAAATCCAGCACTTGCTTCTGAATGGTCACGTCCAACGCAGTGGTGGGCTCGTCTGCAATCAGATAGTCTGGCTCTGCCGCCAGCGTCATGGCGATCATGACGCGCTGCTTTTGCCCGCCACTCATCTCGAACGGATAGCTGTCAATGCGGCGTTCCGGCTCCGGGATGCCGACACGACGAAGCCAGTCAATGGCCTTTTTACGTGCAGCCCCCCCTCTGAGCGCGGTGTGCGCCTCAATGGCCTCAACGATCTGATCCCCCACGCGCATGACAGGATTCAGGCTGGTGGCAGGCTCTTGAAAAATGATGCCGATGTGACCGCCCCGCACCCGGCGCATGTCAACCTCTGGCAGTCGCAGTAACTCGGTTGGCTTGGCGTCGGGCACCTCGGCACCCAGATCAATTCGCCCCGCCAGCACGCGACCGTTATCGGGCAGCAATCGCATCAAGGCCAAGGCGGTCATGCTCTTGCCGCATCCAGATTCACCGACCAGCGCAAACGTCTCGCCACGCTGCAGCGTCAGGCTCAGGCCGTCCAGGGCGCGCACCAAGCCAGCTTCTGCGTCCAGCGCCACATGCAAGTCATCCAAATTCAGCATGTTGTTCCTCAGGCAGCAGTGGGACGCTTCACGCGCACGGGGCGGGCCACACGGGCACGCGGATCAAACGCATCCCGCACCGCATCCGCAAAGATATTGGCCGACAACACAATGCTCACCATGAACACAAATGCGGCGGCAAACGACCACCAGACGATGGGCTCACGAGACATTTCAACACGCGCCTGATTGATCATTCCCCCAAAGCTGTTCATGGAGGGATCAACCCCCACCCCGACATAGGACAACACGGCTTCGTACAAGATCAGGCCCGAAAACTCGAGCACGGTGGTGATGAGCACCAGATGCATCACGTTCGGGAGGATGTGCCACCGCATGATGCGCCAGTGACTGGCGCCGAAAGCCGTGGCAGCCTGCACGTACTCCAACTCTCTGAGCTTGAGCGTTTCAGCACGAAGCAGGCGACACAGCCCCGCCCAGCCCGTTACCCCCAGGATCACGCAAAGCAAGAAAATCTTGAGATCGGCTCGCTCCAATCCCGTTTCGAAGAGATCCATGTGCTGATCCATGAAGACCTGCACCATCAGCACGCAAGCTGCAATCAGCAAAATGTTGGGCACCGACGAGAGCACGGTGTAGATGTACTGGATGACATCGTCCACCCAGCCTTTGAAATACCCCGCAGCAATGCCAAAGGCCAGCGCCAAAGGTAGGGTCGCCACCGTAGCCAAACTACCGATCACGAACGCCGTTCGAATGCTCTTGATCGTCATGTACAAAACGTCATTGCCGGTGCGATCGGTGCCCAACACGTGATAGCCCTGCCCCCAACTGAGGGCGATCGCCACACTCAGCATGGTCATCATGACGACGCAGGCCACCCACGCGGCATGCCACGCCGGACCACCTGTGAGCTCCCGGGGCAAGATGCGCCGCAAGAGCAACGCACCTAACAACGCAGCCAATGCGCCCACACCAACACGGCAGGCGATGTCAGTCGACCAGTCCTGACTCGGGTCTGCCAGCCCTGCGCCACCATGCTTCAGTCGCGGGTACGCGCGAGGCGGCAATTTGGGCACCCCGTGCTCATCGAGTTCCGGCACGGCGCCCGGCGATGGTGGAACCGTTTGCTTGCTGAATCCATGCGTCGCCCAAGGGCGTGAGTAGCTGTCCTCTCGACTCGCCACCAGCTTGGCCAAGGCCACATCCAACAAGGAATCCGTTCGCGTGTCATACGCCTGCACGCCACCGCGCACATCCGGCAGCGCCCGGCGAAAGTGAATGCTGTCGAACAAAGTAATGACAAGCATCGTGGTCAACACGGCCGCCGCCGCCATGGCGGCCGGCACCACAAACACACGGCGCCATGTGGCCTGCAATGTCTCATCTCGGCGTACCCCCCGCACATAGGCAAGCAGCCCAACCAACATGACCCACAGCACCACGTCAGTCCACAACACAACCAATTTGAAAGGCAAATTCATGGTCTGACGTCCTCACTGCATCCGCACACGCGGATCAGCCAAGGTGTAGGTAATGTCGATCAGGATGTTGGAGATGATGTAGAGCACCGCCCCCAAAAACACCATGGCCCGCACGATCGCAAAGTCCTGGCTGGCAATCGCGTCGACCGTGTAAGAACCGAGCCCAGGGATGCCAAAGAAGCTCTCCGTCAGCAAACCGCCCATGAACAATCCCGGCAAAGCACCACCTGCTGTGGTGATGATGGGCAGCATGGCGTTGCGCAGCACATGCCGCCCCATGACGACCGCCTCCGACAAGCCCTTTGCTCGTGCTGTACGCACGTAGTCTTTGCCAGACTCTTCCAGAAACAGGGTTCGGAAAAAACGCGCCTGACCGGCCAGACTGGCTACCAGCATCAGTGCGATGGGCAGCAGCAAAAAGCGCACAGCCTCCACCCCTGGCGCGTACCCCGAGATCGGCGCTAACTTGGCCACACGCGAAAACAGGTACTGACCAACGATGATGTAGAACAGGCTGGAAATGGACATCATCACCACACAGAGGACAACGCCCCAGAAGTCCATGGGCGTGCCCCGAAACATCACCAGCCACAAGGCAAAGATGACGCTCGCCAGCAAGCCCAGAACAAAAATAGGCACCGTCAACTGCAGGCTCACCCCCATGCGCTGTCGAATCTGATAGCCGATGTCACCGCCACTGGCGTTGTCGGCCCGGCCAAATTTGAAGGCAAACAGGGACACCGACCGATCCCAAAAAACCGTGTTGGTGAGCTTTTCAACCCCGTCTGCTTTGGCGTTCAACAGCATGGGCTTGTCGTACCCGCGCTCCACCTTCCACTTCTCGATTTGCTCCGGTGTGACCCGCTTGCCGCCGATGTTGAGTCGCGCCATGTCGTCAGGCGTGTTCACCGTGAAGAACAGCAGAAACGTGATCAGATTGACGCCAATCAGAATCACCAGCCCGTACCCCAGGCGCCGCAAGATGTAGTTCAGCATCAATGCCCCCTGAATGCGTTGGATGACTTGGCCGGCAATGCGGTTGCCCGCTCACGTGAGCGCAAAATTTTCGCTGCCCCCCACACCATGCCGAACACCAGCAAGGCCACGGCGACCAATGGCCAGTACTGCGGTCTGTTCCACTCGCGCAGGCTGCGCGCACGATCCGTCACATCCAGCTTGTAATACTGCGCTTGGTCGCGCACCATGATGCTGGGCTTGCCGTTATGAACCCACCGGTGATAAGCGCCAGAAGAGTACGGGAAGTAGCCCCATGACCATGGCGCATCCTCCTGAAGAATTTTGACCATGCGGTCAATCACGGCCTGCTTGGCCGGACCGTCATCCATGAACCGAAGTTGGCTGTAGAGGCGGTCGTACTCGTCGTTCTGGTAATTCGAAGCGTTTTCACCATCGTGCACCGACTTGGCGTTCGGTCCGTACAGCAGGAACAAGAAGTTCTCCGCATCCGGATAGTCTGCCAGCCAGCCCCAAGTGAAGATCTGATGTTTGCCTCGTCGCACTTTGTCTTGGAACTGGTTGTAGTCCGTTGCACGGATTTCCAACTGGATGCCCAGCTTGGCAAACTGCTTGGCAGTCCAATCCAAGTTGGCCTTTGAATCAGGCGTTGCCGCCGCGCCAACATCGTAGTTGAGCACCAAGGGCTTGCCTGTGCGCGCATCACGTCCGTCTGGGTAGCCCGCCTCTGCCAGCAGCCGCTTGGCCTCGTCCAAAGAACGGCGAACAATTTGACCGTTGACCACTTTGTGGGTCACGGGATTGAAGCCGTCGTTCGTGCCGTGACGCGACCCAAAAACGCCGCCCGGCAACGGCCCATGTGCCACCTCACCTGCGGCCTTGGGAAAGATCCGGTTGTACTCGTCCCAGTCGATGGCAATCGACAGCGCCTGACGCAACTTACGGTTACGCAGCCGCTGCTCAGGCGTATCGCCCTGCCCCACCACAGGATCCAACCAATTAAAGCCCATGTACCGACTGGAGAGGTCGACCGTTCTGGACAACACAATGCCCTTCTGGGTGAACTCCTGATTGAACGCTTCCGAATCCTCCATCTGGATCTTGTAGGCGTTGCCATAGCTCATCTGGTCGAACTCTGGCACATCCAGGTAGCCCTGCCGGAACTTGGCGTCCTGCGGAACGGCTTCCTTTTCAATGTTGAAGACCAGGGTGTCCACAAACGGTGTCTTCTTGCCGCAATCGTTCAAACGCCCTTCGGCCTTGTCCTGCGCGGTGCCCTCACATGGATAGGGCTCCCCACGGTAATTGGGATTGCGCTTCAACACATGCCGGCGGTCCTGCACATACTCAGCCATCATGTAAGGGCCCGTGCCAACCGGCCATGTATTCAGTGACAAGCCATTGGCAGCCATGCCGGGCTGCGCGTAAAAAGCATCTGCTTCCCAAGGAACGGGCGCCAGGAAAGTCATGGCCATCCAGTACTTCCACTGCGGATACTTGCCAATGATGCGAATGCGCAGGGTGTGCGAATCCAACGCCTGTGCGCCCGCCAAGGGCCAGCGACGAAAGTCCAGAAATGGCTTGTCTTTGGCCGTCGGAGGCAAACTCGCCCGCAACTTCTTGTCTTCGGACTTGATCAACCTGCCGTAATCCGCCAAGCCCGCCACATACTCAGAGAAGATGCCGAACACAGGCGCCGCAGTGCGCGTGGTGGCGTGGCGCTTGATCGCGTAGACGAAGTCCTCAGCCGTCAACTCTCTTGTGCCCACCTGAGGGAAGTCCCAAGGCGATCGCTTGTCGCCCAATTGGGATGGCTTCAGGTGGTGGTACAGGTAGGCCCCACTCGCATCCTTTGCAAAGGCGGGGTGTGGTGCATACAAAACGCCATGCTTGATGGGGATGTCGTAAACGCTCTCGGCAATTTGATCTGCGGGCGCATCCTCTGGCAGCGATTTACCGTTCTTGTCGACATACTTCGGCTGCACCACCGATGCTGCGGCCTTAGGCGTCAAGACATAAGGTCTTTTGAGGTAGTGATAGCCGTAAAGTGGCTCATAGATTTGATAGGTGTACGGCGTTTCGTTACTGCTGTAGGACGACGTCGGGTCCAAGTACCGAGGTGAACGCTCATTGAAGGCCGTGTAAAGCGTGTTGCTCTCGGCCGAGCCCTTGGGGTAGGGGCTGTTGTCACACCCTGCTAGTCCTAAGCCGATCAGACATGCCAAAGCAGCCGGGCAAACCCCCGCGCGAATCCTGTCAACGGCCTCAACAAGGCCTCCCTGCAACGATTGCAACCACTTTGTCATGCAGCTATTGTGGCCTCATGCGTGGCTCCATGACCTAGGTGGCTTCACCACATCACAAAGGCGTCGCGTCCCTGCACCACCAAGCTCACCTTGCGCCCCAATGGCAAACACAACTTGGTTGGCACGTGACCAAATGGCAACCCAGTCAAGATGGGCGTTTTGGTCAGGGTTCGCAAATAACTGATGACCGTCTTGAGGTTGTAGCCGCGATCCAGCGGCGACTTTCGATATTCCGTGAAAGCGCCCAGGACGATGGCTTTTTGCTGGTCGAGCACGCCAGACTGGTGCAATTGCAGCAGGGCTCGTTCAATCCGGTACGGATGTTCATTCACATCCTCCAGAAACAAAATGCCGTTGCGGATTTTTGGGAAATGCGGGGTGCCCAGCAGCGCCTGGGTCACGGCCAAGTTCCCCCCCCACAGACGGCCAGAAACCTCCAGCCCATCAAAGCCCTGTTCCGTGCGAAAACCAACCGCCTCCAGCTCACCGGTCATGGCTTCCACAAAGCAGTCTTGGGTGACGTCGTCACCGCCCTCCGGACTGTCGGCACGCCCAAAGTCATCACACGCCATCGGGCCAGCCCAAAAACCGGCCGTCACACCCTCTTCGACCTGATGCGGTCCGGTCGCCTTGTGAGCGAGGGCAGCCAATTGCAATGCGGTCACATCGCTGTAGCCCACCCAAGCCGTGCCGCGCTCCACGCTGCGGGCCATCACGGACCAGTCAATCCGATCCAGCAGTCGAGTCAATCCATAACCACCGCGCGTGGCCAGCGCCACCTGAGGGGCAGCCGTGGCCACACGATGAATGGCAGCCAATCGCACGTCGTCGTCACCCGCGAAACGCTGATGCTTGGTCAAGGCAGATTCATCCAGTGCCGCATCAAATCCCAGCGCAGTCAAACGCTTGACTGCTTTGCGAACTGGCGCCACTGCGGGCACGATGCCTGCTGGGCTGTAAACGATCAGAGAGGGTCGGGCGTTAGTCATCCTGACATTCTCACTCAATCAGCCCGGGAGCACACATGACCCAATCCAATCACGCATGGCGTCCACTCGCGTACACGACCTTGTTGCTGGCGGCATTCAGCCTGATGGCGTCACAGACGGCCCATGCCGGCCCATTGCGCGATTGGCTGGCTTCCCGACACGCTCAAGGGGCCCCTGCATCCACAGACGACAACGCGACCGAGGACGATGATCACCCCGCACGCATCGACCAGCTTCCCGCCAACAGTCGCGTGATCAAAGACATTGCGTACGGGAGCGACCCCAAGCAGCGCTATGACGTGTACTTGCCTGCCAAACCCAACAACGCCCCTGTGATCTTCATGGTTCACGGGGGTGCCTGGGCGATTGGAGACAAGCGCCACAGCAAGGTCATCGAAAACAAGATTCGGCACTGGGTCACGCAAGGCACGGTACTCGTGTCGGTGAACTATCGCCTGGTGCCAGACGCTGCACCACTGGAGCAGGCTCAAGATGTCGCCCGAGCACTCGCCTCTGCACAACAGAAAGCAAAGGACTGGGGCGCCAACCCTCAACGATTTGTACTGATGGGCCACTCAGCAGGGGCGCATCTGGTTGGACTCATTTCGTCTCAACCTGATCTGGCCAAACAAAAGGGTGCACTGCCTTGGCTGGGCAGCGTGATGCTGGACTCGGCCGCCATGGATGTCGTCAGCATCATGGAGAGCAAGCATCACCATCGCTTTTACGACAAAGCCTTTGGCAACGATCCTGCTTACTGGCGACAAACCTCGCCCTTGCACGTACTGCAACCCAACACAGCACCCATGTTGCTGGTTTGCAGCAGCAAGCGTGACGACTCATGCCCCCAAGCCGAAGCTTTTGCCAAGGCGGTCATCA
>NZ_JBLIZW010000018.1:0-20097 GCF_048860245.1 Aquabacterium sp. | reverse complement strand
TGGTGATCTTCTTGGTGTTCTCGACGCTCTTGATCTTGTTGCGAATTTCCTTGCCTACGGCCATGGTGCGCTCCTTTAGGCGAAGGTCTTCTTGAACGCGACGATGGCCGATTGCAGTTCGGCTTCGGCGTCCTTGTCCAGGGCCTTCTTCTCTTCGATCTTGGCGAGCAGAGCAGCGTGACTGGTCTTCAGGAACTGGTGCAGACCAGCTTCAAAGGCCAGAATCTTCTTGACATCCACGTCGTCCATGAAGCCCTTGTTCACGGCGAACAAAGTGGCACCCATCAGAGAGACCGACAGAGGTGCGTACTGAGCCTGCTTCAGCAGTTCGGTCACGCGAGCACCGCGGTCCAGCTGCTTACGGGTCGCAGCGTCCAGATCGGAAGCGAACTGCGCGAAGGCAGCCAGTTCACGATACTGTGCCAAGTCGGTACGGATGCCACCGGACAGGCTCTTGACGACCTTGGTCTGAGCGGCACCACCCACGCGAGACACCGAGATACCGGCGTTGATCGCAGGACGGATACCAGCGTTGAACAGGTTGGTTTCCAGGAAGATCTGACCGTCGGTGATCGAAATCACGTTGGTCGGAACGAAAGCGGACACGTCACCGGCTTGCGTTTCAATGATAGGCAGGGCGGTCAGCGAACCGGTCTTGCCCTTCACTTCGCCATTGGTGAAAGCTTCGACGTAGTCGGCGTTCACGCGAGCGGCACGCTCCAGCAGGCGGGAGTGAATGTAGAACACGTCGCCAGGGAAAGCTTCGCGTCCGGGAGGACGACGCAGCAGCAGCGACACTTGACGATAGGCCACAGCTTGCTTGGACAGATCGTCATACACGATCAGGGCGTCTTGGCCGCGATCGCGGAAGTATTCACCCATGGCGCAGCCGGAGTAGGCCGACACGAACTGCATGGCAGCCGAGTCAGAGGCCGAGGCAGCCACCACGATGGTGTATTCCATGGCGCCAGCTTGTTCCAGCGCGCGCACGACGTTCTTGATCGACGATGCCTTCTGACCGATGGCAACGTAGATACAGGTCACGCCTTGACCCTTTTGGTTGATGATGGCGTCGATGGCGACAGCAGTCTTACCAGTCTGACGGTCACCAATGATCAGCTCGCGCTGACCACGACCAACCGGCACCATCGAGTCGATCGACTTGATACCGGTTTGCAGGGGTTGGTCAACGGATTGACGCGCGATCACGCCAGGGGCGATCTTCTCGATGGGAGAAGACAGCTTGGCGTTGATGGGGCCCTTACCGTCGATAGGCTGACCCAAAGCGTTCACCACGCGACCGACCAGTTCGGGGCCCACGGGCACTTCCAGAATGCGGCCGGTCGTCTTGACCACGTCGCCTTCGGAGATGTGCTCGTAGCCACCCAGAATCACGGCGCCGACGGAGTCGCGCTCGAGGTTCAGGGCCAGGCCGTAGGTGGGGACGCCAGAGGCGTCAGCGGGGAACTCCAACATTTCGCCTTGCATGGCATCGGACAAACCGTGCACGCGGACGATACCGTCGGTCACGGAGATGACGGTACCCTGGTTGCGAATGTCGGCAGCCGCGCCGAGACCATCGATGCGGCTCTTGATCAGTTCGGAAATTTCTGCGGGATTCAGTTGCATTGCTTTGCTCCCAGGCTGGTCAAGGGCTGCTCGAAGGCAAACCTCGTTGACGACAACCGGTGGCGCAAGGACCACCGGTGGGGTTGAGCGACTATTCGTTGTGAGGCCGGGCTCCGGATCAGGCCAGGAGTGCCGACTTCATGCGTTCCAGGCGGGCCTTGATCGAAGTGTCGAGCACTTCGTCGCCGACCACCACGCGCACGCCACCGATGAGGTCGGCTTCGACCTCAACCTTGGCTTCCAGCTTGCGACCAAAGCGCTTCTCCAGCGGCACCAAAATGTCAGCAACTTGCGCGTCGCTGATTTGGTAGGCGCTGTAAATGCGCGCTTCGGACACACCCTGGCGGGCTTGCACGAGGGCCTGGAACTGTTCGGCCATCAGCGGCAAAGCCGCCAGACGACCGTTTTCCAGAACGGTACGCAGGAAGTTGGCCACGGCCGGAGCCAAAGCCACCTTGGCAGCCTCAGTGATCACGCCGAAGACTTGCTCCTGCGTGGCACGAGGGTTGTCGGCGAAGCTCTGCAGTTGGGCGTCGCGAGCGACTTGACCCAGTGCAGTGACTTGAGCCACCCAGGCAGATTGCTCTGCCTCGGGAGCAGCCTTGAACAGTGCTTCGGCGTAAGGACGGGCAATGGTGGCAAGCTCGGCCATGATCACAGCTCCGACTTCAGGCGGTTCAGCAGGTCCGCGTGGACCTCAGCCGACACCTCGCGACGCAGAATCTGCTCGGCACCCTTGACGGCCAGACCAGCGACCTGCTCGCGCAGGGCTTCACGGGCTTGCACCGCCAGTTGATCGGCTTCAGCCTTGGCATCAGCAACAATCTTGGCTGCTTCGTCAGAAGCACGCTTCTTGGCCTCGTCAACGATGGCTGCTGCGCGCTTTTCAGCGTCAGAGATACGTTGAGCGATTTCGTCGCGGGATTGGGCGAGCTGCTCCTGGACGCTCTTGTTTGCGTTCGCCAGTTCAAGCTTAGCCTTGTCGGCAGCAGCCAGACCTGCAGCGATCTTGCTTGCGCGCTCGTCGAGAGCCTTCGTGATCGGGGGCCACACGAATTTCATCGTGAACCACCACAGGATCCCGAAAACCACGATCTGCGCGAACAGCGTTGCGTTCAGATTCACGGCTCGGACCTTTCTCGGTTAATTGGGATGTTCAGTCGAGAAGGGACCGATTACTTGGCCAGAGCGGCGATGAAGGGGTTCGCGAAAGCGAACAGCATGGCGATACCAACACCGATCAGGAAAGCAGCGTCGATCAGACCAGCCAGCAGGAACATCTTGGTTTGCAGTTCGTTCATCAGTTCAGGCTGACGAGCGGTGGCTTCGAAATACTTGCCACCCATCAGGGCGATACCGATACAAGCACCGATGGCGCCCAGTGCGATGATCAGACCACAAGCGATAGCGACGTTAGCCAACACCAGTTCCATGATTGCTCCTAAAAGAAAGGTAGGTTAAGTAAAGAAAAAGAAAGAAACGTATTTCAGGTGACCGAAGGGGATCAGTGACCTTGATGTGCCTGACCGATGTACACCAGGGTCAACATCATGAAGATGAAGGCCTGGAGCGCAATGATCAGGATGTGGAAGATGGCCCAGGCCGAACCTGCCAGCACACCCAGGATCCAGAGGCCAGCACCACCGAAGGTGAGCGCTGCGCCAATGGCACCACCCAGCAAAGCGATCAGCATGAACACCAATTCGCCAGCATACATGTTGCCCCACAGTCGCATACCGTGAGAAATCGTCTTGGCGCCAAATTCAACCAGGTTCAGGAAGAAGTTAGGCAGGGCCAGGGCGATGGTGCCGCCCACGCTGTGAGCGTGGAAGGGGGCAGTGAACAATTCTTTGATGAAGCCGCCGATGCCCTTGATCTTCATGTTGTAGTACAAGCAGATCAGCAGGACAGAGATCGACATGCCCAAAGTGATGGACAAGTCAGCGGTCGGAACGCTACGCATGAAAGCGTGGTGCGGATCATGACCAGCCACCTTGTAATACTCTTCCCAGATACGGGGCAAGAGATCGACAGGCAGCAAGTCCATCGCGTTCATGAAGAAGATCCACACGAACACGGTCAGCGCCACAGGCGCCACAGCCTTGCGAGAGGTTTCATTGGGAACGATGCCCTTCGCCTGGGTGTCCACCAACTCGACCAACATTTCCACGGCAGCCTGGAAGCGACCCGGAACGCCAGAGGTGGCCTTGCGGGCAGCCTTCCACAGCAGGAACACACCCAGCAGACCCAGAGCCACAGACCAGAACACGGAGTCCAGGTTGATGTAGTTCCAGTCAACGATGGCCTGCTTCTCAGTGAAGTTCTGCAGGTGGCGCAGGTGGTGCCCGATGTATTCCGGAGCGGTGGGGCCGTGGTGGGCCGCGTGTTCGGCCGTAGCAGCGACAGCGTCAGACATCAGCAACTCTCGTTAAATCAAGATTTCTTTTCGTGGCGCTGTCCGATCAACAGCACCACCCCAACAACTTTCAACACCAACACCAAGGTCACCATCAAGGCCACCCAATCCAGCGGCTTGATCAGCTTGGGCGCCAGCGCCAACAAGGCACAGATCAACCCCAGCTTGAGCACCTCCCACACCAGGAGACGCCCAACCCCTCGCCTCGCATTGCGTCCAAACACCCCGCGCGCCATGAACAAACTGGGCACCACCACCACAGCCACCGCGTAAAGCGACGACAGCAGAGCAGACACACTGCGCGACAAGCCACCCCACAACAACGCCACTGACAATCCGAACAGGGCCTGCGCAGCAACAACCTGCCACACAGACATTGAAGGATTGCGAGCGATCAGGGCCTGAGCCTCTTCTCGCGTCAGCGCTTCCACGGGTGAATCGATGTCTTTGGACCAGTCGGACAGTTCGAAGTCAGAATCCTGGTTGGCAGGCATGGCTTGTCACTCTCTGGCGCAAAAACACCGACCTAGATGTCGGCAAAACCTAAAGATTATACGCACTTACCCGGAATCATCCAAGTGTTTTGCGCAGACGAGGTTGAGCGGGCCTCTTCGCCGGCCACCCATCCAGGGGTTTCATCGGCTGTCGTCATCGATTCCCCTACTTTCAAACGTCCCGTCACGTGCGAATCTGCTCGGCTTTCAGGGCGCAAAAGACGCCATGTCCAAGATCTGGGGGAGGCACCATGTTCCGCACGGTCAGTGCTTGTTTGGGGGCGATGTGTCTGTGGGTGCTCACCACACAGTCCGCCTTGGCATCCGGTGAGTGGCAAGCGATTCAATCCAGCAACGAACGCCGGGAGTCGGTTCAAGCCTGGGTCCGCGACGTGGAGGGCAGCCCCATCAAAGAGTTCCGGGGGCAGACAGAGGTCCCTTACTCTGTGTTGAGCACCCTGGCCTTGATCACCGATCCGCGACAGATGTGCTCGTGGATCTTTCAATGCGCCGCAGCATCACAACCCGCAGATCGAACGGCCGACCATGTGTATCTGAGGTTCAAAGGCGCGTGGCCCTCATCAGACCGTGATCTGCTGACCCGCGCACGCATCCGGCAAGAGAGCGACGGCACCATTGTGGTGGACAGCCGAGAGGTGGGCGACTACCCGACGCAGGCAGGCGCCATCCGCATCCCCTACCTTCGCAACCAGTTTCGCCTCACGCCACTGAAAGGCGGGTGGACGCGCATTGAGTTTCGCACGCGCGTCGACCTGGGTGGGCAAGTGCCTGCGTGGCTCGCCAATTTCGTATCCACCCAAGCCCCTGTTGCGACCCTGGAGGCCATCCACCGTCAGCTGTCCAGACAGCCGATGTCGGATCGAAGCATGGCGGGGCTTCCTGCATATTTAGGCAGCGAAGTGACGATACCCCCGTGGCACATCAATATGTATCAGTAACCCCCCACCTACAATTGCGGGATGACTGCTGCAACCTCTCTCCCCATTTCGCTGCCCCCGCTGGCCAATGATCGTTTCTTGCGCGCCTGCCTGCGCATGCCAACGGACTACACCCCCGTCTGGCTGATGCGTCAAGCGGGTCGCTATCTGCCTGAGTACCGTGCCACGCGCGATGTGGCCGGCAGCTTCATGGGCCTGGCCACCAACCCGGAGTTGGCCTGCGAGGTCACCCTGCAGCCTTTGCGTCGGTACGATCTGGACGCAGCCATCCTGTTTTCCGACATCTTGACGGTTCCGGATGCCATGGGCCTGGGGCTGAGTTTCGCCGCCGGAGAAGGCCCCAAGTTCGCGAAGGTGGTCCGCGATGAAGCGGCCGTCGCCGAGTTGGCCGTCCCCGACATGGAGAAGCTGCGCTACGTCTTTGATGCGGTGGGCACCATCCGAAAGGCCCTGGCCGACGAGAACGGTGTGGGCAAGGTGCCACTGATCGGTTTCTCTGGCAGCCCCTGGACGCTGGCTTGTTACATGGTGGAAGGCGGCGGATCGGATGACTACCGCCTGGTCAAGACACTGATGTACCAGCGCCCGGACCTGATGCATCGCATTTTGGCGGTCAACGCCGATGCGGTGGCGTTGTATCTGAACACCCAGATCGAAGCCGGCGCTCAAGCAGCCATGATTTTTGATTCGTGGGGCGGCGTGCTGGCCGACGGCGCGTTC
This sequence comes from Aquabacterium sp., assembly GCF_048860245.1. Taxonomy (GTDB): domain Bacteria; phylum Pseudomonadota; class Gammaproteobacteria; order Burkholderiales; family Burkholderiaceae_C; genus Aquabacterium. The sequence continues at coordinate 13,879 of NZ_JBLIZW010000018.1, read as the reverse complement.
CAACAGTTCAGCCTGGCCTACACCAAGCGCGTGCTGGCGCAACTGAAGAAAGAACACAACGGCTACCGCATCCCCCACATTGTGTTCACCAAGGGCGGCGGCATCTGGATTGACGAAATCGCAGACAGTGGCTGCGATGTGGTGGGCCTCGACTGGACCATGAACCTGGGCAAGGCGCGCGCGCAAGTGGGCGACCGTGTGGCCTTGCAAGGCAACCTGGACCCCAATGTGCTGTTTGCACAGCCCGAACAGGTTCAGGCAGAGGTCATCCGCACGCTGGACAGCTTTGGCAAACCCAGCCCGACATCCGGCCACATTTTCAATCTGGGGCATGGCATCAGCCAGTTCACCCCGCCAGAAAACGTGCAAGTGCTGGTGGCCACCGTCCACAGCCACAGCCGTCAGCAGCGCGCTTGATCGCGCAGCGAGACCTGAGTTGCCTTCAGGGCATCTCAGGTTTCATCACGCGTGGCCAACAAGGCGGCCACCAAGATGAAGGCGCCCCCCAGCAGCACCATGGGTCGCAAGGTTTCGCCACCGATCAAGACCGCAGATGACGTGGCGAAGACCACTTCGGTCAACATCACGACGGACGTGATGTGAACGGGGACATTGGCCGCGCCATATTGCATGGCCAGGTTTGAGAAGAAGAAAACCGCCCCCATCGCCAGTGCGGCGGGCAACCACCCTGTCTCCAGCGCGGGCCAGGGCGAGACCAAACCTTGCGGCACCAGGATCAGGCCCAGCACACCCGGCAGTGCAATGCCACCCAGGAACATGCTGAGGGCTCTGGCCGACGAGGGGGTGCCGGCATGCCGACGCAGCAGGACATTCGTGAGCGCAAAGCCCGCGCCCCCTGCCAATCCCAGCCAGTCAGCCAAGCCATTGAAGTGCGGCCACCCGCCCGATTCAGGCTTGAGCACCAGCAAGGCCCCGATCAAGGCCAATGCGATGCGCACCAGCGCCGAGGGGGTTACCCGCTCACCCAGGAGCCACCACGCCAGGCCCACCGCCCACAGCGGCATGAGATAGAACAAGAGCACCACACGGACCACTTCCCCCGTGGAAATGCCCCAGTTGAACGCCGCATTGGTGCCGCCTGCCGCCAGCGCCAGCCACCACAGTGTCGGTGTGTGTCGCAGTGTTCGCCACGCACGAGGCTGCCACACACTGATCAGGAGTGTGCCCAACAGAAAGAAAACAAGGGTGGCCCAGACCGCATGCAGCCCCATGCTCTGCAATTGCCTCAGAGGCCACCACGACAGCCCCCAGACGAGGGCATTCAACAACAAACCAAGATACGGCATCAGAGAATCAACGGCGCTCAATCACCATGGGAACGATCTGCAGCATGTGTCGCGCCTGTTCTGCTGCAGCATGTGCCTCAGATCGTGTCGCGTAAGGACCGACCTGGAGCTTGTAATACGGTGCCTCGTGAAAGACCGCCAGCATGGGCAACAAACTGCTGAGATCGGTCGATACACGCTTGTGCATGCGATCGACGCCGTCCTGGCGTGCCAAGGCGGCCAATTGCACCCAGAAGCCACGCGCGCCCGCAGTATGCGCCCGGCCAGCGGCCTCTGCAGCTTTGCTCACATCGGATGGAGGCGGCAACGTTTTTGCCTCGGGCGTCATCGGCTCCCGAACGGGGGTGGGCTCTGCCGGGGCAACGGGCGGGGCAACCGCCACCACCGGATCAACCGTGCGCGCGTCAGGTACCCAGGAACCCGCCCGAATGTCGTCGAAAGTCAGGCGCTCCAACTCGACCTGGGCGTTGCCGTGACGCTCAATGCCCAGTTTGACCGCCGCTGCGTAGCTGAGATCAATCACCCGACTGGAATGAAACGGCCCGCGATCGTTGATGCGGACGATGACCGACTTGCCCGTCTTCAAACTTTTGACCCGGGCATAACTGGGAATCGGCAAGGTTCGATGCGCGGCCGTCAGCCCGTACACGCTGTAGAGCTCGCCGCTGGCCGTGCGGCGCCCGTGAAACTTGGTGCCGTACCAAGATGCGGTTCCCGTTTCTTTCCAGGGGATGTCATCCACCACCGGCTCATACGATTGCCCCAATACGGTATAGGGCTTGTTGGGGCCGCCTGGTTTGATGGGCTCAATCCGGGGCACGGGGTCCGGCAGGCTGGCAAGGTTGGGTGGCGCATCGAGGGGGGGCCCATCTTTGCCTGGAACGGGCGGCGGCGTGCCAGACCCCGGTCGGCGATCCGCACCAGGGCCCGAGGCACAACCGGCAACGAGCAACAACACCGCCAGTACGCCGCCCACGCGACGCACGATGCGCTGAGCAAAAGCAACGTGGTTCATGCCCCGCACCATAACCGATCCTGACATCGTTCCCTCATGCGGACAGACGCGCGCCGCGTTCCTGACGGCACAATGACGTCCATCCGGCCTCCTTTTTGTCACCATATGTCTGACCACCTCGAGTTCCCTTTTGACCATCCATTTGAACGCGGCATGCGCAATCGGCGCGCTGCACTCGGTGACGCCTGGGTCGACAAGTCTGTCGCCAAGGCGAACGCTTTCAATGCGGGCTTCCAGCACTTCATCACGGACTATGCCTGGCACGGCGTGTGGGGGCGCCCCGGTCTGGATTGGAAGACCCGTCGCATCATCGTGATGGCGGTCACCTGCGCCCTCGGGCGCTGGGACGAGTTTGAAATCCACATGCGTGGCTCGCTGACACCTGGCAATGCCCACACGCTGTCGCCCGAAGAAGTCCGGGAGGCCCTGATTCAGATCGCGATCTATGCGGGGGTGCCGGCGGCCAACACGGGCTTCGCCAAGGCCTTGGGCATCATGCGCGAACTCGGCATCGAGCCCCCGCCCCATCCTGCCGATTTGTCCTGGCACCCGGGCGTAGGGCGGTCGGTTTTCACCGGCACACGCCCCAAACTGCACGCGACGGTGCGAGACGCCCGCAATGGCCAACCGCAACACACGATCGTGTTCAGCCATGCACTGGGGCAAGATGGCTCGATGTGGGACTTGGTGGCGAATGAAGCGGCTGCAACCTGTCGTGTCATGTGTCCGGACACCCGCGGACATGGTCGCTCGGCCATGCCACACGATGGCGTCACCTTGGCCGAACTGGCCGCCGATGCTGCACGGTTGATTGATGAGGTGGCGGGTGGCGAGCCGGTCATCTGGGTGGGGCTCTCCATGGGCGGTTTGATCGGGCAAGAGCTGGCTTTGCGACACCCCGACAAGATCAAAGCGCTGGTGCTGGCGAACACCACATCGGGCTACGACCAGGCGGGGCGCGAGGCACTCGGCCAGCGGATCGCTGCGGTCGAAGCACACGGGATTCAGGCCGTGAGCACGGGCGCCATGCAGCGCTTTTTCAGCCCCGCGTTCCGCGAGGCGAAGGGCGCCACGGTGGCGCGCCACCAGCGCCTGCTCGAAGCCACGGATCCGGACGGCTACGTTGCTTGCGCGGCCGCGTTGTGTGATGCGAACTACGCCGCTCAACTCAGCCAGATCAAGGTCCCGACCTTGCTGATTGCGGGCAGCGAAGACGAAAGCACGCCCCCGCAGCAGATGCAAGCCATGGCACGCAGCCTGACGCGCGCGCAGATGGTGACCCTGCAGGGCTGCGCACATTTGAGCGCGGTGGAGCAGCCGGGCGCATTCGCGGATGTGCTGGGCGAGTTTGTGGCCAGCCTCTGATCACCATCCCACGGAAACAAAAAACCCGCCGAGGCGGGTTTTTTCATGGCGGCTCGATCAATGCCGACGCCGCTTCAGACCGACCATGGCGAAGACGCCCAAACTCATCAACATGGCGGTTACCGGTTCGGGCACGGCAGCAACGGCCTTCCCGACCACAAAGTGCACGTGGCTGTTGGCCGCACTGCCGTAGACGCCCCCCACATTCGCCAAGTCGAGCATGATGGGAGCTTTGGCGGCGACGATGCTGTCCGCCGTGATGCCCGCGCCCGTCAATTGCACCACCGCCGATTGCCCCTCGGCAAACGCGTTACTTTGGAAATCCAGATTCCACTTGTAGTTGTAGCCCGCATCCTGGCTGAACCCTGCCGCGACATACCCTGACGGGCTCGTCAACGCCACCCCAGACTGACCGGCGGCCGTGCCGGCTGCCGTGTTCAGCCACAGGGCCTCAATGAAGGTCCCGGCGCTGGTCAGTGCGGGGAACGGGTTGACGTTTTGCGTGAGCGTCAGCACCACGCCACCAGCGGTGTCGCTGATCTGCAGGGACGCCACCGAGTAATTCAGCGTTTTGGTATCGACCAGGTTGTCTGTGGTCGACGTGTCAAAGAACGTTTTGAACTCGTAGGTGTACGCCGCTGCGTGCGCTGTGTGGGTCACGGCGCCCACCACCAAGAGGCTTGCGGCAGTCAACAGTTTTTTGAACGGGTGGATCATCATCGTCTCCGGGTGCATTCACCCACGGCTGACGGGCGATGTGAGCCAGTCAGCCTTCCATGATGATGGATGTTAGAAGAGCCCCTGAGGCGCGTGTCACGGGTTCACCCTCGGTCAGCCGCCCTGACCACCTGACTCGGGGATCACATCCCGACACGCGTTCGAGGGGCGGCTTGCACTATGCTTGGCACCCTTGCCCGCTGCCAGCGCGACGCAGCCTCGTCTCCGTGCTGGCAGTGGTCCTGTGCAGATTTCCCGATGTCATCGTCCCCCTCGTACGTACCGCCTTCTATGAATCCGGCCCAAATGGCTGCTGTGCACCACCTCGATAGCCCCTGCTTGGTGCTGGCGGGCGCGGGGTCCGGCAAGACCCGCGTGATCACCCACAAGATCGCCCGATTGCTCCAGCCCGGGGTGGGTGCAGGCCTGGCGCCGTCACAGATTGGCGCCATCACCTTCACCAACAAGGCCGCCGCCGAGATGCGCGAGCGCGTCAAGAGCCTGATCGGCCCCAAGGCTGCAGGCAAGCTGCTGGTGTGTACCTTTCACTCGCTGGGCGTGAAGTTGCTGCGCGAAGATGGCGCGGCGCTGGGCCTCAAACCGGCGTTTTCGATTCTGGACAGCGATGACGTCACGTCCATTTTGCGGGACGCAGGCAGCACCACCGACGCCAAGCTGGCGCGCCATTGGCAATGGACCATCAGCCTGTGGAAGAACATGGGGCTCAACAGCGAGCAGGCCCTCGCCCAGGCCCAGGACGATGACGAGCAGATCGCCGCGCGGGTGATGAAGCTGTAGGAGGAGCGCTTGCTGGCGTACCAGGCGGTGGATTTCGACGACCTGATCGGTCTGCCCATGAAGCTGCTGCAAGAGCACGAAGCGGTGCGCAGCAAGTGGCAACGCAAATTGCGCCATGTGCTCGTCGATGAATACCAGGACACCAACGCCACACAGTACGAGTTGCTGAAGTTGCTGGTGGGCCCGGAGGGCATCTTCACCGCCGTGGGCGACGATGACCAGTCCATTTACGGCTGGCGGGGTGCCACGCTGGACAACCTCAAGCGCCTACCGCAAGACTTCCCCAATCTGAAGGTGATCCCGCTGGAGCAGAACTATCGCTCCACCTCGGCCATCCTGCGGGCGGCCAACCATGTGATCGCCACCAACCCCAAGCTGTTCCAGAAGACCCTGTGGTCGGATCTGGGCGAAGGCGAGCCGGTCAAGTTGATGGAGTGCGACAACGAAGAGCACGAAGCCGAGCGCGCCGTGGCCCACTTTGTCACCCTGCGCAACCGCTTGCTGGAACTGCACCCCGGCGATCCAAGCAAAACGGACTGGAACAACTTTGCCATCCTGTACCGCGCCAACCATCAGGCGCGGCCGTTTGAACAGGCCCTGCGCAAGGCAAACATCCCCTACAAGGTGTCGGGGGGGCAAAGCTTTTTCGACAAGGCCGAAATCAAGGACCTGTGTGCCTGGCTGCGCCTGCTGCTGAACAACGACGACGACCCGGCCTTTCTGCGCGCAGTGACCACGCCCAAGCGGGGCATCGGGCACCAGACCCTGGGCGCGCTCGGCGAATTCGCTGGCAAATGGAAGGTCAGCCTGTTCGAAGCGCTGTTTGCGGACTCGCTGCACGCCAGCCTGAACAAGCGCGCCCTGGAGGGCTTGCACGAGTTTGGCCGATTCATCAACGACCTGGAATACCGGGCGCGCCAAACCTATGGTGCCGAAGCCGCCAAGGTGTGGCTGATGGACTGGCTCAAGGACATTGGCTACGAACAGCACCTGTACGACAACGAAGAAAACGAAAAGGTGGCGGCCGCACGCTGGACGAACGTGCTGGACTTTGTGGACTGGGTGGCCAAGCGTTGCGGCGGCGCGATCGAGAACGACGGCGGCATGACCGTCGAGACCGAAAAGAAGAGCGTGCTGGAAGTGGCGCAGTTGATTTCGCTGATCACCAGCCTGGCCGAGCGCGAGAGCGATCAGAAGCAAGTCACCCTGTCGACCCTGCACGCATCGAAGGGACTGGAATGGCCCCATGTGGTGCTGGCCGGCGTCAACGAGGGGTCCCTGCCCTTCTCGCGCGAGGAAGGCGACATCACCCCGCAACAGGTCGAAGAAGAGCGTCGCCTGATGTATGTAGGCATCACCCGCGCCCGCCTGACACTGGCCGTGAGCGTGCTCAAGCGGCGCAAGAAAGGACGCGAGTACGTGCAGGCCATGCCCAGCCGCTTCATTGCCGAGATGAAACTGGGCGAAGGTGGCGGACCGAAAGAAGATCCGCGGGAAAAGCTCAAGCGACTGCGGGAAGAAATGGCCGCGAAGGCCAAGGCGTCGGCCGAGGCCGCACGCGCCCACCGGGATTAGCGAGCACTCACTTCCACCGCCAGCTCGTACCGTTCAGACAAAAAAAACCCGAGACATGCATCTCGGGTTGGAATTGCCGTTTGAACGGTAAAGTGGAGGAGACAAAAAAACAAAGCAGTGATGGGACTCTGCGATTTGCAAAAAGTTCCTTACTGCTGCTACAAAGTGTATCAAGTGTGCAGGATTGACGCAATAGCGTCCCTGACGCACGCGTCAACAGGACTCAAGCATGGAATGCACGATCAACTGGCAACCCGCCTCGGGCATGGCCTTCATGGCCGAAACCGGTAGCGGTCACATCATCAACATGGACGGCGCCCCCGAAGGCGGTGGCCGCAATCTGGCCCCCCGCCCGATGGAAACCGTGCTGGCCGGCACCGGTGGCTGCACGGCCTATGACGTGGTGCTGATCCTCAAGCGTGGTCGCCACGATGTGCGAGGCTGCCAGGTGAAGCTGACGGCCGATCGCGCCGACGTCGATCCCAAGGTGTTCACCAAGATCAACATGCACTTTGTGGTGACCGGCGTGAACCTGACGGAAACCGCCGTGGCGCGCGCCATCCAGATGTCGCACGAGAAGTACTGCTCGGCGTCCATCATGATCGGCAAGACCGCCGAGATCACGACCAGCTTCGAGATCGTCGCGGCCTGAGCCTTCAGGCCGTCAGATGCGGTGGGCGACGGTGGTCATGACCTTGGCCGCCAACCGCATCAACCCTTTGACGGGCGCGGGCAACGGGGCACCGCCGGCTTGTAAAGCTGCGTCAGCATGGGCGACTTCGTCGTCGCGCATTTGCGCCACGATGGCGCGCGAACGGTGATCGCCCGCGGGCAGGCGGTCCATGTGGCTGTTGAGGTGGGCCTCGACTTGCCGTTCGGTCTCGACCACAAAGCCCAGGCTGACCGCATCGCCGGCCTTGGCGGCCAACAGGCCAATGCCAAACGCCCCGGCATACCAGAGCGGATTGAGCAGGCTGGTGCGCCCCCCCAACTCGTTCAAGCGGGTTTCGGTCCACGCCAGGTGATCGTTCTCTTCTCGTGCAGCGTCCTCGAACTGGGCTTTCAACGCCGGATCATTGGTGCCCCAGGCCTGTGAGGCGTACAAGGCCTGTGCGCACACCTCGCCCACGTGATTGACCCGCATCAGCGCCGCCGACAGCCGCTTGTCGTCCGCAGTCAGTTCGCCGTCTGGCTCGACCGCGACCGGCGCAGGGCGTTCGGCCGTGTGGCTGGTCAAGGCCGTGCGCAACGCGGTGTCGACCGACATGATCAGGCGGTCCATGGCATCGTGACGAAGAGGGGAAGAACGAAGCGTGCTCATGCTGCAATGGTACTCAGATGGGCTCAACGCTGCATCAGGCCACGACTGCGCGCGATCGACATCAGGATGCCCAGCGCCAGCCCCAGGGTCACCATGGCGGTGCCGCCATAGCTGATGAAGGGCAAGGGCACCCCCACCACGGGCAGGATGCCGCTCACCATGCCCATGTTGACGAAGGCATAGGTGAAAAAGCTCAGCGAAATGCTGCCGGCCATCAACCTGGCAAACAAGGTCGGCGCCTGCGAGGCGATCACCAGCCCCCGGAAGATCAGCGCCAGAAAGCCGACCATGAGCGCCACGCAACCGATCAGCCCCTGCTCTTCCGAATAGGCCGCAAAGGCAAAGTCGGTCGTGCGCTCGGGAATGAACTCCAGGTGCGTCTGCGTGCCCTTCATGAAGCCCTTGCCACTGACGCCGCCCGAGCCAATGGCAATCATGCCCTGAATGATGTGGAAGCCTTTGCCCAGCGGATCACTCGTCGGGTCGAGCAAGGTGCAGACCCGGTTCTTCTGGTAGTCGTGCAAACCCACCCACTTCACGTCAGGCTGGCACAGGTCGGTTTGATAGGTGACGATGAGGCTGACACCAATGGTCCCGGCAGCCAGCACAGGCAAGATCAGGCGCCAACTTAGCCCGGCAAAGAAGATCACATACAAGCCTCCGGACAGGATCAGCAAGGCTGTCCCCAAGTCCGGCTGCTTGAGCACCAACGCCACCGGCATGAGCAACAGTCCCCCTGCTGCGGCGAAATCCAGCGGGCGCAACTGCCCTTCCCGACGCTGAAACCACCAAGCCAGCATCAGGGGCGCACCGATTTTCAAGATTTCGGAGGGCTGGATGACCACGCCAAGGTTCAACCACCGTGTCGCGCCCTTCTTCGTGATGCCAAACACCGCCGTGGCAATCAACAAGAACACCCCAAATGTGTAGATGGGTACAGCCAGCGACATCAAACGTTGCGGCGGCACCTGCGCAACCAGGAACAACAGGAAGCCCGCCAGCAGGATGTTGCGCAACTGGTCCATGAATCGTGTGCCATGGTCAAACCCAACCGAGTACATGTTCACCAGCCCCAGGGCGCACATGCACAACACGATGAAAAGCAGCGGCAGATCAAACCCTTGAAAAATGGGTTTGAGACGCTGCAGCCAGGAAGGCTTGTCAAAGGCGACTTTCATGGCGATTCCTTCGAGGCTGCGGGTACCACGGCGGACGCAGCCGAAGCGGGTCCGATGGGGCTCACAGGCAGCGGGGCTCCTGGCACGGGATTGGATGGCGCCGAGCTCGGTGCCGATGCCGCCGACGCGGCGCGCGGCACCGGGATGCCATTGGCCGACAACGCATCAGCGGTCAGACCCGTCACGGTGCCGCCGAAGGCATCACGGCCCATTGGCAATGGCACCTCAGACACCTTTCGGGGCTGGCCGATCGGGGCCACGCCACGACCTTGCTGGACCGCCAAGATGTCCTCTTCGCTCGGATAGACCCCCAGCAGCAAGTAGTCCAGCACACGACGCGCGATGGGCGCTGCCGCCGCCGCACCGAAGCCTGCGTTTTCCACGATCACGGCCATGGCCACGCGCGGGGCATCCACCGGGGCGAAGGCTTCATACAGCGAATGGTCACGACGGTACTCGTCCATGCGGGACGCCACATATTTTTCACCCTGACGCAACCCCACCGCCTGCGCGGTCCCGGTCTTGCCGCCGCTGGCATAGCCCGCGCCCATGAACACACGGGTGGACGTGCCTTGCTGGGTCACCCCGTACATGGCATCCTTGATGAGTGCGGTGTGCTCGGGCTTGTACTGCAATGGGTCCAATGCGGCACGCTCGGCTTGTCGGCGCTCGCGGGTCACCACGTCTTCAATGTGGCTCACAAGGCGCGGCTCATAGCGCTGGCCATTGGTCACCACCGTCGACAAGGCCGAGGCAATCTGCAGCATCGTGAAGCTGTTGTAGCCCTGACCGATGCCCAGCGAGATGGTTTCCCCGGCATACCACTTGCGCTGCTCGGGCCGGCGGTAGGCCTTGCGCTTCCAATCGGTGGACGGCAGGATCCCCGAGACTTCGCCCTTGAGGTCAATGCCAGTCTGACGCCCGAAGCCCAGGGGAGACATCTGGTCATGGATCAGGTCCACGCCCATCTCGTTGGCCAGCGAGTAGAAGTACACGTTGCTGGATTCGACGATGGCGCGACGCATGTCCATGGCGCCCCCGCGCTCGTTCTCCGGGCTGCGGAAAGCATGGCCACCAAAGTTGAACACCCCGGTGTCCATGATGATGGTGCGCGGATCGCGCTTGGCCGTGTTCAGCGCCGCCAGGGCCATGAAGGGCTTGTAAGTCGAGCCGGGCGGGTAGGTCCCCCGCAAGGCCCGGTTCAGCAAGGGCTTGTCGGCGGACTCGTTGAGATCCTTCCAGTTGTCGACGTCAATGCCGTCCACAAACAGGTTGGGATCGAAGGTCGGTTTGGACACAAAGGCCAGCACCTCGCCATTCCGCGGATCGATCGCCACGAGGGCGCCGCGACGACCGCCGTAAAGGCGCTCAATCAGTGCCTGGAGCTTGATGTCAATCGACAGATGGATGGTGTTGCCTGGCGTGGCCGGGTTGGAGCGCAAGCGGCGCACCGCACGGCCGCCGGCGCTGGTCTCCACCTCTTCAAAACCGGTGATGCCGTGAAGCTCGCGCTCGTAGCTCTGCTCGATGCCCAACTTGCCGATGTACTCGGTGCCTCGATAGTTGGCGCGGTCTTCATCCGGCCAGTCTTCCATGGCCTCGGCTTCACGCTGGTTGATGCGCCCGATGTAGCCCAGCACATGGCTGGCCAATTCGCCATAAGGATAGTGACGGAACAGGCGGGCCTGAATGTCCACCCCCGGAAAACGGAAGCGTTGCGCGGTGAAACGGGCCACCTCGGCATCGGTCAATCGGGTGCGAATGGGGATGGACTCGAAGCTGCGAGACTCTTCACGCAAACGCTTGAAGCGCCGACGATCGCGGGGCTGGATGTCCACAATGTGTGACAAGGCGTCAATCGTGGCTTCCAGGTCCTCCACCTTGGATGGGGTGATTTCCAGCGTGTAGGCCGAATAGTTATTGGCCAACACCACGCCATTGCGATCGACGATGAGCCCGCGGTTGGGCACGATCGGCACCACCGCAATGCGGTTGTTCTCGGCCTGCGCCGCCAGATCATCGTGCCGCACCACTTGTAACACCACCAGACGGTAGAGCAGCAAACCGAAGCAGAACAACACGAAGCCCGCTGCCGCCCACAAACGGAGACGGAAGCGGCTGAGTTCGGCCTCGACGTTCTTGAGTTCGGTCATGCGCGGCGCGGTGTTCAGAGCCTGCCCTTAGAGCGGGCGGTTCTTGTCGCGGTCCGGTGGCCGGCGCTGAGGCGCCAACAGCACGAACGCGGCAACAGGCCACAAGAGCCCCTCGAACAAGGGCGCCAGGGTCAAGGCCCAGCCGGGGAAGCTGGCCCCAGCCATCAAGCGCACCACCAAAGACACCGCATGGGCGGCCACGAACAAAGGCAAGATCTGCGCGGCCTGACCGCTGACCGAGAACCACAGCAGGCGACGGTGCACGGTGATGGCGAAGAAGCTTAACAAGGTGTAGGCCAGCGCATGCTGCCCGAGCAGTGCGCCCTGATGCACATCCATGATCACGCCGAACAAGAACGCAGCCCCCACACCGACGCGACGCGGCTGGTGTACGTTCCAGAAGACCAGCGCCACAGCCAGAAAGTCAGGCATGCCGGCCCAGCGGCCCCAGGGCATCATGTTGAGCAAGGTCGCCAACAGCAAAGAAAACCAGACGAAGACCGGGTTCACCGGCAGCAGCAGTTCGCTGCCACGACGCATCATGGCCGCTCTCCTGATCGCGACACGCTCACGGAGCTGGCCGCCCGCAAACCACCTTTGCTCTGCCCGGTGACCGGCAGTGAGGCCGACGAGGCGGCACCAAGCGGACGCTCGGGCATCTGGGTCGAGGCCGGCGCCAGCAGCAGCACATGGTGGGTGCTGTCCGGGCTGGACAAGGGCTTCAGGCTGATGCGCGCAAATGCCGAGTCGGCGCGCCGCTCGACATGCAAAACCTTGGCCACCGGCAGGCCACTTGGGTAGATGCCGTCAAGGCCTGAGGTCTGCAGCTCGTCACCGGCTTGCACGTCGGCATTGCCCGCCATGAAACGCAACTCCATGCCACGAGATTGCGGCTGACCATAGGCCACCCCACGCTGCTGCGTGCGCACATTGATGACCGGCACGGCAGCATCCTTGTCCGTGACCAGCGTGACTTCCGAGGTCAGCGGGAACACCTGCGTGACTTGACCCAGCACGCCGGTTTCGTCGATCACCGGTGAGCCCAGCGCCACGCCATGGCTGCTGCCACGGTCGATGACCACTTTGCGCGTGAAAGGGTCGGGGGCGTCAAAGAGGATTTCCGCCGCCTCGGTCTGCACCTCGATGCGCGGACGCAGGCCCAGCAAGGCGCGCAGCCGTGCGTTTTCTCGCTCGAGCTGGCTCATGCGCACCACGCGCTCGGCCTGCTGCGTGAGCTGCAACTGGGCGCGGGCTTGCACGGCACGTGCCTCGTCCATGCCAGAGAAATAATGAACCACGTTATCCCGTGCCCGAACGGGCGTCAGCAGCGCAAACTGGATGGGCTGCAAACCCGTGGCGATGGCGCCCCGCAGCGGTTGCGTCATCTTCCAGCGGCTGTCTGCCACCATCAGGAGCACTGCCAGGGCCGCATAAAACATCAGACGCGTGAACGCCGACGGCCCTTGCTTGAAGAAGGGCGGCGGTGATCGTTCGAGTGTGGCCAGCGGCATGGGGGCGGCTTTCAGGCTCCACAAACAACAACGAGGGCCTCAGCATGCACCGGGGCCCTCGTCTCGGAAGGGGTGACTTACTCGGTAGTGAAGATGCTGCCCAGGCGCTCCATGCGCTCCAGGGCCATGCCGCAGCCACGGACCACGCAGGTCAGCGGGTCTTCGGCCACGTGCACGGGCAGACCGGTTTCTTCGGCCAGCAGGCGATCCAGATCACGCAGCAACGCGCCACCACCGGTCAGCATCATGCCGCGCTCGGCGATGTCGGCGCCCAGCTCGGGAGGGGTTTGCTCCAGCGCGTTCTTCACGGCAGAAACGATCTGGTTGAGCGGCTCGGTCAGGGCTTCCAGCACCTCGTTGGACGAGATGGTGAAGCTGCGTGGCACGCCTTCGGACAGGTTGCGGCCCTTGACTTCCATTTCCTTGACTTCGGAGCCAGGGAAAGCCGAGCCGATTTCCTTCTTGATGGCTTCCGCAGTGGGCTCACCGATCAGCATGCCGTAGTTGCGGCGGATGTAGCTGATGATGGCTTCGTCGAACTTGTCGCCACCGACGCGGACCGAGCCCTTGTAGACCATGCCGCCCAGCGAGATGACGCACACTTAGGTGGTGCCGCCACCGATGTCCACCACCATGGAGCCCGAGGCGTCGGACACTGGCAGGCCTGCGCCGATGGCCGCGGCCATGGGTTCTTCGATCAGGTACACCTCGGAGGCGCCGGCGCCCAGGGCCGACTCACGGATGGCGCGGCGCTCGACCTGGGTCGAACCGCAGGGCACGCAGATGATGATGCGGGGCGACGGCTTGAGGACCGAGCGGGGGTGCACCATCTTGATGAACTGCTTGAGCATTTGCTCGGTGACGGTGAAGTCGGCGATCACACCGTCTTTCATCGGGCGGAGATTGAAGAACAGCTTGCGCTGGGCTTTGGTGGTAGCC
>NZ_JBLIZW010000017.1:0-16232 GCF_048860245.1 Aquabacterium sp. | reverse complement strand
AAGGGCGCGGCCACGTCTTCCAGCGGGTCGAAGGTCAGGGCCACGTGCATGCCGGGGTCAGCGGCCTTGCCAATGGCTTCGTGTTCGCTGTTGGCGCAAGCGGGGTTGTCGCGCAGCTGCGCAATGCGCCAGCTCACGTCGTCCCAGGTCTTGTGCAGTTGCTCCACGGGCGCGGCAAACACCGACTTGGCATCGCGCCACACTTCCAGCGTGTGCTTGGCATTGGGCTTGCCGATGACGTGGCTGTGCTTGCTCAGGCCATGCTCGCGCAGGGTTTGCAGCACGGCGTCGCGGTCAGCAGTACGCACTTGCAGGACCAGGCCCAGTTCTTCGTTGAACAGCGCCTTCAAGGTCAGCTCGTTGCGGCGTTCGCCCACTTGGCCTGCCCAGTTCTTCGAGTCACCGAAGTCCGCGCGACTGTCGTCCACGCCGGTGCCCTCGGTCACCAGCATGTCCACATTCAGGCTCACACCGGTGTTGCCGGCGAAGGCCATTTCAGCCACGGTCGCCCACAGGCCACCGTCACCACGATCGTGGTAGGCCAGCAGCTTGCCTTGTGCGCGCAAGGCGTTCACGGCGTTCACGGCGGACTTCAGCATCTCGGGGTTGTCGCAGTCGGGCACCTCGTTGCCAAACTGGTTCAGCACCTGGGCCAGCATCGAACCACCCATGCGGTTCTTGCCTTCGCCCAAGTCCACCAAGATCAGGCTGGTGTCCAGCGTCTGCCCGTTTTCTGCTGTGACCAGTTGCGGGGTCAGCGTGCCACGCACATCCGCGATCGAGGCAAAGGCCGTCACGATCAGGGAAACGGGTGCCGTGACTTGCTTGGTTTGACCGTTGTCCGACCACTTGGTGCGCATGGACAGCGAGTCCTTGCCCACAGGAATGGACACGCCCAGTGCCGGGCACAGGTCCATGCCCACGGCCTTCACGGTATCGAACAAAGCAGCGTCTTCGCCGGCTTCACCGCAAGCGGCCATCCAGTTGGCCGACAGCTTGACGCGCGACAGTTCGATGGGCGCAGCCAGCAAGTTGGTGATGGCCTCAGCCACCGCCATGCGGCCGGACGCTGGCGCGTTCACGGACGCCAACGGCGTGCGCTCGCCCATGGCCATCGCTTCGCCGGCAAAGCCCTTGAAGTCAGCCAGGGTCACGGCCACGTCGGCCACGGGCACCTGCCAGGGGCCAACCATCTGGTCGCGGTGGTTCAGGCCACCCACGGTGCGGTCACCGATGGTGATCAGGAAACGCTTGCTGGCCACGGTGGGGTGACGCAGCACGTCCAGCGCCACGGTGTCCAGCGACACGCCGGTCAGGTCCAGCTTGCCGCCATCCCACTGCACGCGCGTCACATCGCGGTGCATCTTGGGTGGCTTGCCCAGCAGCACTTCCATGGGCATGTCCACGGCCTTGTCAGCGCCAGGCTGAGTGGTGTCTTCCAGCACCAGCTCCAGCGCTTCGGTGGCCACGCCAATCACGCCGAAGGGGCAACGCTCGCGGTTGGCCATTTCGGTGAACATGGGCAGCGACTCGGGCGCGATGGCCAGAACGTAACGTTCCTGGCTTTCGTTACACCAGATTTCCTTGGGCGCCATGCCGGACTCTTCCAGCGGCACCTTGCTCAGGTCGAAACGCGCGCCCTTGCCTGCGCCGTCCACCAGTTCAGGGAAGGCGTTGGAAATGCCACCGGCGCCCACGTCGTGAATGGCCAAGATGGGGTTGTTCGCACCCAAACCCCAGCAGTGGTTGATCACCTCTTGCGCGCGGCGCTCGATTTCCGGGTTGCCACGCTGCACCGAGTCAAAGTCCAGTGCCGCCGAGTTGGTGCCCGCCGCCATGGACGAAGCCGCCGCGCCGGCCATGCCAATGCGCATGCCAGGGCCGCCCAGTTGGATCAGCAAGGTGCCCGCGCCAAACACGATCTTCTTGGTCTGCGTGGCGTCGATGGTGCCCAAGCCACCCGCAATCATGATGGGCTTGTGGTAACCACGGCGGATGGCCTGATCGCCTTCGCCCACGTTCTGGTCGAACACGCGGAAGTAACCGCCCAGGTTGCTGCGACCGAATTCGTTGTTGAACGCGGCACCGCCCAAGGGGCCTTCGATCATGATCTGCAACGGGCTGGCAATGTGCTCAGGCTTGCCAATGGGGTTTTGCTCCCAAGGCTCGTTGGTGCCCGGCAGGTGCAGGTTCGACACCGAGAAGCCCGTCAGGCCCGACTTGGGACGCGAACCACGGCCGGTCGCGCCTTCGTCACGGATTTCACCGCCCGCTCCGGTCGATGCGCCGGGGAAAGGCGAAATGGCCGTGGGGTGGTTGTGCGTTTCCACCTTCATCAGCACATGGGCCAGCTCTTCACGGGCCTTGTACTGAGGCGCGTTGGTGTAGCCATCGGGCATCCAGCGCTCGATCTGGTGGCCTTCCATGATGGACGCGTTGTCGGCGTAAGCCACCACGGTGTGCTGCGGGTTCAGCTTTTCAGTGTTGCGGATCATGCCGAACAGCGACAAGTCCTGCTCCACGCCGTCCACGGTGAACTTGGCGTTGAAGATCTTGTGGCGGCAGTGCTCCGAGTTCGCTTGGGCGAACATCATCAGCTCCACGTCGGTCGGGTTGCGCTTCAGGCCGGTAAACGCATTGACCAGGTATTCGATTTCGTCGTCCGACAAGGCCAGACCAAAGGTCACATTGGCCTCTTCCAGCGCAACGCGACCACGACCCAGCACGTCCACGTGCTCCATCGGGGCGCCTTGCTTCTCGTCGAACAGGTGGCGGGCTTCGTCACGCGCCAGCATCACGCTCTCGGTCATGCGATCGTGCAGCAAGGCAGCGCAGGCCTGCAGGTCTTCCGCAGCCAAACCCTTGGCGCCGCCCATCAGCGCGCCGATCACACCGGCCTTCACCGTCAGGCGGTACTCGGTCACGCGCTCAACACGGCGAATCGCCAAGCCGCAGTTGTGCGCAATGTCGGTGGCCTTGGACGCCCAGGGCGACACGGTACCGAGTCGCGGCGCCACCACAATCAGATCACCTTCAGACGGGCCTTCGTAGGCATCGCCATACGTCAGCAACGCAGCCAGCTTGTCCAGTTGCGCGTGGTCAAGCGCCTTGTCCATGGCCACCCAGTGCACATGACGCGCATGAATGCCAGCAATCCGTGGATTGATGGCTTGGAGCTTGGGCAGGAGTGCCTGGACTTGGTGAGGGGCCAGGGCATTGCCGCCCTCAAAGTGCATCAGAGTGGACATCACGGAAGTGGTGCGTTCGGTCAGGGCGCAAGCGCCAAGTTGGGGCCAGTCGCAACCATGGAGGGCGACTGACAGGCGAAAAAGCGAATTTTACCGGCCCCTGACGCCAAAAGACCGCCCTGCATGTGGAAACTGAAACCCATGTGACAGCACAAGGCACGCGAATTGCGGATAATTTCGTCCCATGACGATCACCATCAAGACCGGCGCCGACATCGACGCCATGCGCATCGCGTGCCGACTGGCCTCCGAGGTGCTGGACTACCTCACGCCTTTTGTCAAACCAGGCGCCACCACCGAAGAGCTGGACAAGCTGGCCCACGACTACATGGTCGACGTGCAAGGCTGCATTCCCGCGCCCCTGAACTACGCCCCCGGCGGCCACAAGCCCTACCCCAAATCGATCTGCACCTCGATCAACCATCAGGTCTGTCACGGGATCCCCAACGATCGCCCGCTGAAAGATGGTGACATCGTCAACATCGACATCACCGTCATCAAAGACGGTTGGCACGGAGACACCAGCCGCATGTTCATTTGCGGAAACGGCTCCATCGCAGCCAAGCGTCTGTGCGCCTTCACCTACGATGCCATGTGGAAAGGCATCGCCAAGGTCAAGCCTGGCGCTCGCCTGGGCGACATCGGTCACGCCATCCAGACCTTCGCCGAAAGCAACGGTTTCTCCGTGGTGCGCGAGTTCTGCGGTCACGGTATCGGCCAGAAGTTCCACGAAGAACCTCAAGTGCTGCACTACGGCCGCCCTGGCACGCTCGAAGAGCTCAAGCCCGGCATGGTCTTCACCATCGAGCCCATGATCAACGCCGGCAAGAAGGACATCAAGTCCCTGGGAGACGGCTGGACCATCGTGACGAAGGACCGTTCACTCTCTGCACAGTGGGAACACACCGTTCTCGTGACCGAGACGGGCTACGAAGTGCTGACCCTGTCAGCCGGCAGCCCACCGCTGCCCGACTTCATCACGTCGACCAAGACCTGATCACGCCCCGCAAGCCCTGCCCTTTGACGGCGGGGCTTTTTGCATCAGCACGCAGACCTCAACACACCCGCCACACCATGTCCCTGGACATCGCCGCCCTGCGCCAGCAGTTCCGCACAGCAAAGGCTGACATCCTTGACCAATTTCAGCAAAGCCGTCCCACCACGGCCTCGGCCAGCCGGCTGCTGACCAAGCTGGCCAAGCTGGTCGATCACACGCTCAGCCAGTTGTGGGAAGCGCAAGCACTGCCCCGTGGCGCGGCCTTGGTCGCCGTGGGCGGCTATGGGCGTGGCGAACTCTTTCCCCACTCCGACATTGACGTGCTGTTGCTGATGCCCGTCACGCCTTCGGTGGCAGGAGAAGACAGTCTCGCCCCCGCTGTCGAGCAGTTCATCACCGCATGCTGGGACATTGGGCTGGAAATTGGCTCCAGCGTCCGCACGGTGGACGAATGCAGCGAGGAAGCCAAGCAAGACATCACCGTTCAAACAGCCTTGCTGGAAGCTCGCTACCTGTGCGGCAGCAAGTCGCGCTTTGAAGAACTGCACCACGCCACCTACCGCAACATGGACGTGCGTGCGTTCATGACGGCCAAGACGCTGGAAATGCGTCAGCGCCACACCAAGTACGAAGACACGCCCTACTCGCTGGAGCCCAACTGCAAGGAAAGCCCCGGCGGCTTGCGTGACCTGCAAGTGGTGGTGTGGCTGGCCCGCGCCGCACGCCTGGGTCGCAACTGGCACGAAATGGCCCGCAACGGCCTGCTGACACCGTTCGAGGCTCGGCAACTGCAGCGCCATGAAGGCACGCTGAAGCTCATTCGCGCCCGCCTGCATGTTCTGGCGCGCCGGCGCGAAGATCGCCTGGTCTTCGACCTGCAAACAGCCGTCGCCGAGTCCTTCGGCTACACCAACACCCCCGCTCTGCGCGCCAGCGAAGTGCTGATGCGCCGCTACTACTGGGCAGCCAAGGCCGTTACCCAGCTCAACCTGATCCTGATGCAAAACATCGAGGAACGGGTACTGGGTTCGCAAGACGCCCCCATGCGCGTCATCAACGAACGTTTTCTGGACAAGGGCGGTTTGCTGGAGGTTGTCAGCGACGACCTTTACGTTCGCGACAAGCACGCCATCCTGGCCACGTTCCTGACGCTTCAGCAAGAAAACACGCTCAAGGGCCTGTCTGCACGCACGCTGCGTGCCCTGTACAACGCCCGCACGGTCATGGACGGCGCCTTCCGCAAAGACCCCGTCAACCGCGTCACCTTCATGGCCATCCTCAAAGAGGGTCAGGGGCAGACCCGCGTCATGCGCCTGCTCAACCAAACCTCGGTGCTGGGCCGCTACCTTTGGGTGTTCCGCCGCATCGTCGGCCAGATGCAGCACGACCTCTTCCACGTCTACACCGTGGACCAGCACATCCTCATGGTCGTGCGCAACATGCGCCGCTTCTTCATCCCGGAGCATGCGCACGAATACCCCTTCTGCACGCAACTGGCCGCGCAGTGGGAAAAGCCTTGGCTGCTCTACATCGCTGCACTGTTTCACGACGTGGCCAAGGGCCGCGGCGGCGATCACTCCGAACTGGGGGCCGTGGAAGTGCGCCGCTTCTGCAAAGACCACGGCATCACGGGTGACGACGCCGAGCTGATCGAGTTCGTCGTGTCAGAACACCTGACCATGTCGCGCATCGCCCAAAAGGAAGACCTCTCGGATCCCGATGTCATCCAGGCTTTTGCCAAACGTGTTCGCAACGAGCGTCACCTCACCGGCCTCTATCTGCTGACCGTGGCCGACATCCGTGGCACCAGCCCCAAGGTCTGGAACGCCTGGAAAGGCAAGCTGCTGGAGGACCTGTACAAGCTGACGCTGCGTGCGCTCGGCGGGTCCAAACCCCACCTCGATGCCGAAATCGAGGCCCGCAAGGAACAAGCCCGCAGCACGCTGGCGCTGTACTTCATGCCCCCCGGCATTGAAACCAAGCTCTGGCAGACGCTGGACATGAGCTATTTCGCTCGCCACGATGCGGCAGACATCGCCTGGCACACCCGCATGCTGTTCCGGCATGTCCAGACCGACAAGCCCGTCGTGGCCGCCCGCCTTTCCGCCATCGGTGAAGGCCTGCAAGTGCTGGTCTACGCACCAGACAAGGCAGACGTGTTTGCGCGCATCTGCAGCTATTTCGCGCAGACCGGCTTCACCATTCAGGACGCACGCATTCACACCACGGCCAGCGGTTACGCGCTGGACACCTTCCAGGTCATGGAGGGCGACAACTTCAAATTCGAAGGCGTGCACTACCGCGACATGATCGCGCTGGTCGAAACGCAACTGGCTGAGACCGTGGCCAGTGACAAACCGCTGCCCGAACCGATCCGTGGCCGTCTGTCTCGCCGGGTGAAGTCATTCCCCATTCAGCCTCGCGTCAGCCTGCGTCCGGATGAACGCGCGCAGCGTTGGCTGTTGAGTGTGTCCGCCAGTGACCGATCCGGCCTGCTCTACTCGATTGCCCGCGTCCTTGCCAAACACCAGGTCAGCGTTCAACTCGCCAAGGTCACCACACTGGGTGAACGGGTGGAAGACACGTTCTTGGTCACCGGTGATGTGCTCCGCACCGATCGGAAACAGCTCGAGATCGAAACCGAGATGCTCAGCACCCTGGCATCCTGACTTCCAGAGCGCTCGCGTCAAGCGGGCTCTTTGGGATCCAGCAGCAATTCCAGCGCAGCAATCTGGTCCCGCAACAACAAGCGACGCTTTTTCAGACGCCGCAAGGACAGCTCATCCACCGGCGATTGTTCGGCTGCCCGGTCAATCAGGTTGTCCAGATCCGCATGCTCCATGCGCAGTTCGATGAGTTGACGTTGGGGCGAATGAAGGTTTTCTGACATCGTGGTGGCCGACTGATGCCGTCCCTGGACGCGTGAACAAGGGATCACCCGAGCACGGATCGTCCCAGAAGGAATGCTTTTCGGCATTATAGTTTTCCCATGAATGCAGCAACTTCCAGTTTTCGACTGGTTGCCGCCACCGGCATCCACCGAGGAGACAGGCCTTACCAACAAGACCAACTCGTCCTGCTCCCACACCCACGCACAAAAGGTTGTGTCATGGGCTTGGTGGCAGACGGCATGGGTGGCAAAAGTGGTGGCCGCAAAGCAGCGGATCAGGTCGTCATGACCGCGCAGCAGGTCTTTGAGCGATACGTCCCCAGCAAAGACATCCCCGAGCAAATGCTGGCGCAGTTGATCCATGAGGCGCACCTCATGATCAAACTCACAGCCATTGCCTCAGAAGAAGAGCCTCACAGCACCATCGGCACCTATGTGATCCACCCCGATCGCACAGCATGTGTGGCCTGGGCCGGAGACACGCGGGTGTATCACTTCCGTGGCCCGGAAATGGTGTTCCGCACCAAGGATCACTCCTTCGTGCAGCGCTTGGTCGATGAAGGCCAGATCACCGAAGAAGAAGCCAATGTGCACCCCCAGTCCAACCTGCTCACCGGCTGCTTGGGTACACAAACCGATCCCCCCGTGGGCGTGCACTTCATCAATCAGCTCCAGACCGGCGACACGCTGATGGTGTGCTCGGACGGCCTGTGGCACTACTTCACACCCAAAGAGTTAGGCGCCATCGTGCACACCCTGCCCCCGCGTGAAGCGGCCGAAATGCTGGTCAGCAAGGCCCGCCATCGCGCACGCGGAGGTGGCGACAACCTCTCCATCGTCATCGTCCGCGTCGAGGGCTGAGCCCCACGCGCATCAGGTCAGCGAGGTGTCGACAATGCGACGCTCCTCGCTGAGGTATTCCTTCGATTGCATTTCGTTGAGTCGAGACACCGTCCGAGGGAACTCGTGCGACAGCGGCCCCTCGGTGTAGAGCTGCTCAGGTGGCACCTCCGCCGAGATCACCAGTTTGACGCGACGGTCATACAGCACATCCACCAGCCAGGTGAAACGTCGCGCCTCGGACGCCATCTTGACCGGCATGTGAGGCACGTCACTCAGCAAGATGGTGTGGAACTGGTTGGCCAACTCCAGATAGTCATTCTGTGATCGCGGACCGCAGCACAAGGTCTGGAAATCGAACCAGACCACGCCACCCGCCTTGCGCTTGGCCTTGAGCACGCGGTGCTCGATGTTCAGGGACGGGTTCTCATCGGCCACCTCGGCCAGTTTGTCAAACACCTCATGCATTTGCTGCTCGGTGTCAGCATTCAGCGGGGTCAGATACAAATTGGCCAATTCCAGCGTGCGACGACGGTAGTCGGTCCCGTTGTCCACATTCACCACTTGCAGTTGGCTCTTGAGCAGCTCGATCGCGGGCAGGATGCGATCGCGGTGCAAGCCGTTCGGATACAACTCATCCGGATGGAAGTTGGACGTCGTGACGATGCTCATGCGGTTGCGGAACATCGCATCCAGCAAGCGGTGCAAGATCATCGCGTCCGTCACATCGGCCACGTGAAACTCGTCAAAGCAGATCAGACGATACTTGCGCGACATGCGCTGGGCCAGCACATCCAGCGGGTTGGCCACCCCTTTGAGCTCATGCAACTGACGGTGCACCTCACGCATGAACTCGTGAAAGTGCAGGCGCGTTTTGCGCTGCAGCGGCACCGCGTTGAAGAAGCAATCCATGATGAAGCTCTTGCCGCGCCCCACCCCGCCGTACATGTACACGCCTTTGGGCAACGGCGGATAGCGCAGCATCTTGGTGAGCGCGTTCGAGCGCTGCCCCTTGTACGCGCCCCACTCATCCTGACAGCGTTGCAATGCAGCGATGCCCTTGAGTTGGGCGTCGTCGGCCTTGTAGCCACGCTCGACCAGGCTCTGCTCGTACATTTGGGTGACGGAGATGGCAGGCTTGCTCATGGAAAGAACTGAATAAAACAAAGAAAAGGGGCAGCGATGCTGCCCCTGATTGAGAGTGCCGCAGCAAACTCAGAAGTTTAAGGTGCGCTTGTCCACTGCGAGCGCCGCTTCCTTCGTCGCCTCACTCAGGCTGGGGTGAGCGTGACAAATGCGCGCGATATCTTCCGCGCTGGCCTTGAATTCCATGGCCACAACGGCTTCCGAAATCAACTCGCTGGCAAACGGACCCACGATGTGCACGCCCAGGATTTCGTCGGTCGCGGCATCCGCCAGGAACTTGACGAAGCCGGTGGTGTCACCCAAGGCACGCGCACGACCATTCGCCATGAACGGGAAGGAACCGGCCTTGTAGGCACGGCCCTCCGCTTTCAACGCCTGCTCGGTCTTGCCGACCCAGGCGATCTCTGGGCTGGTGTAAATCACCCAGGGAATGGTGTTGAAGTTGACGTGCCCATGCTGACCCGCGATGCGCTCAGCCACGGCCACACCCTCTTCTTCTGCCTTGTGCGCCAGCATCGGACCACGCACCACGTCACCCACCGCCCACACATTGGGTAGGTTGGTCTTGCAGTCGTCGTCCACCACGATGGCACCACGCTCGTCCAGCTTCAAGCCGACGGCTTCCACATTCAAGCCGTTGGTGTTGGGCACCCGGCCAATCGACACGATCAGCTTGTCCACTTCCAGCAGTTGCGCTTCACCCTTGGCGTCGGCATACGCCACGCTGACGCCTTGTACCTTGCCCTTCTTGGTCGTCTTGATCTCGCCGATCTTCACGCCCAGTTGCAGCTTCAGGCCTTGCTTGGTGAACGCCTTTTGCGCCTCCTTGGCCACCTGCTCGTCCACGGCAGCCAGGAAGGTGGGCAGTGCTTCCAGCACGGTCACTTCTGCACCCAGACGGCGCCAGACCGAACCCATTTCGAGGCCGATCACGCCAGAACCAATCACGCCCAGCTTCTTCGGCACTTCGCCGATGGCCAGTGCACCTTCATTCGACAAAATCAGCTTCTCGTCGAACTCTGCGCCGGGCAGCTGGCGTGCGTTCGAGCCGGTTGCCACAATGATGTGCTTGCCGACCAGGGTCTCGGCCTTCTCGCCGGCCACCGCGATCTCATAACCACCGTCTGTGGCCTTCACGAAGGAACCGCGGCCGTGGAAGAAGCTGACCTTGTTCTTCTTGAACAGGTACAAGATACCGTCGTTGTTTTGCTTCACAACGGTGTTCTTGCGGCCAATCATCTTGGCGACATCCATCTTCAGGCCTTCGACCGTGATGCCGTGATCGGCAAAGTGGTGCGACGCCTGTTCGAAATGCTCGGACGACTGCAGCAGGGCCTTGGAAGGAATGCAACCCACGTTGGTGCAGGTACCGCCCGGTGCGGGGCCGCCCTTGTCGTTCTTCCACTCGTCGATGCATGCGGCCTTGAAGCCCAGTTGAGCGGCGCGAATGGCTGCGATGTAGCCACCGGGGCCACCGCCGATGACGATAACGTCGAATTGATTGGACATGGTGTGTTTGGCTGGTTAATGCGTGTTCATTCGTGCGGGACGAAGATCCACAGCAGGATGTAGAGCATGAGGCCTGCGCCCCAGAACAGGAACAACAACGCAAAGGCAAGACGCCAGACCCAGGACTCGGTGTCAGTCAGGACGGCGATACCGCCACAGACTCCACCCAGCCAGCGATCGGCTTGTGACCGACGCAGGCGATTGACCGCTGCGGGCTCTCGACTCAATGGGGAGAGGATCTGCCCTCCATCAATGAGCTTCGATTTGAGCCGCTGGAATTCCTCGTCGGTCAACACGCCTCTCTCGTGAAGAGACGCCAGCTTGACGAGTTCATCCGCAACGGACATGGGTGGCTCCTGGAAATCCGGCTGAATGCAGGTCCGGAGCGGGCCCTTGTGAGGCCCGTCCGGCCGCAAAACTCAAAAATCAGATGTCGAACAGCAGGCGAGCCGGGTCTTCCAGCGCTTCCTTCATGGCCACCAGACCCAGCACGGCCTCGCGACCGTCGATGATGCGGTGGTCATAGGACATCGCCAGATAGTTGATCGGACGGATCACGATCTGGCCGTTCTCCACCACGGCGCGATCCTTGGTGGCGTGCACGCCCAGGATGGCCGATTGAGGCGGGTTGATGATGGGGGTCGACAGCATCGAACCAAACACACCACCGTTGGAGATGGAGAAGGTACCGCCAGTCATTTCTTCGATGCCCAGCTTGCCGTCGCGAGCCTTCACACCGAATTCGGCGATCTTCTTCTCGATCTCGGCAAAGGTCATCTGGTCGACGTTGCGCAGCACTGGCACCACCAGACCACGGGGCGAACCCACGGCCACACCGATGTCGAAGTAACCGTGATAGACGATGTCATTGCCGTCCACCGAGGCGTTCAACACGGGGTACTTCTTCAGCGCATGCACGGCGGCCTTCACGAAGAAAGACATGAAGCCCAGCTTGCAACCGTGTTCCTTCTCGAACTTCTCCTGGAACTTCTTGCGCATTTCCATCACCGGCGCCATGTTCACTTCGTTGAACGTGGTCAGGATGGCGTTGGTGGCTTGTGACTGCAGCAGACGCTCGGCCACACGGGCACGCAGACGGCTCATCGGCACGCGCTGCTCAGGGCGGTCGGCCAGGTTGTTCGGGGCAACAGGTGCTTGAACGGCAGGCAGCGAGCTGGTCGGCACACCGGTGGGGATGCCAGCGGTCGGGGCCACAGCGGCAGCCGGCGCCGCAGGCTTTGCACCGCCCGCAACGGCGGCCAGCACGTCACCCTTGGTCACGCGGCCATCTTTGCCAGTACCGGCCACTTGCGCAGCACTCAGGCCGTTGTCAGCCAACAGCTTGGCGGCGGCGGGCATGGCCACATCAGCCTTGCTGCCACCTGTTGCGGCCGCAGCGGCTGCGGGCGCAGCAGCAGGAGCCGCTGCGGGTGCTGCTGCCGGAGCAGCCACTGCACCTGCAGATGCTTCGGTGTCGATGCGAGCGATCACCTGGTCAGAGACCACGGTACCGCCATCGCCCACAACCAACTCGGCCAGCACGCCAGCGCTAGGCGCAGGCACTTCCAGAACGACCTTGTCGGTTTCGATCTCGATGAGGATTTCGTCCGCAGCGACCGCCTCACCGGGCTTTTTCTTCCACTGCAACAGGGTGGCTTCTGCCACCGACTCAGACAACTGAGGAACCTTGACGTCAATGATTGCCATGATGTGTATCTCCTGTTGCGATCACGGCTTGCTGGCGGGGGCGCCCTCCGCTCCTGTGAGCGGTCCAATTTGGCGCAACTCCCGCGAGCCGCGATCGCCTAAACCTTACTTGTTCAGAACGAAGCCCTTGAGCTTGGCGAATGCCTGGTCCAGCAGTGCTTTCTGCTGATCCTGGTGCAAGTGGGCGTAACCCACTGCAGGCGAAGCAGAGGCCGGACGACCGGCGTAACCCAACTTCTGACCATCGGCCATGTTCTCGTGGATGTAGTGCTGTACGAAGAACCAAGCACCTTGGTTCTGAGGTTCATCCTGGCACCACACAAACTCGGCAAGGTTCGGATACTTCTTCAGTTCGGCTGCGAAAGCCTTGTGAGGGAACGGATAGAGCTGTTCAACACGGATGATGGCCGTGTCGGTGGCCTTCTTCTCGGCACGCTTCTTGACCAGGTCGTAATAGACCTTGCCAGAGCAACAGACCACGCGCTTGACCTTGCTGTTATCGATGCTCTCGTCCACCTCACCGATCACGGTGCGGAATTCACCGCGCGTGAACTCGTTCAATGGCGAGGTCGCATCTTTGTTACGCAGCAGAGACTTTGGCGTCATCAGCACCAGAGGCTTGCGGAACTGACGCACCATCTGACGACGCAACACGTGGAAGATCTGGCTGGCCGAGGTCGGCTGCACGATCTGCATGTTGTTGTCAGCGGCCAGCTGCATGAAGCGCTCCAGGCGAGCCGAACTGTGCTCCGGGCCCTGACCTTCGTAGCCGTGCGGCAGCATCAGGGTCAGACCGTTGGCACGGCCCCACTTCACTTCGCCCGAGGCGATGAACTGGTCAATCACCACCTGCGCACCGTTGGCGAAGTCACCGAACTGTGCTTCCCAGATCACCAGGCTGTTGGGGTCGGAACCAGCGTAGCCGTACTCGAAGCCCAACACGGCTTCTTCAGACAAGATGGAGTCGATGACCACAAACGGAGCTTGGTTCTCACCAATGTGTTGCAGCGGCACATAGGTGCCTTCATCGAACTTCTCACGGTTCTGATCGTGCAGCACAGCGTGACGGTGGGTGAAAGTACCGCGACCGCAGTCTTCACCCGACAGGCGCACCGGATAGCCCGACGCCACCAGCGAGGCAAACGCCATGTGTTCGCCCATGCCCCAGTCCACATTGATCTCGCCGCGGCCCATGGCAGCACGATCATCCAGCACCTTCTGAACCAGCGGATGTGGCTTGAAGTTCGCGGGCACCGTGGTGATGCGCTCGGCCAGACGGCGGAACTCAGCCAGCGGCAAAGCGGTGTCAGCCGAGTCGGTCCACTTCTTGTTCAAGAAGGGCGTCCAGTCCACCGCATACTTGCTCTTGAAGTTGGTCAGCACAGGATCGACCGTGTGCTTACCGGCTTCCATCGCAGCACGGTACTCCTTGACCAACTGGTCAGGGCCATCAGCCGGCATCGAACCACCGGCCACCAGGCGGTCGCCATAGACCTTGCGGGTGCCGGGGTGCTGACCGATCTTCTTGTACATCAGCGGCTGGGTCATGGCAGGCGTATCCTGCTCGTTGTGGCCCAGCTTGCGGAAGCAGACGATGTCCACCACCACGTCCTTGTTGAACTGCTGACGGTAGTCCATGGCCAACTGCGTGCACAGCACGACGGCTTCCGGATCATCGCCGTTCACGTGCAGCACAGGGGCTTCGATCATCTTGACCACGTCAGAGCAATACAGCGTCGAGCGTGTATCGCGTGGATCAGAGGTGGTGAAACCGATCTGGTTGTTGATCACGATGTGCACCGTGCCGCCCGTGTAGTAACCACGGGTCTGGGCCAGTGCCAGCGTTTCCATGACAACGCCCTGACCAGCAAAGGCAGCGTCACCGTGCACCTGCACTGGCAGCACTTGCGAGCCCTTGGTGTCGCCACGGCGATCCATACGGGCCTTGACCGACCCCTCGATCACCGGGTTCACGATTTCCAGGTGAGACGGGTTGAACGACAGCGACAAGTGAACAGGGCCACCGGCCGTCGAGACGTCGGACGAGAAGCCTTGGTGGTACTTCACGTCACCCGCGGGCAGGTGCTCAGGTGCAGTGTGCTCGAACTCGGAGAACAGGTCCTTGGGCTGCTTACCCAGGGTGTTGACCAGCACATTCAGGCGACCACGGTGGGCCATGCCAATCACGATTTCCTGCACGCCGCTTTCGCCAGCGCGCTGGATCAGTTCATCCATCGAAGCGATGAACGACTCACCACCTTCCAGCGAGAAGCGCTTCTGCCCCACATACTTGGTGTGCAGGAAGCGCTCCAGACCTTCGGCTGCCGTCAGGCGCTCGAGGATGTGCTTTTTCTTCTCGGCGCTGAATGTGGGCTTGGAACGAATGGATTCCAGACGCTCTTGCCACCAACGTTTTTCACCGGGATCGGTGATGTGCATGAACTCGGCACCGATGCTGCCGCAATAGGTTTCACGCAGAGCCTGCACGATTTCGCGCAGGGTCATGTGCTCAGCCTTGGTGAAGTACGTGTTCGTGGCACTGAACGTGATGTCCATGTCGGACTCGCTCAGGTCGTAGAACGCGGGCTCTAACTCGGGAATCTTGGGGCGTTCCTGACGCTTGAGCGGATCCAGATCCGCCCAGCGGGAACCGAGGAAGCGATAGGCAGCAATCAGAGATTGAACGTGCACCTGTTTACGCGCCACAGCCAGATCAGCGGAGCTGGTCTTGACCATGAAGGCATTGGCCTTGGCACGCTGGGCAAACGACTCGACGACCGGCGCATGCGCCACGTCACGATGATCAGTGCCATCAGTTGCGGGAACGTTCTGGAGGGCGTCGAAGTAGGCGCGCCAGTTATCTGGCACAGAACCGGGGTTGTCGAGATACGCCTCGTACAACTCTTCAACGTAGGGGGCGTTACCCCCGAACAGGTACGAATTCGACCTGAACTGCTGCATCATTTCGCTCACCTCACTCCCAGGTTTCCTGGGACATTGGCTGGTTAAAAACCTTCCGCGACACGGCTTGACCGGTTGGCGGATTGCGGACCCGCCTTGCTGACTGCCGAGAACAAAATCCAGCAAGGGCGACGGGAAGGGCCGTAAACGAAGTCACTGTAGCACCGTTATCCAGCCCTGCGCGCCCAAAGTGTCAATTTTTCGGGCCTATCCTCAAAACCTAGGGAAATTCACCATTACAGGCAAAAGCAAAAAAAGCCGAGCAAAAAAACAAAAGGCCGAGCAGTGCTCGGCCTTTGAGTGTTGAGAGAAAAACGCGGCGATCAGCCGAAGTTCTTCTCAGCAAATTCCCAGTTCACCAGGCTGTTCAGGAACACTTCCACGAACTTGGGACGGGCATTGCGATAGTCGATGTAGTAAGCGTGCTCCCACACGTCGATGGTCAGCAGCGCAGTGTCGCCAGTGGTCAGAGGCGTGCCGGCGGGGCCGAAGTTGGCGATGTCCACCGAACCGTCAGCCTTCTTCACCAGGAAGGTCCAGCCGGAGCCGAAGTTACCCACAGCAGACTTGGTGAAGGCTTCCTTGAACGCGTCATAGCTGCCGAACTTGGCGTTGATGGCCTCAGCCAGCTTGCCAGAAGGAGCGCCACCGCCGTTCGGCTTCATGCAGTTCCAGAAGAAAGTGTGGTTCCACACCTGAGCGGCATTGTTGTAGACGCCACCGCTGGACTTCTTGACGATCTCTTCCAGCGACAGGGCTTCGAACTCCGTACCAGGGATCAGGTTGTTCAGGTTGGTGACGTAAGCCTGATGGTGCTTGCCGTAGTGGTACTCGAAGGTCTCGGCGCTGATGTGCGGAGCCAGAGCGTCTTGAGCGTACGGCAGTGGGGGAAGCGTATGTGCCATGGTGCTGATCCTCTGATGGATGGGTGGTG
>NZ_JBLIZW010000016.1:0-14530 GCF_048860245.1 Aquabacterium sp. | reverse complement strand
CATGGCAGGCAACAAGGCCAGCTCGTCATCGGTCAGGGTGCGCTGCGCGTCGTAAGCGGCCACGAAGGCCTGCGCACGCGCCACATCCAGTGCGCCGGTGCCGAGGTCGATGCACCAGTCGTTGAGGCACACGGCGATGTCAAACGCAAAGGTGTCGCAGCCCGCGAAGTAGAAGTCGAATAAGCCCGACAGTTGGGGGCCGTCGAACATCACGTTGTCGCGGAACAGGTCGGCGTGGATGGGGCCTTGGGGCAGGGCGCGGTAAGCCTCACCTTGCGCCAACGCTTGCTGAAACGCCAACTCGGATTGAATCAGTTCAGCTTGCTCGGCATTCAAGTAGGGCAGCACCACGGGGATGGTGTCGATCCACCATGCCAAGCCGCGCAGATTGGGCTGCTGGGCCGCGTAGTCCTGGCCTGCGGCATGCATGCGCGCGAGCATGGCGCCGACTTGTTCGCAGTCGGCCACCTGCGGGCTCATCTGGTTGCGCCCCTTCAGGCGGGTGACCACGGCAGCCGGCTTGCCTTTGAGGCTGTGCAGGATCTCGCCTTGTGCATTGGCCTGAGGCGCTGGCACCGGGATCCCTCGCGCGGCCAGGTGGTGCATCAGGTTCAAATAAAAGGGCAATTGTTCGAAGCTCAGGCGCTCGAACAGTGTCAGCACGTAGTCGCCACGGTCAGTGCTCACGAAGTAATTGGTGTTCTCGATGCCCGAGGCGCACCCTTGCATCGATTGCAAAGTGCCCAGGTCCAGCGAGGCCATCAGACCAGCAGCTTCGGGCGGGGTTACTTCAGTGAAAACGGCCATGAGACGTATGGAACATTGGGGGTGATTTTCTGCCTGTTGCCCGGGTCTAGGGGAAAGCCCCGACCGTCCGGCGTGCGTCAGGGCGAAGATTCAGCGAAAACCCCCGGGCTGCAGGGGCGCGCAAGCCCGTGATTGTAGAAGTCAGCATGGCAGACTTGATTGCAAATCGAGAAAACCATCACGTTTTTCACGTGATTGGTGTCTGGCAATCTGTACGGAAGAACTGGTTCAGCATCATGAGCATTTCTGCATCGCGCAAGATCTTCGCATCCTTGTCCACCATGGCCCTGGCGGCCTTGTCGCTGACCAGCGTGTCAGCCACGGCGCAGGAGCTGAAGCCTGAGTCGGCCCCCTTGGGGCTCTATGCTGGCGCCAACTTTGGCCTGAGCGCTGCGCAATGGCATTGCGGCACGTCGTGTGATCGTGTCACCTTCAGTGGCAAGCTGTTTGGCGGCAAGCGCATCACGCCCGGCCTGGCTGCAGAAGTGAACTACATGTTCTTCGGTGGCATGGACCGTGCCAACGATGCGGCCCGCACCGCAGAAACCGGTGAGGCCGCCATGCGCCAGAAAGAGCGCGCGGTGACCGTGGGCATCAACTGGGAAGTGGAACTCAAGCACGGCTTCACCAACCAGTTGCGCGCAGGTGTGGCCTTCGTGCACGCTGATCGTAAAGTTATCCTGGCTGATGGCAGTGAAGTGCGCCGCTTTGAAAACTCCACTGCGCCTTATATCGGCGCCGGGATTGCGTTCCAAGTGGCACGTGATGTTCGACTGTTGTCTAGTTTTGACTACATCATGAATGGCTATCTGGCGAACAATCATGACAGCCAGTACTTGTTCAGCGTGGGCGCATCGGCCGAGTTCTGATCAGGTGAGGCAAGGCCTCACATGGCCGCACGCGGGTCAGATGCTGCATCTGGCCCCACAATCCGGGGCATGAATGCCCCGGTTTCCATTTCTGGCGACGCTGCTGCCGATCGCCCCACGCTGCTCCTGATCGACGGGTCCAGCTATCTGTACCGTGCCTTCCACGCCATGCCCGACCTGCGTGGCCCGCAAGGCGAGCCCACAGGGGCCATGCATGGCATGGTCAATATGCTGCGTCGCTTGCGTGACGAGGTGCCGTGCGAGCACGCGGTGTGCGTGTTTGACGCCAAGGGCCCTACCTTCCGCGACGAGTGGTACCCCGAGTACAAGGCCCACCGCCCGCCGATGCCCGATGACCTGCGCACGCAGATTGAGCCCATCCACGAGGTGGTGAAGCTGTTGGGCTGGCCCGTGCTGGAGGTGCCCGGGATCGAGGCCGACGATGCCATCGGCACGCTGGCGCGGGTGGCCGAGGCGTCGGGGCACCGCGTGGTGGTGTCCACGGGTGACAAGGACATGGCGCAGCTCGTGACTGAACATGTCACGCTGGTCAACACCATGACCAATGAGCGGTTGGACATCGAGGGTGTGGCTGCCAAGTTTGGCGTGCCGCCCGAGCGCATCATTGATTACCTGACGCTCATCGGGGATGCCGTGGACAACGTGCCCGGCGTCGAAAAGGTGGGCCCCAAGACGGCGGTCAAGTGGATCTCCGAACATGGTTCGCTGGATGGCGTCATGGCAGCGGCCGGTGCGATCAAGGGCGTGGCCGGAGAGAACCTGCGCAAGGCGCTGGACTGGCTGCCGCAAGGACGTCGGCTGATCACCATCCGCACCGATTGCGACCTGAGTGGGCATGTGACCGATTGGCCTGCGCTGGATGCATTGGCCTTGCGCGCACCGGACACGGTGGCGCTGCTCGATTTCTACACGCGCTTCGGCTTCCGGTCTGAGGCGGCACGCTTGCGCGGTGGCGCAGTGCCTGCCGCAGCGCCACAAGCAGCGACAGGACTGACCGACGATCTGTTCGGTGGGTCGGACGCTGCGCCCGTGGTACCCGCCGTGACCGAAACCCATTACGACACGGTGCTGGACTGGGCCACCTTCGACCGATGGTTGGCGCGTCTGCACGCGGCTGAGTTGGTCGCATTTGACACCGAGACCGACTCGCTGGATGCCATGCAGGCACGCATCGTGGGTTTGTCCTTCAGTGACAAGGTGGGCGAAGCCTGCTACATCCCGCTGCGCCACGAAGGCATGGAGACGCCCGCGCAGTTGCCGCTCGCCGAGGTGCTCGACAAGCTGCGCCCCTGGCTGGAAGACGCCAGCAAGGCCAAAGTGGGGCAACACATCAAGTACGACACGCACGTGCTGGCCAACCATGGCATCACCGTGCGGGGCTATGCCCACGACACCATGCTGGAAAGCTATGTGCTGGAGGCGCACCGCAAGCACAACCTCGGTGACCTGGCGCAACGCACGGTGCAGCGCAGTGGCCTGAGCTACGAAGACGTGGCGGGTAAGGGTGCGCAGCAAATTCCGTTTGCGCAAGTGCCGGTGGACAAGGCCGCGCAGTACTCGTGTGAAGACAGCGACCTCACCTTGCACGTGCACCAGGTGTTGTGGCAACGTCTGCAGGCCGAGCCCGGCCTGCTGGACATTTACCAGCGCTTTGAGATGCCCACCTCGCGCGTGCTGCAGCGCATCGAGCGCAATGGCGTGCTCATTGACAAGGCTTTGCTTCAGCAGCAAAGCCATGAGCTGGGCCAGCGCATCATGGCGCTGGAAAAAGAGGCGCACGAACTGGCTGGTCAATCGTTCAACCTCGGTTCACCCAAGCAGATTGGCGACATCCTGTTCAATCAGCAAAAGCTGCCGGTCATCAAGAAGACGGCCACGGGGGCGCCATCCACCAACGAGGAAGTGCTGGAGAAGCTGGCCGAGGACTATCCGCTGCCAGCCCGCATCCTCGAATACCGGGGCATGGCCAAGCTCAAGTCCACTTACACGGACAAGCTGCCCTTGATGATCAACCCCACCACAGGGCGCGTGCACACCAACTATGCGCAGGCGGTGGCGGTGACGGGCCGCTTGTCGAGCAACGACCCGAACCTGCAGAACATCCCGGTGCGTACAGCTGAAGGTCGTCGCATCCGCGAGGCCTTCATTGCGCCACCCGGCCATGTGATCGTCAGTGCCGACTACTCGCAGATCGAGCTGCGCATCATGGCGCACATCTCGCAAGACGAGAACCTGCTGCGAGCCTTTGCCGAAGGGCTGGATGTGCACCGCGCCACGGCCAGCGAAATCTTTGGTGTGGCGCCCGATGAGGTCAGCAGCGAGCAGCGCCGCTATGCCAAGGTCATCAACTTCGGGTTGATTTACGGCATGAGCGCGTTTGGCCTGGCGTCCAACCTGGGCATTGAGCGCAGTGCGGCGTCGGCGTACATCGACCGCTACTTCATGCGTTACCCCGGTGTGAAGCGCTACATGGACGAAACGCGTGCGCAAGCCAAGGCGCAGGGCTATGTGGAGACGGTATTTGGCCGCCGCCTGTGGCTGCCGGAAATCAACAGCCCCAATGGCCCCAGCCGGGCCGGCGCCGAGCGTGCGGCCATCAATGCGCCCATGCAAGGCACGGCAGCCGATTTGATCAAGCTGTCGATGGTGGCGGTGCAGGATGCATTGGATGCGCAAGGCAAGTCCACGCTGATGATCATGCAGGTACACGATGAACTGGTGTTCGAGGTGCCCGAGGCCGAGCTTGACTGGGTCAAGACCGAGGTGCCACGCCTGATGGCCTCGGTGGCGCAACTGCGTGTGCCGCTGGTGGCCGAGGTCGGGGAAGGTCCCAACTGGGAAGCGGCGCACTGACACAGAACTGTCATCATTCTGTCGCCCCTGACGTTCTAAACTGAAAGCGCCGCGCTATTTCCTTGTTGGAATCGCGGCGCTGTCCGTTTCTACAAGAACAGGGTGTCATCAGGTGTCAGATCCCGCGCGTGTGCAGTTGTTGAGTCGCGAACAAGCCATTCTGGAATTCAACCGTCGAGTGCTGGCGCAAGCTCGGCGAGAAGACGTGCCGCTGTTGGAGCGGCTTCGCTATATCTGCATCGTTTCATCCAACCTCGACGAATTCTTTGAGGTGCGGTATGCCGATGTGCTGGAGGCCTCGCGCGTGCGAGGTACCGGGATCGATCGCTCTTACCTCGAAGCCGTGGCCAAGGCCTCGCACGAACTGGTCGAAGAGCAATACACCATCCTCAATGAGGAAGTGGCGCCTGCATTGCGCCAGGCGGGCATCCAGATCCTCAACCATGCGGACCGCACCGCAGCCCAGCGTGAATGGGTGGCGGGATTCTTCCGCCGACAGGTGCAACCGCTGTTGGTGCCCATTGGGCTGGATCCGTCGCACCCGTTTCCGCAGGTGGCCAACAAGACGCTCAACTTTGTCGTGAAGCTGGGAGGGCGAGATGCCTTTGGCCGTGACAACGACATTGCGATCGTGCGCATTCCACGCGTGTTGCCGCGCGTCATCAAGTTGCCCGCACACGTGGTGGAGCCTGGGCAGCAAGCCTTTGTGCTGCTGTCCAGCGTGATCCGTGCTCATCTGGACGAGTTGTTCCCGGGGCGCGAGATCTTGTCGTTCTCTCAGTTCCGGCTGACACGCGATTCGGATCTGGATGTGGATGAGGACGATGTGGCTGATCTGCGCGAGGCCCTTCGATCCAAGATGAGCACCCGCCAGTTCGGCCAAGCCATTCGACTAGAGGTGGTGCGCAGTTGTCACGAAGATCTGTCCAACTTTTTGCTGGAACAGTTCGGCCTGCCGCGTCAGGCCTTGTTCGAGGTGAATGGCCCGGTGAATCTGGTGCGCCTGACGCAGCTCATCGATCAGGCTGAAGGCGATCATTTGCGGTTCCCGGCCTATCAGGCAGGGTGGCCGGAAAGCCTGCCGCAGGCGGGCAGCATGTTCGAGCATTTGCGGCATCACGACTGCCTCTTGCACCACCCGTTTGAGTCGTTTGATGCCGTGGTGGCCTTCCTGCGTGAGGCGGTGAACGACCCCAATGTGCTGGCCATCAAGCAGACCATCTATCGCACAGGCAGCGAGTCCGTGTTGATGGAGTTGCTGTTGGAAGCGGTGCGACGCGGCAAAGAAGTGCTGGCCGTGGTGGAGTTGAAGGCACGCTTCGACGAAGAGGCCAATATCAACTGGGCTGAGCGCCTGGAGGCCGTGGGGGCCCAGGTGGTGTACGGCATCGTGGGCATGAAGACCCACGCCAAGATGATGCTGGTCACGCGCCGGGAGGGCGCACGCCTGCGCCGCTACGCGCACTTGTCCACGGGCAACTACAACCCCAAGACGGCTCGCCTGTACACCGATGTGGGTTACTTGACGAGCCAGCCGGACCTGACGACAGACGTGGACCGCGTGTTCCACCAACTGGCCAGTCTGGCGCAGATCCGGTCGTCCCGCCAATTGCTGTTGGCGCCGTACAGCATGCAGCGCCAGATGTTGCGCTTCATCGAGCGTGTGGCGCAGTCAGCCAAGGCCGGGCGTCCGGCGCGCATCGTGCTCAAGGTTAACTCGCTGACCGATGAGCCCTTGGTGCGCGCATTGATCGCGGCAGGCCAGGCCGGCGCGAGCATTGACCTGGTTGTACGGGGCGCCTGCATTTTGCCGCCAGGCATCCCAGAGTTGACCGAAAACATCCGCGTGCGTTCGGTGGTGGGGCAAATGCTGGAGCACACCCGTGTCCTCTATTTCCGCTGGGGGGAAGGGGATCACGAAGAGGCGTTGTATTTGTCGAGCGCCGACTGGATGAACCGCAACATGACCCGTCGCATTGAAGCCGCTTGGCCTGTGCGGGATGGCGCGCTGCGTCAGCGGGTGATCGACGAGTGCCTGGTGCCGTATTTGCTGGATGGGCGGGATGCTTGGGTGCAAAGCCCCGATGGGCGCTATGAACGTGTGGCCCAAACGGGCTTGAGTGCCCAGCAAGCCTTGATGGATCGCTACCGCGCAGTGGTGTGAGCCGGCGGGTTGTCATCTGCCTGACGCGCATGGGGCGCACCATTGCGTGGTGCGGTGCTGGCCGCACGGATCGGCCAAGACAGGAGTGAACATGGATTTGATCTTGTGGCGACATGCGCAGGCAGAGGATCTTGCGCTGGACGAGGCGCTCAGTGCCGAGCAGGGCGATGTCACCATTCACATTGATCCAGCCAAGGATTTGGCCCGACGCTTGACGAGCAAAGGTGAGCGTCAGGCAGAGCGCATGGCCGAGTGGTTGAATCAGCGCCTGCCAGAGGGCACACGCATTCTGGTCAGTCCGGCCCAGCGCACGCAGCAAACCGCCTTGGCTTTGGGGCGCCCGTTCAAAACGGTGAAATCGCTCAATCCATTGGCCAGCGTGGACGACTTGCTGCGTGCCGCCAAGTGGCCAACCGGACGGGAGCCGGTCCTGATCGTTGGGCATCAGCCCATTTTGGGCATGCTGGCTGCCCGACTGTTGACCGGTAACGACTTTGCCCTGTCGATCAAAAAGGGGGCCGTGTGGTGGTTGCGTTCTCGCGTCCGCGATGGCGTGGCGCAGGTGACCTTGCACGCCGTACAGGGGCCTGACTTCTTGTAAAGGTCGGCTTTGCAGCGGCGGTCGTGAAAGCAGGCGCGTCAGCGGGGATAATTGGCGCCCTATGAGCGCAACAACGCCTGTCCGTCCTGATCCTGCTGCCTGGCACCACCAGCACACCGTACGGGTGTACTGGGAAGACACCGATGCTGGTGGCATCGTCTTTTACGGCAACTACCTGAAGTTCATGGAGCGTGCCCGCACCGAATGGCTGCGGACGATCGGCTTTGAACAAGAGACCATGCGCAAGGCGGGCGAGGGCATGTTCATCGTGGCCGATACCCAGTTGCGCTACTTGCGCCCGGCCAAGCTGGACGATTTGCTGACAGTGTCGGTCACCATCCGCGAGATCGGCCGGGTGTCCGTGGTGTTCGAGCAGACCGTCTGGCGCGGGGACACCTTGTTGACGCAGGGGCAGATCCGCATTGGTTGGGTCGAACCCCGGGCGGCGGACGCCGCATCCCAGACAGATTCGGATCAGGACGCCTTCCGTCCTGGGCGCATTCCTGCGCGCATCCTGGCGCGCCTGCCCGCGCCGAAACCCGTTATTGGAGGTTGAGCTTTCATGAACCAAGACTTGTCCATCTTTGCCCTGATCCTGCACGCCAGTCTGGTCGTTCAGATCGTGATGGCGCTGTTGCTGACGGTGTCGGTGGCCAGCTGGAGCGTGATTTTCGGCAAGGTCATTGGTCTCAAGCGCGTGCGGGAGGATAACGAGTCCTTCGACCGTGATTTCTGGGCGGGCCGCACCTTGCAGGAGCTGTATCAGGATGCGACGCGTGGCAGTGGTCCGGTGTCGCCGCAAGAGCGTATTTTTGCGGCGGGCATGCGCGAGTTTCTGAAGCTGCGTGAACGCCGGGTGACCGAAGTCGGCGCCTTGCTGGACGGGGCACGTCGCGCCATGCGCGCCAGCTACCAGCGTGAAATGGACACCATCGAAGCGCGTCTGGACTTTCTGGGTTCGGTGGGTTCGGTGTCACCGTACATCGGCCTCTTTGGCACGGTCTGGGGGATCATGCACGCCTTCACGGGCTTGTCCAACCTGCAGCAAGTGACGCTGGCCACCGTGGCGCCCGGCATTGCCGAAGCGCTGGTGGCAACAGCCATTGGTTTGTTTGCAGCCATCCCTGCGGTGCTGGCCTACAACCGGTTTGCCCGCGACATCGACCGCATCGCCATCCAGATGGAGTCCTTCATCGAGGAGTTCTCGAACATCCTGGCGCGTAACGCGGCACCGGTGGCCGGTGCGCCGGAAGCCGGTCGTCAGAACGTGGGTCGCTGATCGTGGCAGAGCTCAATGCACGAGGCGGCGGGCGTCGCCGTCGTACCCGCAACGAGATCAACATGGTCCCGTTCATCGACGTCATGCTGGTGCTGCTCATCATCTTCATGGTGAGTGCGCCCTTGTTGCCGACTGGCGTGGTGGACCTGCCGACCGTGGGCAAGGCACGCCAGGCCCCTGAAAAGGTCGTCGAGGTGGTGGTGGAAGAGGGCGACCGGGTTCGCTTGCGCATCAACCGTCAGGACGCCGACACCTTGTCCGTGGCCGAGTTGCCCGTCCGTGTCAAAGGCTTGCAGGACGACGCCGCAGGCGGCGCCAATGCCGTGCCGGTCATCATCAGCGCGCGCAAGGACGTGCGCTATAAAGAGGTGGTGCACATCATGGACGTGCTGCAAAAGGCTGGCGTGGCCCGCGTGGGCTTGTCGGTGCGCACCGGAGGCTGAGGGTGAACGCGTTTGCCACCTCGTCTTTGGGGCCGACGGCGCTGCGTCCGCGTGAAGCGGATGGCTGGCGGGCCGGCTTCATGCTGGCTGTGGGCGCGCACCTGTTGCTGGTGATCGCGCTGGCCTTGGGCGTGCAATGGAAGATGCACGATGAGGCTCCCATTGAGGCCGAGGTGTGGGCGGAGATTCCGGAAGCAGCGGCTCCGCCTTTGGCGCCACCGCCCCCTGCAGAGCCCGAGGTGACACCGCAGCCCGAACCCGAGACGGTGAAAGCCCCTGAACCCGAGCCGGAGCCCGAAGTGGTGCCGGAGGTGGTGGTGGCCAAGGCGCCGCCCAAGAAGGAAGAGCCCAAGAAGAAGGTGAAGGAGCCGCGCGAGGTCTTCGAGACCGCGCCGCCCAAAGTGAAGGCTAAGCCTGAGCCCAAGGAAGACAAGAAGAAAGACGAGAAGAAGCCAGAGAAACCACCCGAGAAGGCGGTGGCCAAGCAGGCGCCGGTACCCTCGAAGGTGACTGCACCCGACGGCGCAGGCATGTCGGCGGTGGAGCGCGAGGCCCTTCGCAAGGCCAATCTGCAGCGCATGATGGCCGATCTGGGCGGCCAGGGAAGTTTGGGAACCTCATCCCGATCTGCTGGGCCCTCTGCCTCGTACGGAGCTCGGATCCAATCGAAAATCAGGCCCAACATCGTTTTCACGGACAACGTCAATGGCAACCCGCTGGCGGTGGTCGAGGTGCGGTGCGCGCCCAATGGCCGGATCATGTCGCGTCGCTTGTTGACCCCTTCCGGGGTGCCTTCTTGGGACGATGCCGTGCTGCGCGCGGTGGATCGCACCGAGGTGTTGCCCGCCAACGAGGAAGGGCGTGTGCCCGCCGTGATGCAGCTGGAATTCAAGCCCAAGGATTTCTGAGGCCGCTCACCCTCATGCGAGCGGCTCAGTTGAACAACTCGGTCTGCTCGCAGTCGTGTTGCTCGCCCAGATATTGGGCGGCCAGACGGGCCTCGTCCAGCAAG
Organism: Aquabacterium sp.; assembly: GCF_048860245.1. GTDB lineage: Bacteria > Pseudomonadota > Gammaproteobacteria > Burkholderiales > Burkholderiaceae_C > Aquabacterium. The sequence continues at coordinate 4,481 of NZ_JBLIZW010000016.1, read as the reverse complement.
ACGGCCAACGGTGGCAACTGGTGGTTCCAGTCGATCAGGGTGGGGATGGCGCCTAAGTGCTCCAGCGCTTCTTCGTAAAGCGACCAGGCGGTCGGCGTCAGGCGCTGGTTGCGTTCCGGGGTGATGTCTTCATCTGGCTCGGCCGGCCACAAGAATCCGCCCAAACGCACTTCGCCCACGAGGGATGGCGGCAGTCCCCAGATCAAGTCGAGGGCCTCCGCACGGGCCATGCCCAGTGCGCGCAAGGTGTCGGCGTGGCCCGACGCCAGGGTCCAGCCTTGCTGACGGGCACGGTTGAGCCCCTGTACCAGCAGGGCGTGCAGGTCGAGTTGCAATTGGCATCCACTGCGCTGACACAGATGCACCAGGATCTCCGCCTGATCAGCAGGAGCCCAGCCGGCATGCCAGACGGGGGATGCGTCCAGCAAGATGGGCTGTTGCAAACGCTGGCGCAGATCCGACAACTGCGTCAGCACCGGTTGCCAAGCCAGATCGGGGGGATGACAAATGCAAGAGGCATCCAGGGCCACCGTCACACGTTCCACCTCAATGGCGGCCAGTTGTGCCTGGAGCTTGTCCAGTTGCGCAGAGGCCGGGCCATGGGCCGTGCCGATGGTGAGCCAGTCGGCCTGCAAGTGAACGGGGTACAGCTGAGACAGCGGCTCGACCCACAGCTCAGAGGTGTCCGCCACGGACACAAATGCGAGTGGCGAGGCTGATGCCAACATCGCCGGTGCGTGAGGCGACTGAACACAGATGCCAATGGGCGTCTGTGTTGAGGGGCGGCGGGGATCTCGGCGGTGCAGCATGGTGAGAGTCATTGTGCCGACCTGCGGGATGTCGCGTCCACGCAATAAGGCGGCTTTGAGGCCCCAATTGCTTGATCGGAAGCGCAACCCCTGACTTAATATGATCCTGCAGTCGCAGGGTGTTGGCGCCCTGTCGTTTGACCCTGCGCACCAATCACACCATGGATACTGTTCCGATCCCACTCGAATCCCTGGGCGATGCCTGGCCTAAGTTGAGCCTGACACAACCCGAGCCAGTTGGCGATGCGGGTGAGACGTCGGCTGACGAGGCCTTGGACGGTGGTGGATACCGGTGGCCGACCCCGCCCTACGCGTGTTATCCGAAGGCTTCGCCACAGCGTGAGCATGAGGCGTGTGAGATCGTCGGTTTGAACGGCCGGGTCATGGTGGGGCGATTGAACTTCTTCGTTCCAGAAGAACAAGTGGCGTACGTTCAGGTGCCGCCCGCGCGCACGACCATGACCTTGCGCTTCAACCAGTTCCGCAGCCTGTTGCTGACGCGGCCCATCAAGCCGGTGTTGCATGAGGCGCTGGATGAAATGCATGCCGAAGCGCTGGCACAACGCCCTGTGACCGACTATCGGGTGGATTTGCACAGCGGCGAGGTGTTGACGGGGCAAACCATTGGCCACGTGTCTACTGACATGGGGCTGTTTTTGTTTCCGCCGGTGGGGGCCGAGGGCGATGTGATGCGTCTGTTCGTGGCGCACGACGCCATGCGCAGCGTGGAGTTTGGTCCGCTGATCGGTCAGGCGCTGATTGACAGCAAGGCGGTCACGGCCGAGCAGGTGAGCCAGGCGGTCGAAAAGCAAAGCAGCCTGCGCAGCCAGAAACTGGGCGACATTCTGCTGACACAGCAGGTGGTGGATCCTGCCCAATTGCTGGTCGCGATCGAGCAGCAAAGCAAGATGCCAATGGTGCGCATTGGCGAGGCCTTGCTGGCCATGAACCTGATCAGCGAAGATCAGTTGCAGCAGGCCTTGGATCAACAGAAGAAGGATCGGTCCTTGCCACTGGGCGAGTTGCTGATCACGATGGGCTTGGTGTCCCGTCAGGACTTGTTGACGGCGCTGGCGCGCAAAATGGGCTATCCGCTGGTCGACCTGACCCGGTTTCCCATCGATCCGGAGGCCCTGACGAAGCTGCCGTTCGTCGTGGCGTCGCGCCTGATGGTGGTGCCGCTGTTGTTGCGGGATGGCACCCTGATTGTGGCCATTGATGACCCCAGCAAGCGCCTGGTGCTGTCCGAAATCGAGTTCGTGACGCAATGCCGCATCGTGCCGGTGCTGGCGCAACACAGCCAGATCGAGTGGACCATCAAAGACTCCTACGCCAAGATTGGTGCGGACGTGTCGTCGATGACGGTCAGCTCGGATGCCGATTCCGGCATGTTCGAGTTCGATGCACTGACCTCGGGCAAGTTGGTCGAGGATTTGGAGCGCGCGGGTGACGGGCATGCCGAAGGCGACGACGACAAGCCGATCGAACAGAGCGACAACTCGCTGGTTCGCCTGATCAACTCCATGATTGTCGAAGCGCACAGCCAAGGCGTTTCCGACATCCACATCGAAAGCTATCCCGGCCGGGAAAAGATCAAGATCCGCTTCCGCAAGGATGGCGTGCTGGTGCCCTATCTGGAGTTGCCGCACAACTACCGTGCGGCCATGATCGCGCGCATCAAGATCATGTGCGACCTCGATATCTCCGAGAAGCGCAAGCCGCAGGACGGCAAGATCAACTTCGCGCGCTTTGTGCCGCAGTACCGCATCGAATTGCGGGTGGCAACCATCCCGACCAACAATGGTCTGGAAGACGTGGTCATGCGGATTCTGAGTTCGGCCAAGCCTTTGCCGCTGGACAAGATCGGCCTGAGTCCGACCAACCTGAGTCGCCTCAAGGAGGCCATGGAGCGCCCCTACGGCATGGTGCTGTGCGTGGGGCCCACGGGCTCGGGTAAGACGACCACCCTGCATTCGGCGCTCAGCTTCATCAACGTGCCCGAGCGCAAGATCTGGACGGCGGAAGACCCGGTTGAAATCACCCAGCCGGGGCTGCGTCAGGTGCAGGTGAACCCGAAGATTGACTGGACCTTTGCCAAGGCCTTGCGGGCCTTCTTGCGTGCCGATCCTGATGTCATCATGGTGGGTGAAATGCGGGACACGGAAACGGCCAGCATGGGCGTCGAGGCCTCGCTGACGGGGCACTTGGTGCTGTCGACCCTGCACACCAATTCGGCGCCGGAAACGGTGACCCGCCTGCTCGACATGGGCATGGACCCGTTCAACTTCGCCGACTCTTTGCTGGTGGTGCTGGCGCAGCGTCTGGTGCGTCGGCTCTGTCCCGCCTGTCGGGTGGCCGAGCCTGCCAGTGAAGAGCTGGTTCAAGAGCTGTTGTACGACTACCTGCAGGTGTTTGCGAAGGCCGGCATCGATCAGGATCCAGCGACTTTGCGTGCGCAGTGGGTGGCCCGGTTTGGGCAGGATGGCAAGCTGATGCATTACCACAGCCCGGGTTGCCCGCAATGCAGTCAGACCGGGCTGAAAGGGCGTGCCGGTATCCATGAGCTGATGTCGGTGAGCCGTGACATTCGTCGACTGATTCAGACGGGTGCGCGCGCGGAAGAGCTGCAAAAGCAGGCGCTGCTGGAGGGCATGCGAACACTGCGACAGGACGGTCTGGAGAAAGTCTTGGCGGGTGTGACCAGTCTGGAAGAGGTGCGCGCAACCAGCAATGGTTGATGGGTGAATTTGTTCTCTGCACGCAGATTCAAAAAGGTGCAAGATAGTCGGCATGGAATGCGCTGATCGGGGCTGAAAGTTCGCGTTTATCCGAGCTTGCAAGCGCCCCGGTTTGCAGGATCTTTGGTGTTGTGGCGATGCTTGCAAGGTCGCGCCGGGTCACCAGCAGTTTTCTCCGGCGGGATCGCTTGGCATCGATGGCGTAGGTCGATGACTCGGAGGTCTGCATGGACGTGATCAGTCACTTCGCCGCTCGCTACGAGCGCACCCGTGAAGAGGAGTACTCGCTAGAGGAATACCTCGATCTGTGCAAGCGAGACAAGATGGCCTATGCCACGGCCGCAGAACGCATGCTGCAGGCCATTGGCGAGCCGCAGATGGTGGACACCCGGCATGACACCCGGTTGTCGCGCATCTTCACCAACAAGGTCATCAAGCGCTACCCGGCGTTTGAAGAGTTCTATGGCATGGAAGACGCGATTGAACAGGTCGTGTCTTACTTCCGGCATGCGGCGCAGGGGCTGGAAGAGAAGAAGCAGATTTTGTATCTGCTGGGGCCGGTCGGCGGCGGGAAGTCGTCCATTGCGGAGCGCCTCAAACAGCTGGCCGAAAGGGTGCCGTTCTATGCCTTGAAGGGCTCGCCCGTGAACGAGACGCCGCTGGGCCTGTTTGACGCCACGGAGGATGGCCCGATCCTGGAGAAGGAGTACGGCATACCCAAGCGTTATCTGCAGCGGGTGCTCAGTCCCTGGGCCGTCAAGCGCCTGGAAGAGTACGGTGGTGACATCCGACGTTTCTGAAGCGCCCCGGGTTTCGCGGAGGCCAGTTGGTTTAAGTCAGGCGGTCACGGCCTGACCAGCGTGTTGTTGGTGGTAGTTTGCCTCGAACTCGGCTGGCGGGACATTGCCCAGCGGCCCCATCAATCGATGGTGAT
>NZ_JBLIZW010000015.1:0-31916 GCF_048860245.1 Aquabacterium sp. | reverse complement strand
AGGTCGAAGCGGGTGCGCTGCTCGATGCGCTGGGCCTCGACCAGCTTGCCCGCCTTCTGGAAGACCTCGATGCGGTCCCGCAGCTCCTCCTTGATGCCCTCGATGGCCTTCAGCACTGTCGCCCGCGGCGTCACGTAGTGGCTCGACGGAAAGACCGTGAAGCGCCCGATCTTCTGCTTGAGGTGGCCGGTGAGCGGGTCGAACAGCGTGAGATGCTCGATCTCGTCGTCGAACATCTCGATGCGCAGCGCGTGCTCGGCGCTCTCGGCCGGGAACACGTCGATCACGTCACCGCGCACCCGGAAGGTGCCGCGGCGGAAGTCGATGTCGGCCCGGTCGTACTGCATCGCCACCAGGCGCTGCACCAGGTCGCGGTGGGCGACGCGCTCACCCTCGCGCAGGTGCAGCACCATCGCGTGGTAGTCGGCCGGGTCGCCGATACCGTAGATGCACGATACCGAGGCCACGATCACCACGTCGCGCCGCTCCATCAGGCTCTTGGTGCACGACAGGCGCATCTGCTCGATGTGCTCATTGATGGCGCTGTCCTTCTCGATGAACAGGTCGCGCTGCGGCACATATGCCTCGGGCTGGTAGTAGTCGTAGTAGCTGACGAAGTACTCCACCGCGTTATTGGGGAAGAACTCGCGGAACTCGGCATACAGCTGTGCCGCCAAGGTCTTGTTGGGCGCAAACACGATGGCCGGACGCCCCATGCGGGCAATCACGTTGGCCATGGTGAAGGTTTTGCCGGATCCGGTCACCCCCAGCAAGGTCTGATAGCTGAGACCGTCTTCCACCCCTTCACACAACTGCGCAATGGCCGTGGGCTGATCCCCTGCTGGGGGATAGGGCTGAAACAGCTCGAACGGCGAATCGGGGTACTGAACGAACTGCCCTGCAGGCACGTCCCCCGCACTGGCTGACGGACTGAGGACAGGTGGCGCGTTCGTATCGGACATGAGGGGGCGATCAGGCAAGAAACCTGCCACTTTAAGCCGATCTGCCACGTTTTTCAAAGCACGCCGCCAATACAGAAGTCATTGACAAGATGATGACGAACCCCGGCGATGCATCCACTCGTGACGATCAGAAACAACTTCACGTATTTGTCATCCAGCCTTCCTATCGTTGCTGACGATCTGTACTTCTACTTGCAGCAACACCATGTCTCAACACTCGAATTCCCGTCGTCAAGCCCTGAAGCTGTTTGCAGGCATGCCCATGCTGCCGCTGTCAGGCCTGGCCGCATCGTCCATGCTCACCGGCTGCGGCGGTGGTGGCGACGACAGCAAGCCCACTCCAACCTTTGTGTCGGCTGCTTTCGGCAGCATGGCAGCGCCCACCACAACCGCCAACATGGCGACCGCCTACGTAGCCTCCACGCTGACCGTGACGCTGAGCGACGGCAGCACGCACACCAGCAACCTGGCTTACGAACCCTTCTTCCTGACAGGCACGCAAGTGTCTGACGGCAAGGGCGGCCAAATCCTGGCTGGCGGCTACTACAACATCCTGAATCAACCCATCCAGGACACCACGGGCACGACTTCGCGCCAGTTCTTCAGCGACAGCCCGGATGGCACTTCGCTGCTGACCGTCCCCAACGCGAAGGTCACCGGCGTTTCCGGCAACACCGTCTTCGCCGTGGTGCAGTTCGAGTACACCACCTGGGCACAGGACGGCACCACCGACACGTACGGCAAACTGCCCTCCCCCATCGCCGTGCTGACCCTGGATCAGAACCCATCGACCGGCAAGCTGTCGCTCGTGAAGTATCACAACGTCGACACGTCAGGCGTGCACGGCCTGTGGATCACATGCGGTGCCAGCCTGTCGCCTTGGGGCACGCACCTGTCCAGCGAAGAGTACGAGCCTGACGCCTGGTCTCTGCCCAGCTACTGGAGCGCTTTCCAGACCAATCTGGGTGACAGCACCGTCAAGCCTTACCACTATGGTCACCTGCCCGAAGTCACCGTCAAGGCTGACGGCACCGCATCGATCGCCAAGCACTACTGCATGGGCCGCATTTCGCACGAACTGGTGCAAGTCATGCCCGACAACCGCACCGTGCTGATGGGCGACGACGCCACCAACTCCGCCTTGTTCATGTTTGTGGCCGACACCGAGAAGGATCTGTCCGCCGGTACGCTGTACGTGGGCCAACTGCAAGGCGACTTCAACACCGCCTTGCTGGCGGGCACGTCCAGCGTGGGTTGGAAGTGGATCAAGCTGGGTCACGCCACCAGCGACTACGTCGAAGCCCTGGCTGACACCCTGTCCAAGGAAGACATCATGGATGTCAAGTTCGTGGACCCCACCATCGCAGACCCGACCGCAACCGGCTACACCAAGATCTACGTGAGCGGCAAGGCCAACTGGGTCAAGCTGGTAACCGGCATGGAGAAGGCCGCCGCTTTCCTGGAAACTCACCGCTACGCTTACCTGAAGGGTGGCAGCATGGGCTTCACGAAAATGGAAGGCACCACGGTCAACATCAAGGACAAGATTGCCTACTCTGCCCTGCAAAACATGCAGGACTCCATGGTGACCAACAACAGCAAGGGCTGGAATGCCGCCAGCCGCATTGGTCTGGACGCAGCGCTCAAGGCCGGCGGCGTCCTGGCTCACACCCTGGCTGGCAGCCAAGTGGACACCGACGGCAACACGATCAGCAGCGAATGGGTTCCAGTGAGCACCAAGGTGCTGTTGACCGGCGAAGACATCACTGCCGACAGCCTGGGCAACACCGCCAATCCTGACAAGATCGGCAACCCGGACAACCTCAAGTTCTCTGAGAAACTGCGTACCCTGTTCATCGGCGAAGACAGCGGCCAACACACCAACAACTTCCTGTGGGCCTACAACGTCGACACCAAGCAACTGTCGCGCATCCTGTCCGTTCCGGCTGGCGGCGAATCGACGGGTCTGCACGCCGTCGACGAAATCAATGGCTGGACTTACATCATGAGCAACTTCCAGCATGCAGGTGACAGCAGCTACGTGAAGAACAATGCGGCACTCAACACCGCCATCAACACGAACTACAACAACAAGTTCAGCGCTGCGGTTGGCTATCTGACAGCCACCTCCACCAGCATCAAGCTCCGCGCCTAAACCGCGTCAGCCCCCAAGCAAACACCCGCCATCCGGCGGGTGTTTGTCCTTTTTCGGCAGGACTGCGCAGATGCGCTCACACGTACGGCACTTCGGTCGATAAAATAAAGGGTTTGCCCGATTCTGCAATTTCGTCGTCACAAGCGCCGAAACCATCTTCGGGCGATTGCCCCGACATCGATCAATTACCCCAACCTGCCGGAGACTGCTTGCATGGCCTCGCTGTTCGCTTCCGTTGAAATGGCCCCCCGTGATCCCATCCTGGGCCTCAACGAACAATTCAATGCCGACACCAACCCCAACAAGGTGAACTTGGGTGTGGGCGTGTACACCGACGACAACGGCAAGCTGCCCCTGCTGAAGTGTGTGGCTGCGGCCGAGCAGCAAATCGCCGCGGCCCCCAAGCCACGCGGCTACCAGCCGATTGAAGGCATTGCCGCCTACAACAAGGCTGTGCAAGGTCTGGTGTTCGGCGCCGACCACGCTGCTGTGACCGAAGGTCGCATCGTCACCGCCCAAGCCATCGGCGGCACCGGCGGCCTGAAGCTGGGCGCAGACTTCCTGCACAACGTCAGCGGCAAGAAGCAAGCCCTGATCTCGAACCCCAGCTGGGAAAACCACCGCGCCATCTTTGAAACCGCCGGTTTCACCGTGGGCACCTACCCCTACTACGACGAAGCCAAGCGTGGCATCAACTTCGAAGGCATGCTGGCTGCCCTGAACGCCGCCGAAGAAGGCACCGTCATCGTGCTGCACGCCTGCTGCCACAACCCCACCGGCTACGACCTGACCGATGCCGAATGGGATCAGATCATTGCCGCCGTGAAGGCTCGCAATCTGGTGGCCTTCCTGGACATGGCTTACCAAGGCTTTGGCGAAGGCATTGCCGAAGACGGCAAGGTGATCGGCAAGTTCCTGGACGCCGGCCTGAACTTCTTCGTGTCCACCAGCTTCTCCAAGAGCTTCTCGCTGTACGGCGAGCGCGTCGGTGCCCTGAGCATCGTCAGCACCACTAAGGAAGAAGCCGGCCGCGTGCTGAGCCAACTCAAGCGCGTGATCCGCACCAACTACTCCAACCCGCCCACCCATGGCGCCACCGTGGTGGCCACCGTGCTGAACTCGCCTGAGTTGCGCAAGCAATGGGAAGACGAGCTGACCGAAATGCGCGTGCGCATCAAGGACATGCGCGCGGCACTGGTCAAGGAGTTGACCGACGCTGGCGTGCAAGGTGACCTGGGCTACATCACCCGTCAAAAGGGCATGTTCAGCTACTCCGGCCTGAACGCCGCCCAGATGCAACGCCTGCGTGGCGAGTTCGGCATCTACGGTGTGGACTCTGGCCGCATCTGCGTGGCTGCACTGAACACCAAGAACATCAAGGCTGTGGCAGCTGCCATCAAGGCCGTGATGTAAGCATTGGCCCACGCCCCACTCCGGGGCGTTTCCGCTGCATGAAAGGCTCCTCTAGAGGGGCCTTTTTTCATGTTTGTGTCACGGCGTGGAAAAAACGTGACTTTCCTGTACCTGTTATCCGACTAACAGACACCGGAACGGTGCAAAGATCAGAAAACTCCTCTATGCTGCAATGCAACATCTCTGCAGCCTTGTCGGCACAGAGGCGTCCAACTGGCTAATGACGATTGAGGTTCTGTCATGCTTTATCAGATCTACGAAACCAACCGCGCCTGGCTCAGCCCCTTCTCCGAGTTCGCAAGCGCCGCGTCCAAGCTGTACAGCAACCCCCTCTCCCCTTTCGCGCACATTCCGGCTTCTCAGCGCGTGTCCGCTGGCTTTGATCTGGCCCACCGCCTGACCAAGGAATACGAGAAACCTGAGTTCGACATCAACAAAGTGAACGTGCACGGCGTGGATGTGGTCATTCAGGAGCAGGTGGTCGAGGCCAAGCCTTTCTGCCGCCTGCTGCGTTTCAAACGCTTTACCGATGACGCGGCCATGCTGGCCAGAATGCGTGAACAGCCTTCGGTGCTGGTGGTGGCCCCCTTGTCCGGGCACCACTCGACCCTGCTGCGTGACACCGTCCGCACCTTGCTGCAAGACCACAAGGTGTACATCACCGACTGGATTGATGCCCGCATGGTGTCCTTGGACGAAGGCGCTTTCCACCTGGACGACTACATCAACTACGTTCAGGAATTCATCCGCAAGGTGGGTCCCGAAGTGCATGTCATCTCGGTGTGCCAGCCGACCGTCCCGGTATTGGCCGCCATTTCGTTGATGGCCAGCCGTGGTGAACCCACGCCCTTGACCATGACCATGATGGGTGGCCCGATCGATGCGCGCAAATCGCCCACGTCGGTGAACAACCTGGCCATGAACAAGTCGTTCGAGTGGTTCGAGAACAATGTGATCTACAAGGTGCCGCAGAACTACCCAGGCGCTGGCCGTGCGGTGTACCCCGGCTTCCTGCAGCACACGGGCTTCGTGGCCATGAATCCCGATCGCCATGCCACCTCGCACTACGACTACTTCCTGGACCTGATTCGCGGGGACGACGACAGCGCAGAAGCCCACCGCCAGTTCTACGACGAGTACAACGCCGTGCTGGACATGCCCGCCGAATACTATCTGGACACCATCCGTACCGTGTTCCAGGAGTTTTCGCTGGTGAACGGCACGTGGGAGGTTCGCAACCCACAGGGCAAAAAGGAACTGGTCCGTCCTCAAGACATCAAGACCACGGCCCTGCTGACGGTGGAAGGTGAACTGGACGACATCTCTGGCTCGGGGCAAACCAAAGCCGCGCACGAGTTGTGCACCAGCATCCCCAAGACACGCCAGAAGCACTACGACGTGATTGGCGCCGGTCACTACGGCATTTTCTCGGGCCGCCGCTGGCGCGAACAAGCGTATCCCGTGATCCGGGACTTCATCCTGTCGCACAACAAGGTGAAGAAAGCCGCTTAAACCCAACGCATTGCGTGGCGTGAAACAAGGGCTCGCTGTCTTGGCACAAGGCAGCGAGCCCTTCGACCTTGTAAACTCCGGCGCCATCATGCTGGATGCCGACAAGATCAACGCCCTTCTGCCGCAAACGCAATGCACGCGCTGCGGCTACCCCGACTGCGCCAGTTATGCCCAAGCGATTGCCACGGGAGAGGCCGGGATCAACCAATGCCCACCTGGCGGGGCAGAAGGCGTGCAGCGTCTGGCCGCCTTGACGGGACAACCCGAAGCCCCCTTGAGCGAGGCATTTGGACTGGAAGGGCCCCGTACCATCGCCGTCATCGACGAGAGCTGGTGCATCGGCTGCACCTTGTGCATCAAAGCCTGTCCGGTCGATTGCATCATCGGCACCAACAAGCACCTGCACACGGTGATCGAATCTCAGTGCACCGGCTGCGAACTCTGCATTCCCGCCTGCCCCGTGGATTGCATCAGTTTGGTAGCAGCCCACCCAGAGCCCGCGCCAACTGGCTGGGCGGCCTGGTCTCAAACACTGGCCGACCAAGCCCGTGAGCGCCACGCCTTCCGCGCACAACGCCTGGTTCGTGCCAAGGCCGAGCACGCCGAGCGCCTGCTGGCCAAAGGCGAGCACAAAGCGGCGGATCTGGCCGCAGCCTCCAAGTTGACGGACCCGGCCGTGCTGGATCACAAGCGATCCATGATCGAGGCGGCGCTGGCCCGCGCACGTGCCCGCCGTCAAAATACCTGACACACATCAAGCCAAGTCGCCCGACACCCCCTGAACGCGCACCATTTCGGGTCATCACTCTGTCATCTCTGGCACAGACAATGCATCCTAAAAAGGTGGACGGCAAAGCGCCGCTGTCCAGCACGGGAGCAGCCATGCGCGCATTGATGAATCTGGCCATCGAACCGGCCCTGAAGTTGTTCGAAGTCTCGACCCTGGTGGTCATTTCACCCTCTCAGCAGGCGATCAAACGCGTGCTGAAAGTGATGGCCGATACCCCGATGGGCGCCATCCAGATCGTGCGTGACCGCTACCCCAAATCGCGCCAGCACGAGGTGCTGTCTTGTCACAAGCTGGCCATGCCGGCGATGGGATAAGCCTTTTCTTTGGGTGTCTTGATCGAAATCACATCCGGCATCGGCTCCGCTTGAAACCCGGGTGACCAACTCCATTTATCCTTTCTCGAACGGCAGCCGCGTTATCGTGCAGCCGTGTGTCTTGCGTTGACTCGGAAAGGATCCCGATGACTGCTCCCCGCTTCGCTGCCCTGACTTTGGCTGCGGCCATGACCCTCTCGTTGACCGGTTGCGGTTACAACGACTTTCAGCGTCTGGATGAAGAAACCAAGGCCAACCTCTCCGAGGTGCAAAACCAGTATCAGCGCCGGGCCGATCTGATCCCCCAAATCGTGGCGACCGTCAAGGGCGAAGCCAATTTCGAGCAAGACACGCTGACCAAAGTGGTCGAGGCCCGCGCCAAAGCCACCAGCGTTCAGGTCACCCCCGAGTTGGTCAACAACCCGGAAGCCTTCAAGAAGTATCAGGATGCGCAGGGCGAACTCAGCGGTGCGCTGTCTCGCCTGCTGATGGTGACCGAGAACTACCCCTCTCTGAAGGCCAACCAGGCATTCCAGGACCTGCGCGTTCAACTGGAAGGCACCGAAAACCGGATCACGGTGGCTCGCAACCGTTACATCAAGTCGGTTCAGGAATACAACGTGCTGGCACGCAGCTTCCCGACCAACCTGACGGCGAAGATGTTCAGCTACCAGGTGAAGCCCAACTTTGCCGCCCAAAACGAAGCCCAAATTTCGACGCCCCCGGTGATCGACTTCAGCAAGAAGTGACATGACTCGCTGGATGCGCTGGCTGCCGATCTGGATCGGCCTGTGGTGTGCGCTGTCGTTCGTGCCCGCCTGGGCATCTGACGCAGGGTTGCACCCCGTGCCAGCGCTGACGGCCCGGGTCATGGACGAAACCGGCACGCTGTCGGCCACGGACCGACAGCAGCTGGAAAGCCAGCTGGCCGGACTGGAAACCACCCGGGGCAGCCAGGTCGTGGTGCTGATGGTCAGCACCACACAGCCCGAAGACATCGCCGCCTTTGCGCAGCGGGTCGGTGACAGCTGGAAGATCGGTCGCAAAGATGTGGGGGACGGCCTGCTGATCGTCGTTGCCAAAGAAGATCGGCGCATGCGCATCGAGGTAGCCAAAGCCCTGGAAGGGGCCATCCCGGACCTGGCCGCCAAGCAAGTCATCGAGCGATCCTTGAAGCCCGCGTTCAGGGCTGGCGACTATGCAGGCGGCCTGCGCCAAGCCATCTCGCAGCTGGACGCCTTGATTCAAGGCGAGCACCTGCCGCCCCCCGACACGACACCCCCCAACGCCCAGCCTGTTTCAGGTGTGGATTTGATGGTGCTGCTGATCGTGTTGGCGCTCTTTGGCACCGTCATCTGCTCCGTGATGAGCCTGCTGTTCGCCAAGCTGCTGGGGCCTCAACCGACGTCGCTGTTGTCGGGTGGTGTGATGAGTGGATTGGGCTGGCTGTTCACCACCAGCGTGGTGGGGAGCGCGGCGCTGTTCGTGCTGGGGTGGTGGCTCTCACGATTCTTTGTGAACCACCTGCCGCAGCCATCGAGCCAGGTCAGCACCCACGGCACCCGCAGCCCGGCCGTCACGACCTGGACCAACGGTGGCAGCAGTCATGACAGCGGTTTCAGCTTTTCTTCGGGTGGAGGCGGTGACTTCGGTGGCGGCGGCGCCTCTGACAGCTGGTAAGAACGTGAGTGTGCAACCGTGAGCCTTGTGCCGTCCCTGACTGATCCCCTCTCCCGCTGGATGCGCTGGTGCCTGGGCGCTTGGGCGCTGCTCACGCTCTGCCTCGGCTTGGCTCATGCCGACACCGGCGCGCTGGCTCCTGTGCCCGCGCTCACGGCACGCGTCATGGACCAGACGGCCACGCTCAACACCGCGCAACACCAGACACTGGAAAGCCAACTGACCGCGTTGGAGCAGGCACGGGGAAGCCAAGTTGTGGTGCTGTTGGTTCCTACCACGCAGCCCGAAGACATTGCTGCCTTTGCCAACCGTGTGGCAGACGCCTGGAAAATTGGCCGCAAGGGCGTCGGCGATGGTCTGCTGATCGTCGTGGCCAAACAAGACCGCCGCGTGCGCATCGAGGTCGCACGCGCACTGGAAGGGGCCATCCCGGATCTCGCCGCACACCGCATCATCGATGAGGTCATGACCCCGGCCTTTAAACAAGGCGACTTCGCGGGCGGGCTGACGCAAGGCATCAGCCAGATCGACAAACTGATCGCGGGCGAAGCCCTTCCGGCTCCGGCACCCTCTGCACAACCCAAGCCTGCCACGTCCAGCGGGTCGGACATGTCGCTGGACACCATTCTGGGCTTCCTGGCCGCCGCAGCCACCATCGGCTTTTTGATTGTCACAGCCGTGGCATCGCTGCTGTCCAAACTGCTGGGCGATACGTGGGGCATCATTGGCACCCATTTGCTGTTTGGCGGTCTGGCTTCGGCCTTGACCGGCAACTGGGTGGCCGGGGTGATTGCCATGGTCGTCGTGGCCGCCTTGTTCCTGTGGGGCATTTTTGGCGGCAGCTTCGTGGGCGGTGGCAGCTCGTCATCGGGCGGCGGTTTTTCCTCCGGCGGTGGGGGCAGCTTTGGTGGCGGCGGCTCATCCGGCAGTTGGTAACAAGGACAACACCATGAACACTTTGACGCGCTGGTTGCGCCATCTCTGGCTGGATGCCAAAGCGGCCGAACGCGCCATCACCAAGCCCGGTTTGAAGCGACTGGAACAGGCTGTGGCCGACAGCGAAGCGCGCCACTTGGGCGAGTTACGCCTGTGTGTCGAAGGTGGGCTGCCCTTGCCTTTGCTGCTGCGCCGGGTGTCGCCGCGCGCGCGGGCTTTGGACCTGTTCAGCCATCTGCGTGTCTGGGACACCGAACACAACAATGGCGTGCTGATCTACCTGCTGCTGGCTGAGCGGCGCATCGAGATCCTGGCGGATCGGGGGCTGCACGCCCATGTCAGCGCCGAATACTGGGGTAAGTTGAGCCAGCAGTTGTCCGCGCATCTGCGTCAAGGGCATGTCGAACAAGGTCTGATGGAAGCCCTGCTTTCAGTCGGCGCCCTGCTGAAGGCCCATTACCCTGCAGGCCAACAGCCCAACACCAACGAGTTGCCCAACGCGGTCGTGCTGCTGTAACGCACGGAGTTATGACATGATCGGCGGCCCGGCCCCTGGCCGACCTTGTTGGACCCTTCGCTTCACCGCATGAGCACTTTGATGAAAGCAGCCGAGATCGGCGCGTTTTTCAGCACCCTTCAGGCTGCCAACCCCAACCCGGAAACCGAGCTGGAATACAGCACCCCGTTCGAGCTGCTCACCGCGGTCCTGCTCTCTGCGCAAGCCACCGACGTGGGGGTCAACAAGGCCACACGCAAGCTCTATCCGGTGGCCAACACCCCCCAACAGATCCTGGATCTGGGCGAAGAGGGGCTGTGCGAGTACATCAAGACAATAGGCCTGTACAAGAGCAAGGCCCGACATCTGCTGGAAACCTGCCGCATCCTGCTCGACAAGCATGACGGCGAGGTGCCCCGCACACGTGAAGCCTTGGAAGAACTACCCGGCGTCGGTCGCAAGACGGCCAATGTGGTGCTCAACGTGGCGTTCGGCGAGCCCACGATGGCAGTCGACACCCATATTTTCCGCATGGGCAACTGCACCGGACTGGCGCCTGGCAAAACGCCGCTGGAGGTGGAGCAAAAGCTGCTCAAGCGCATTCCCGCCGAATACTTGCAGCATGCCCACCACTGGCTGATTCTGCATGGGCGCTATGTGTGCCAGGCCCGCAAGCCCCGGTGCTGGGAGTGCAGCGTGAGCACGTGGTGCAAATACAAGCCGAAAACCCCGGCACCCCAATCCTGAGGTCGCCCGCGCGCCCAGCAGGATCTCAACCCACTCAAGGGGTCAAACCCTGCTCAATGGTTGGGAATGTCAAACGAAGGCGAAGCTCTCGCTTCAGGCGGTGGTTGAGCAGCCGGCGCGACTCGCTCATGAACGACCACTGCATCGGGCTCATCACCTGAACCGCTTCGGCCCTCGTCAGGCGCGGTGCCCGGGGCAAACCGAAGTGATCGGCCACCCAGTCGAAATAGTCGCCCATGCGCAGATCGGTGTCATCGCAGGCGTGCACCACACGTCCGGGGCGGCCTCGCCACAAAGCCAGCACACAGGCACGCGCCAAGTCATCGGCATGGATGTGGTTGGTGAACACGTCATCAGCGGGCGCCAGCAATGGGCTGCCGCGTCGCACGCGCTCACGGGGGTCGCCCCCTTCACGATCCAGGGCGTAGATGCCGGGAATGCGCAGGATGCTGGCGCGCACACCGTGGCCCCGCTGCCCCCAGGCTCGCACACGGGACTCGGCATCCACGCGCCGCTGCGCCCGCGCGGTGGCCGGCCTCACCGGTCGCGTTTCGTCAAATTGCGCGCCACCCGCGTCCCCGTAGACACCCGTGGTGCTGCCATACACCAGGCTGTGCACACGCCCCCGGCGGGCCAGGGCTTGCAGCAGATGGGCGGTTCGCGTGTCTTGCTCACCCTGAGAAGGCGGTGGCGCCAAGTGCAGGATGCGCGGCGCCAGGCCGGCCAGTCGGGCCAAGGTGGCGGGGGCATCCAGGTTGCCGATGAGGGGCAAGACGCCCTGGGATCGCAGTTCAGCGGCCCGCTCAGTTTGTGAGGTCAAGGCCAGCACACGACAGTGCGGGCGCAGCAGACGCGCCGCGCGTATTCCGACATCGCCACACCCGACAATGAGGACGCGAGTTTGACGAAAACGGGTGTGCCGTGCAGGTTGCGGGTTGAACATGGCTGGTCTGAGCGAAAATCCTGCCTGCGATTCTGAGGCCGAATGGCATCGCCCTGGCCTTGCGCAACGTTTCGTCGTCCGGAGTGTGTGTTCATCATGAGTTTTTCTGTCTCCATCCAGCCCAGCGGCCGTCAGTTCACCATGCAAGGTGAGGAAACCGTGCTCACCGGTGCCATCAACGCGGGCATCGGTCTGCCTTATGGTTGCAAGGATGGCGCCTGTGGCTCGTGCAAGTGCAAGCTCGTCGAAGGCCGTGTGCACCACGGACCGCATCAGGAGAAGGCACTGAGCGCCGCCGAAGCCGAAAGTGGTTTCATCCTGACCTGCTGCGCCAAGCCAGAAACCGATCTGGTGATTGAGTCGCGCCAGGTGGTGGCCGTTGGCGACTTCCCGGTGGTGAAAATGCCGACCCGGGTGACCAAGCTGACCCAGGTGGCACCCGATGTGATGGTCGTTCGCCTGCAACTGCCCACCAACAACACTTTCGACTTCCGCGCTGGCCAGTACATCGAGTTCATTCTGAAGGACGGCCAACGCCGCAGTTACTCGATGGCCAATGCCCCGCACGCGGTCAAGGAAGCGGGCCCTGAGGGCGTGGAGCTGCACATCCGCCACATGCCGGGTGGCCTGTTCACCGATCACGTGTTTGGTGCGCTGAAGGAAAAGGAAATCCTGCGTGTCGAAGGACCTTACGGCACCTTCTTCCTGCGCGAAGACTCCGATCGCCCCATCGTGCTGCTGGGCTCGGGCACCGGGTTTGCGCCGCTCAAGGCCATCATCGAGCACATGCGCCATGCCAACATCAGCCGCCCCACCACGCTGTATTGGGGCTGTCGCAGCAAGGCAGATCTGTACATGCACGACTGGGCGCAGCAACAGGCTGCCGAGCTGCCTTGGCTGACCTATGTGCCCGTGTTGTCTGAAGCCAAGGCCGACGATGCCTGGACGGGCCGCACCGGCCTGGTCCACCAAGCCGTGCTGGCGGACCTGCCTGACTTGTCTGGCCACGAGGTGTACGCCTGCGGCGCCCCCATCATGGTGTCGTCAGCACGTCGCGACTTCACAGCCCAAGCCGGTTTGCCGGACGAGCATTTCTACGCCGACGCCTTCACCAGCGAAGCCGACAAACAGAGCGCCTGACATTGCCGCACGCGCGCTCACACTGAAGCCAAGGAGCCTCCATGTCTTACGATTCGAACAACATCTTTGCCAAGATTCTGCGTGGCGAGATCCCCTGCATCAAGCTGTTTGAAGACGCGCACACGCTGGCCTTCATGGACATCATGCCGCAGACCGATGGACACGCATTGGTCATCCCCAAGGAACCGGCCACCACGCTCTTCGAGTTGTCGGATGAGGCTGCACAAGCCTGCATGGCCACGGTGCGCAAGATCGGCAATGCGCAAAAGAAGGGGCTGGGTGCGGAAGGTGTGGTGCTGATGCAGCTCAACGGCCCGGCTGCCGGCCAGACCGTGCCGCACTTTCACATCCACGTGATCCCCGGCTCGATCGCTGACCTGCGCAAGCCCCACGCCACCGTGATGGCCGATCAAGGGCACCTCAAGGCTTTCGCCGACAAGATCATCGCTGCGCTGTAAGCCACACGTCACGATCGCCAAAAGGCCCGCTGATGCGGGCCTTTTGTTTCAAGCGCCCAAATAGGCCGCTTGCACTTGCGGGTTGCCCAGCAAGTCTGGCGCAGGGCCGCTGAGCACACACTCGCCGGAGTCCAGCACATAGGCACGATCGGCCAGTTCCAGCGCACGATGGGCGTTCTGCTCCACCAGCAGCACGGTCACGCCTTGCTTGGCGACGTCCTGAACCACCTCAAAGATCTTGTCGACCATGATGGGCGACAGGCCCATGGATGGCTCATCCAGCAAGAGCAGTTTGGGCCGGGACAAGAGCGCGCGCCCCATGGCCAGCATCTGTTGCTCCCCGCCAGACAAGGTCCCAGCCAATTGGTGCATGCGCTCTTTGAGACGTGGAAAGCGCGCATACACCGCCTCCGTGTCCGACGCCACTTCGGGATCCCGGCGCAGATAGGCGCCCATCTGCAGGTTCTCGTCGATCGTCATGCGGGTGAAGATGCCCCGTCCTTCAGGGACCATGACCAGCCCTTGCGCCACCAGATCCCAGGGACCTTGCCCCTGAAGGCTTCGCCCTTGGTACCGTACCTCGCCCGACTGCGGCTGTAGCAGACCACAAATGGCCTGGAGGGTGGTGGTTTTGCCCGCGCCATTGGCACCGATCAGGCTCACCAGTTCGCCGGGAAACAGATCCAGGTCCAGCCGCTTGACCGCCTGGATGCCGCCATAGGCCACATGGAGGCCGCGCACCGACAACAGCGCAGACCCTGCGCCCGCTTGAGAATCAGACATCACTGCAACACTCATGTGCGCCCTCACGTGGGCTGATGGGCTTGGCCCAGATACGCGGCGATCACGGCCGGATCGCGCTGAACATCGGCTGGCAGGCCATGCGCAATGCGCTTGCCCTGATCCAGCACCGTGACCCGGTCACACAGGCCCATGACCAGCTTCACGTCATGCTCAATGAGCAGCACCGCGCGACCTTGCGCACGGATGCGCTCAATCAGCTCACGCAGTTGCAGCTTTTCAGTGGCATTCATGCCGGCCGCAGGTTCGTCCAGCGCCAGCAGCTTGGGCTCGGTGGCCAAGGCGCGTGCAATCTCCAGACGCCGCTGATCCCCGTAGCTCAGAGTGCGGGCTGTTTGCTGCGCCTTGCCAGCCAGCCCCACGAAGTCGAGCAACTCACGGGCATCCCGGGTGATCTGATGCTCTTCCGCCCGAAAGGCCTGGGTGCGCAAGATGGCTTGCCACCAACCTACCCGCGTGCGCACATGGCGCCCGACGCGGACGTTGTCCAGCACGGACATGTCGGCAAACAGGCGGATGTTCTGGAACGTGCGCGCAATGCCTGCCTGCGCCACTTTGTGGACAGCCGTGGGCTTGTACGTGCGCCCGGCCAGCTCAAACCGGCCCTGATCCGACGGCACCAGGCCCGTGATGACATTGAAAAACGTCGTTTTGCCCGCGCCATTGGGGCCGATGAGGCCATGCACTTCACCGGGCAGGATGGTCAAGGCCACATCGCTGAGCGCCTGCAAACCACCAAACCGTTTGGACACGCCCGCCACATTCAACAGCGTCTGGCTCATGCTTGCCCCTCAGACTGGTTGGGGATCAACTGGTCTTCATGTCGGGGCGAAGGCCACAAACCGCGTGGGCGTACCAGCATGATGCCGATCATCGCCAGCGCAATCAGCAGTTGGCGCAAGATGGCCGCGTCCAGTCGACCATCAGTCATGGCTTGCAAGGGGCCGGCCACGTGACGCAGCACCTCCGGCAAGGCCGCGAGCAAGAAGGCGCCCAGGATGACCCCGGGAATGTGCCCGAGTCCGCCCAACACCACCATGGCCACGACCATCACCGACTCTTGCAGGCTGAAGGACTCGGGTGACACGAAGCCCTGGAAACTGGCAAACAGCACGCCCGCCACGCCCCCGAACGAAGCACCCAAACCAAACGCCAGCAGCTTCAGGTTGCGGGTGTTCAGCCCCATGGCCTTGGCGGCAATTTCGTCTTCCCGGATGGCAACCCAGGCACGCCCCAGGCGAGAGTCATGCAGACGACCGCAGATCACCACTGCCCCGACCACGATGGCCAGGAACAAGTAGTAGTACAGCGTCACGGAATACAAGGTGAAGCCCGCCACCTGCAAAGGCTCGCCCAGGCTCACACCCGCGATGTGGATGGGTTCGATGCTGCTGATGCCCTTGGGTCCGTTGGTGATGTTGATGGGGGCATCCAGGTTGTTCATGAACACGCGGATGATTTCACCGAAGCCCAGGGTCACGATGGCCAGGTAATCGCCTCTCAACTTCAAAGTGGGCGCTCCCAGCAACACGCCGGCCAGCGCCGCCACCCCTGCCGCCAATGGCAAGGCTTGCCAGAGGGGCAGATGCAACCCTTGCGGGAACAGGGCCGCAACGGCCGGCAGGTTGTCGACCAGATGCGGCGAAGCCAGCAGCGCAAACAGGTAAGCACCCACCGCGTAGAACGCGATGTAGCCCAGGTCGAGCAGGCCAGCAAACCCCACCACGATGTTCAGGCCGAGCGCCAGCAAGATGTAGAGCAGCGCCGTATCGAGAATGCGGACCCAGGCCTCCCCCACGCCCTGCAAAGCAATCGGCAGGACACACAAGGCCAGCGCGCACACCAGGAACACCGGCAGACGTTTGTTCATCAACATGGTCTGACTCCTCAGGCGCGATCGGCCACGCGCTCACCCAGCAGACCTTGGGGCCGCAAGGTCAAGACCAGAATCAGGACCGCAAAGGCAAAGATGTCCTGGTAGTTGCTGCCCAGCACATCGCCGGTCAACTCGCCGATGTAGCCCGCACCCATGGCCTCGATGACACCCAGCAACAAGCCGCCCACCATGGCCCCGGCCAGGTTCCCGATGCCACCGAACACTGCTGCCGTGAAGGCTTTCAAGCCAGGCAAAAAGCCCATGGTGTGCTGAACCGATCCATAGTTGGCCGCCCACATCACACCGGCCAGCGCAGCCAGGGCTGCGCCGATGATGAAGGTGGCCGAAATGATCTTGTCAGGCTGCACGCCCATCAATTGGGCCACTTTGGGGTTCTCGGCCGTGGCCCGCATGGCCCGACCCAGCTTGGTGCCATGAATCAAGGCCATCAGACCCGCCAGGGTCATGGCGGTCACGGCCAGGATCAGAATCTGAACCAGGTTGATGGTGGCACCCATGAACTCATAGGGCTCGTCATTGAGCAGAATGGGATACGGCTTGTAATCGGGCTTCCAGATGATCATGGCCAAGGTCTGCAACAGCAGGGACATGCCCATGGCCGTGATCAGCGGCGCCAGCCGGGGGGCATTGCGCAAAGGCCGATATGCCAGCTTTTCGATCACATAGTTCAGGGCCATGCAGGCCACCATGGCTGCCACCACCGAGATTGCCAGCAGCAGCCAGCCCGGCAGCCCAGAGTCACCCAGGGTGGTGACGACCGTCCAGCTCACCAGGGCACCGACCATCAAGACCTCGCCGTGTGCGAAGTTGATGAGGTTCACGATGCCGTAAACCATGGTGTAGCCCAGTGCCACCAGGGCATACATGCTGCCCAGCACCAGGCCATTGATCAGTTGTTGAATGAAGATGTCCACGATCGTCGGGGCATGCAAAAAGCCCGCCAGGCCGGCGCAAGGCCAACAGGCGGGCTGTTATGAAAACAGACGGCTGGGATTATCGGGCATCCAGGCCGCTGTCTCAGCGCTCGAAAGCCCCAACTCAGAAGGGCAAGGGCAGCTTCAGCATCTTGAGGAACTGCGTGACCATCTGCTTTTTAGCCGGGGTGTACGGTGGGTAGAACAGCATCTTGGCGGCGTTGATCATGCCGCCCTTGAGCACGCCACGTTCATGCGAGAAGGTCTTGAAGCCGAACTCGCCGTGGGCATTGCCGATCCCGGAGTTGTTCACGCCACCAAAGGGCAGATTGCCTTGCGCGTAGTGCAAGACCACCTGGTTGATGGCCACGCCACCCGAGCTGGTGCGTGCCAGGATGCTGCGTGTGCGCTTCATGTCCTGGCTGAACACGTACAGGGCCAGCGGCTTGGGCATGGCGTTGATGGCGTGCACGACCTCGTCTACCTGACGGAAGGTCAGGACGGGCAGCACGGGCCCGAAAATTTCTTCCGACATGATGGCCGCATCGCGCGGCACCTGATCCAGCAGCGTCGGCGCGATGTAGCAAGACGCCACATCCACTTCACCACCGGTCAGCGCCTTGGCACCCTTGGACAAGGCATCTTGCAGCAGCCCCCCAATGCGCTGGGTGTGACGCTGGTTGATGACGCGTGTCAAGTCAGGGCTGGCACGTTGCGCTTCCGGGGTCGCGCCATAGCGCTCGGCCAACACCTTGCGGCACTCTTCCACGAAGCGGTCTTTCACCGACTCATGCACATAGACGTGGTCGGGCGCCACGCAAATCTGGCCACAGTTGGTCAGCTTGCCCCACAGCATCACCTCGGCGGCCTGACGCAAATTGGCGGTTTCGTCGACGATGACGGGCGACTTGCCCCCCAGCTCCAGTGTCACGCTGGTCAGGTGCTTGGCCGCAGCGGTCATGACCACCTTGCCCACAGCGGGTGAGCCGGTGAAGAAGATGTGATCGAAGGGCAGCTCCAGCAAGGCCTGCGACGTAGGCAGACTGCCCTCGAACAAGGCCACTTCGTGCGGCTGGAACACGGTCGCGATCACCTCGGCCATGACCGCGCTCACCGCAGGCGTCATTTCAGAGGGCTTGAGGATGGCGGTATTGCCAGCTGCCAGGGCCGACACCAGCGGGCCGAAGCACAGATTGAGCGGGAAGTTCCACGGCGCGATGATCAGGCAGCGACCACGCGGCTGGTATTCGATCCAGCTGGACGTGAACAGCGTCCCGATGGTGGGGCGCACGCGCTTGGGCTGGGCCCACTTCTTCAGGCTCGAAATGGTGTGGCGGATCTCTTCGAGCACCGGCATGAATTCCGTGCCGTTGACTTCGATCGCGGGCTTGCGATAGTCCTTCTCGAAGGCCGCGTAAAAGTCTTGCTGGCGAGCCAGCATGCCATCACGCAAACGCTTGAGACGGTCAATCCGCTCGGCAAGGGTCGACGTGCGCCAAGCCAGGGCCGTTGGCCCCTGTGACTCGAACACGCGTCGGATGTCCTCGGGCTTGGACTCGCCGGTCTGCGGATCAACGACATGCATCATTGGACGGTTCATGCTGGTCTCCATCGGTCGGGATCAGTGATCCTCAGGTTTTGCTTCGGGCGGCTTTGCGAGCAGCCGGGGTTGGGGTCGCCGCGGCTTTCACGGCAGGCTTGGCGGCTGCCTTGGGGGCGGCCTTTGGAGCTGCCTTGGAAGCGGCTTTCTTGGCTGCGGGCTTCGTGGCAGCGACCGCTTTCTTGGCCACAGCCTTTTTGGCCGCAGGCTTTTGATCCACCTTGACCGCTTTGTCAGCCTTCACGGGCGCGGCGCTTTTTGGCGCTGCCTTGGTGGCTTTCTTTTCGGTCTTCTGCTCGATCTTTTTCTCAGCCTTCACTTCGGCCTTTTTCTCGACCTTTTTCTCGGCTTTTTGCGCAGCCTTCTTGTCAGACTTTTTCTCGGCCTTGGCTGGCGCCTTCACCACAGGCAACTGGATGGCGGGCTTCTTGGACTCGGCCTTGGCTGGCGCAGGCTTGGACGAGACCAGTGCCACGCCCTCAGAAGCCAGACCCGCCTTGATCAAACGCTCCACCAACTCATGGACCGACAAGGCTTGCCCTTGGGCCAGACCGTTGAGCTGATCCACCAAATCACTGTGGAGCTTGCAGGCGAACGGCACCAAGCCAGCGGCGTGATCCAGCTTGCGCTGCTCGCGACGGGACAATGCAGGCGCGGAGCCAGCGGCAAAGCGATCGGGCGTCCCGGCATAGCGCACGCCATCACGGAGCTTGAATGCTTTGTTTTTTTCGAGATCGGTCTTCTTCATGCTCATGGCAGAACGGTCCACACGGGACAAAAATACGGATTGAATCAACGGGCCGCCCAAATCTGAATACAACGCGACCCACAATTTCGCGATTGTGCATGCTTCCGGGGCATCCTGCAGCCCGAAGACTTCCGCAACAACCCTGAGTTGCCCTCAATTCAGCGCCTGTGGAGGATGCGCAAAGATAACGAACCGCGTTCGACGAACATTGACCAAACCGGACAAGCAAATTGACTCCGCAGGCCAAATGGCATGCCGCTAAACTGGCGACTGACAACCGAAGCTCGACATTTCATGCCCCCCATCCAGCAAATCACCTTTCCCGTGCGCGGTGAATTCATCACTTTGGACCGCTTGCTCAAGGCCTGCGGTCTGGCTGACAGCGGGGGACGTGCCAAGGTCATGGTGGCAGAAGGCCGCGTTCAAGTAGATGGTCAGGACGAGTTGCGTAAAACCGCCAAGATCCGCCCGGGTCAGGTCGTCAGCGTTCATGGCGCACGCATTCGCGTCACCGCAGAAATTGACTCCGATCAAGCCTCCTCAGAATGAGGGGATTGACCGATACCTCATGCGGGTAAATCGGGGCACGATCTTGGCTTCCCAAAAGGAGCCTTTTCATGTCCGACATCTTTTCGCAAGACCTGCCGAAAAACGACGCGAACTTCGCTGCACTGACCCCGCTGTCCTACATTGAGCGCTCGGCGCTGGTCTACCCCGACCGCGTGGCCATCATTCACGGTGCGCTGACTCAAACCTGGTCTGAGACCTACACCCGCTGCCGCCGACTGGCCAGCGCGCTGCAGCAACGCGGCATCGGCAAAGGTGACACCGTGGCGGTCATGCTGCCCAATACGCCCCCCATGGTGGAAGCCCACTTTGGCGTGCCGATGTCGGGGGCCGTGCTCAACACCCTCAATACCCGCCTCGACGCCGAAGCCCTGGCCTTCATGCTGGACCACGGCGAGGCCAAGGCCATCATCGTGGACCCCGAGTTCTCGGCTGTGATGAGCCGCGCGCTGGGCATGCGTCAAAGCAAGCATCCGGTGCTCATCATCGACACGGAAGACGCCCTCTATGGCGGCACCGTCAAGCACATCGGCAGCGTCACGTATGACGACCTGCTGGCCAGTGGCGACCCTGACTTTGCCTGGCAGTTCCCGACCGACGAGTGGGACGCCATCGCGCTGAACTACACCTCGGGCACGACCGGCAACCCCAAGGGCGTGGTCTATCACCACCGCGGCGCGGCGCTCAACGCCGTGTCCAACATTCTGGAATGGGACATGCCCAAGCATGCGGTCTACCTGTGGACCCTGCCCATGTTCCACTGCAACGGCTGGTGCTTCCCCTGGACGGTGGCTGCGCGCGCCGGCGTCAACGTCTGTTTGCGCCGCGTGGACCCCAAGTCCATCTTTGATGCCATCCGCACCCACAAGGTCACGCACTACTGTGCGGCCCCCATCGTGCACTCGGCCATGCTGGCGGCCCCGGCCGACATCCGCCAAGGCGTGACCCATCAGGTCAAGGCCATGGTGGCGGGCGCCGCACCGCCTGCCGCCATGATCGAAGGCATGGAGCAAATGGGCTTTGACCTGACCCACGTGTACGGCCTCACCGAGATCTATGGCCCGGCCTCGGTCTGCGTCAAGCACGATGCCTGGGCCGACCTGGACGTGGGTGAACGCGCCCGCCTGAATGCACGCCAGGGCGTCAATTACCACCTGCAACGCAGCGTGTCCGTGCTGGACCCGTTGACCATGCAGCCCGTGCCGGCTGATGGCGAGACCATGGGTGAAATCATGTTCCGCGGCAACATCACCATGAAGGGCTACCTCAAGAACCCGAAAGCCACCGAAGACGCGTTTGCCGGCGGCTGGTTCCACACGGGCGATCTGGCCGTCATCTACCCCGATGGCTACGTGAAGATCAAGGACCGCAGCAAGGACATCATCATCTCGGGTGGCGAGAACATCTCGTCCATCGAAGTGGAAGATGTGCTGTACCGTCACCCGGCCGTGATGGCGGCTGCCGTGGTTGCCAAACCTGATCCGAAGTGGGGCGAAACACCCTGTGCCTTCATCGAACTGAAGGCCGGCGCCGATGTCACCGTGGACGACATCATTGCCCACTGCAAGGCGCATCTGGCCGGCTTCAAGGTGCCCAAGGCCATCGTGTTTGGTGAAC
The DNA here is from genome assembly GCF_048860245.1 of Aquabacterium sp. Taxonomy (GTDB): domain Bacteria; phylum Pseudomonadota; class Gammaproteobacteria; order Burkholderiales; family Burkholderiaceae_C; genus Aquabacterium. The sequence continues at coordinate 10,226 of NZ_JBLIZW010000015.1, read as the reverse complement.
TGCCCAAGACCTCGACCGGCAAGATTCAGAAGTACGAATTGCGCAAGGTGGCGGGCTCGGCGCAAGCCATCGACGTCTGATCCTGCCAGCCCCGCCGCACACAGAGCCAAAAGGAACGCTGCTCATGAATCTGTTTCACGCCCTGCGTGCGGCTTGGCCCGCAACCGATCAAGATCCTGCCATCTTCTGTGAGGATGGCAGGGCCTACACCTGGCGCGATCTGGAACGCGCCACGGCCATGCTGGCCAACCTGCTCGACAGCCTGCACCTGCAAGGCGTGGACGATCGACCCCCAGTGGTGGCAGCGCATGTCGACAAGTCGGTCGAGTCGCTCTTGCTGTACCTCGCCACCTTGCGCGCTGGTTGCACCTACTTGCCCCTGAACCCGGCCTACCGCGCAGCCGAGCTGGAATACTTTGTGGGCGATGCCCAACCGGCCGTTCTGGTCTGTCGGCCCGAGGATCAGGAATGGGTCATCCCGATTGCCGCACACGGTGGCGTGGACCATCTGTTCACCCTGGGCACAGACCGCACCGGCAGCCTGCTGTCACACGCCAGCCTGCACAGCGATCGCCACGCCGTGGCTGACCGTCAGCCCGACGACCTCGCGGCGATTCTGTATACCTCAGGCACCACGGGCCGCAGCAAGGGGGCCATGCTCTCGCACGGCAACCTCTTGAGCAATGCCCGCACGCTGCTGCGCTACTGGGACTGGCGCTACGACGACTGCCTGGTCCACGCGCTGCCCATCTTTCACATTCATGGCTTGTTCGTGGCATGCCACTGCGCACTGCTGGCAGGCACCCCCATGCGCTGGCTCAACAAGTTCGACCCGGCCTCGGTGCTGAGCACCATCGCCGACTCGCGCCCACCGCAAGCCACGCTGTTCATGGGCGTGCCCACGATGTACGTGCGCCTGCTGCAAGCCCCCGAGCTCACCGCCGAGGCCACACGGCACATGCGTTTGTTCATCAGCGGGTCAGCGCCGCTGCTGGCAGCGACCCACGAAGCCTTTGCCCAGAGAACCGGCCACACCATCCTGGAACGCTACGGCATGAGCGAAACCGGCATGTTGTGCTCCAACCCCTGCCGCCCCGGCGATGGCCTGCGCGTGACCGGCAGCGTGGGACGCCCCCTGCCAGGCGTGCAGGTGCGAATCGTGGATGGTGCGGGTGCGGTGCGCACCACCGATGCCATGGGCGAAGTGGAAGTTCGCGGCCCCAACGTCTTCTCAGGCTACCTGGGCATGCCGGACAAGACCGCCGAGTCCTTCACCGCGGATGGCTGGTTCAAAACCGGCGATGTCGGCCATGTGGACGCGCTGGGGTATGTGCACCTGTCGGGTCGCGCCAAAGACCTGATCATCAGTGGCGGCTTCAACGTCTACCCGGCAGAAATCGAAAGTGCCATCGACAAGCTCCCGGGCGTTGCCGAGTCGGCTGTGGTGGGCGTGCCGCATCCGGACTTCGGTGAAGGTGTGATTGCGATTGTTGTTCCTGAATCAGGTCAGACACTGGAGGAAGCTGCGATCATTCGGCATCTCAAAGACACGATGGCCAACTTCAAAGTTCCCAAGCGCGTCTTTGTTCAAGCTGAATTGCCGCGCAACGCCATGGGCAAGGTCCAGAAGACCTTGCTTCGCCAAGCGTGGCAGCACACTTTCAAATCACCTGAACACACAACGCAATGAAGCAAGTCTGGATTGTGAGCGGCCTGGTGGCTGCAGCCTTGGGCGTGAGCGCCCTGATCGTGGCGGGGGGGCAGTTGTTTCAAAAGCCTGACCCGGCCGCGCAACAAGTTGCCAGTGTGCTGCCTTGGCAGATTGAAGTGCTTCCCAATGGTGCCAGCCGCGTGATGGGGCTCACATTGGGTCCCGCCGGACAAGCCAGCACGCTGGCCGACGCCCGCCAGCGTTGGGGTCAGGACATGGAAGTGGCCATCATCGCGGCCCCAGGTGAAGCCGGCATGCTGGAAGCCTTTGTCGACCCCGCTGCGGCCGGTTTCATCACCGGCAAAGTGGTACTGACCGCCGACCTGCCGGCCGATGTCATCCAAGGCATGCGTGAGCGCGCCCTGAAGGCCGAGTTCATGGAAAGCACCACCCGCAAGTACAAACTCACGCCCGAAGATCTGGCTGAAGCCATGAAGGCACCGTTGATTGCCATGAGCTTCATTCCGCAGGCCAACCTGGATGAGGCCACCGTTCTGGCACGTTTCGGGCAACCGGCTGAGCGCGTGCGCAGCAACGGGCACCTGGAGCACTTCCTCTACCCCGCACACGGCCTGGACCTGTCTCTGGACACCGAAGGCAAGGAATTGCTGCAATACGTGGCCCCGGCTCAGTTTGATCGTCTGGTCAAGCCCTTGAAGGCTGCACCCGCCGCCTCTGCGGCATCGGCAGGGAACTGAAGCCGCTACCCCATGCACAAAAAAAGGCCGGGCGCTGGACAGCGACCCGGCCTTTTTTCATGGTCCTCGCCAGCCATCACTGGCGGGAGAAACTGGCCTTGATCTCCGTGATCTCGCGATCCTTGGCAGTCCACATTTCATCCACCCAGGCTTGCACCACCTGACGCGAAGCAGGTTCACCCTTCTCGTTGAGCAGCACGATCTTGGGAATGGGCACTTCACGCACCTTGACCACCACCTCTTCCAGGTTGCCGGTCAGCAAATCGGTAAAGGTGGGGATGCCATGCGGGTACACGATGGTCACGTCCACCAAGCAGTTGAACATGTCGCCCATGGTTTCCAGCGCCATGCACACGCCGCCGGTTTTGGCCTTGAGCAGGTTTTGATACGGCGACTTCTGCTGGGCATGCTTGCCCTTGGTGAAGCGGGTGCCTTCCATGAAGCTGATCACCGAAGTGGGGATGACGCGGAACTTCTCGCACGCCTTGCGAGCGGTCTCCAGATCCTTCTGCGCGCTGGCCCCGCCACGACGCTTCATGAACGGGAAGTCCAGAGCCCACCAGCACAGGCCGATGATGGGCACATAAATCAATTCATGCTTGATGAAGAACTTCAGCAGGGGAATGCGGCGGTTGAACACCCACTGCAGCACCAGGATGTCGACCCAGCTTTGGTGGTTGGCACTGACCAGATACCAGCCTTGATAGGGGAACTGGTCGTGTCCGGACACATGCCAGCGTGTGCGCCCCACGGTGTTCATCCAGAAGCAGTTCACGCCAATCCAGGTTTCGGCGATGGTCCGCAGGCCCGTGTCGCAAATCTTGCGGACAAAGGTGAAGGGCAACAAGAGCTTGGCAATCACAAAGGGAATCATCAATGTGAAGCCCACCACGGTGTTGACCGCCAGCACCACAGAGGCGAACGTCGCCTTGCAGAAACGGGTAATGCTTTGAATCATGGGTAAACGGAGCGACGGACGCTCCCGGTTGGATGCATGAGGTCGAGATTATGTGCACAGATGTGCATTAATTGAGTGTCACCGCTTGACCACGCGTTTCCGAGCGATCTGCTCACGTGTTCATGCTGAGGACATATCTTTATGGCAATGTGAAAAATTAACCGTTCAACCTGTACCGAGTCCCGCATGAGCCCGAATCCCAAACAGCAGAACATCGACGCCGACCTGATCCGCCGCCTGCAAGAAGACGTGATCGACAGCTACGACGAAGAGCTGGAGATGGAGATTGATGACCGGCTGCAAGATGGTATTGCTCAACCTCAGAGCGAGGAAGACCGTCGCATGCGGCAGGTGTACTTCCGCGAGCTGTTTCGCCTGCAGGGCGAGCTGGTCAAGCTGCAGGACTGGGTGGTGCACAGCGGCCAACGCGTCGTGGTGATTTTTGAGGGGCGCGATGCCGCAGGCAAGGGCGGCGCCATCAAGCGCATCACCCAGCGCCTGAACCCCCGCGTGTGCCGTGTGGCCGCCCTGCCCGCCCCCAACGACCGTGAAAAGACCCAGTGGTACTTCCAGCGCTATGTGGCGCACCTGCCCGCTGCCGGTGAGATCGTGCTGTTTGACCGCAGCTGGTACAACCGCGCCGGCGTGGAAACCGTGATGGGCTTTTGCTCCGACGACGAACTGGAAGAGTTTTTCCGCTCGGTGCCCGAGTTTGAAAAGATGCTGGTACGCAGCGGCATCCGCGTCATCAAGTACTGGTTCTCGATCACCGACGAAGAGCAGAACATCCGCTTCCTGGGTCGCATCCACGACCCGCTCAAGCAATGGAAGCTCAGCCCGATGGACCTGGAAAGCCGTCGCCGCTGGGAAGACTACACCCGCGCCAAGGAAGTGATGCTGGAGCGCACCCACATCCCCGAAGCACCCTGGTGGGTGGTGCAGGCCGTTGACAAGAAACGCGCCCGGCTCAACTGCATCAGCCACCTGCTGTCGCAGTTCGATTACCACGAAGTCGACCATGAGCCCGTGATCCTGCCCGAGCGCGAACGGCGCGAGGACTACATCCGCCACCCGGTGCCAGACGAGCTGTTCGTGCCTCAGATTTACTGAGTCCGCGAAAAAATGCCCGCCTCATGCGGGTCTGCCCCTTGTCCGAAAGACTGAGTCCGGTCATAGACTGGGCTCATCGTGGTGTTGCGTGGGAGGTTCCCCGTGCAGACAAGCCGCTCAACTTGGGTGCAGATGTTCATCCGCTTGATGGCGGTGGCTCGCTACCGTTTCATCGTCGAGCTGACGGGCGTGTTTGTCGTGGTCTGGCTGGCGTGCGCCGGGCTGATCTACGTCTTCGAAGTCGGCCACAGCCCCCGGATACACACGTTTTCTGACGCCACCTACGGCCTGCTGGTCACAATGACCACCTCGGGCGATTCCGCCGTTGCGCCTCAAACCGACGCTGGGCGCATGGTGATGGGCCTGGCCGTCATCGTCTCCAAATTGCTGACCGCGTTGCTGTGTGCGCTGGCCGCGGCCGTCCTCATCGAGCGCAAAGTCCGAGAAGACATGGGGTTGACTATGCACCGCCTGCACCACCACATCGTGATCATCGGCTGGAACCTCAAGGGGCCCCACATCGTCCAGACCCTCCGCGCCGATGCGCAATACGCCCATGCACCGGTGCTGGTCATGGCCGACCTGGAACACAAACCGATCGATGACCCCTTGCTGACCTTCACGCGCTCGCCTTACCCCATCCGAGGTGAAGCCATTGACCGCGCCTGTCTGCCGCAAGCCGACACGGTGGTGGTGCTGGCGAATTACGGTGAGAAACAAAATGCCGATGCCCTGACGGCCGTGAACTGCCTGGTCGCCCGTCAGCATGCGCCGCAAGCCCGCATCATTGCCGAGTTACTGGACCCAGGACAGCGCCCCTACCTCGAGGCAGCCGGCGCCAACCTCGTGATCGGCATTGGTGAAATTGGCGGCTTCCTGTTGGCCGAAGCCACCATCGGCAACGAGCAGGCGCGCCAGTTGCTGAACTACCTCGCGGCATCCAACCACAAGCAATCGCGCTCGATCCAAGCCCCTTGAGGCCACGGCACCGTCCAAAAGCGGTACGCTTGACCGTTTGAGACGCTGCTGCGGAGCCCTGTTTGTGCTGAGTTGGTTCGAGAACCTCGTTCACCCCTATCCCGACACCCCACCTGCCACGCCACCCAAGGGCTTTTTTGCCTTCATCTGGGCGGGCACACAGGGCATGCGGCCCTACCTGCTCGGGATGACGCTGCTGACCGCCCTCATCGGGGCCTTCGAGGCATTGCTGTTCAACATGCTGGGCAGCATCGTGAACTGGCTCAGTGCCGTGCCACCACAGCAACTGTGGACGCAAGCCAGCGACAAGTTGCTGATGCTCGCCGGCGTCCTGCTGGCCAGCCCGCTGGCGGTGTGGCTGCAAACCACGCTCAAACACCAGACCCTGGCGGGCAACTTCCCCATGAAGTTGCGCTGGAACTTCCATCGCCTCATGCTGGGTCAAAGCATGAGCTTTTACCAGGACGAGTTTGCCGGGCGGGTCGCCACCAAAGTGATGCAGACGGCCCTGGCGGTGCGCGACACCTGCTTCATCGTGGGCGACATCTTGGTGTTTGTGGGCATCTACTTCCTGACCATGACCGCGGTGGTCGGCAGCTTCGATCTGACCCTCATCCTGCCCTTTCTGGGCTGGCTGGCCCTGTACGTGCTGTCGGTGAGCTACTTTGTGCCGCGACTCAGCCGCATGGCGCGGGCGCAGTCAGATGCCCGCTCGCTGATGACCGGCCGCATCACCGACGCGTACACCAACATCGCCACGGTCAAGCTGTTTTCGCATGCCAACCGTGAAGCCGGCTACGCCCGGTCGGCCATGCAGGACTTCATGGCCACCGTTCACGGCCAGATGCGCTTGGTCAGCGGCTTCGAGGTGGTCAACCACACGCTGAGCATGCTGCTGATCCTCTCGACCGCCGGCATGACCCTGTGGTTGTGGACGCAAGGCCAAGTGGGCATTGGTGCGGTCGCCGCGGCCACCGCCATGGCCCTGCGCCTCAATGGCATCTCGCACTGGATGATGTGGGAAGTGGCCATGCTGTTTGAGCATGTGGGCACCGTGCAGGATGGCATCAACACCTTGTCGCGCCCCCATACTGTGGTCGATGCCCCCCAGGCTGCCCCGCTGCATGTGCCCCAAGGCGAAATCCGTTTCGAAGACGTGAGCTTTGGTTATGGCGGCGACCGCAGCGTCATCGACCACCTGAACCTGCACATCCGCCCCGGCGAAAAGATTGGTGTCGTGGGCCGATCGGGCGCGGGCAAGTCCACCATCGTGAACCTGCTGCTGCGTTTCTACGATGTGCCGCAAGGTCGCATCCTGATCGATGGGCAGGACATTGCCCAGGTCACACAAGACAGCTTGCGCGCACAAATCGGCATGGTCACGCAAGACACGTCCCTGTTGCACCGCTCGGTACGGGACAACATCCTGTACGGTCGGCCGGACGCCTCGGATGAGGCCATGGTGCAAGCCGCCATCCGCGCCGAGGCCCATGCGTTCATCCAGTCGCTCAGTGATCCGAAGGGCCGCACGGCCTACGACGCGCACGTGGGCGAACGCGGCGTCAAGTTGTCAGGCGGCCAGCGCCAGCGCATTGCGATTGCACGCGTCATGCTGAAAGACGCCCCGATCTTGTTGCTGGACGAAGCCACCAGCGCGCTGGATTCGGAGGTCGAAGCCGCCATTCAGGCCAGCCTGTACTCGCTGATGGAAGGCAAGACCGTGGTGGCCATTGCGCACCGCTTGTCCACCATTGCCGCCATGGACCGCCTGATCGTGCTCGACCAAGGGCGCATCGTGGAAGAAGGCTCACACCACGAGTTGCTGGCACGCGGCGGCTTGTATGCCCGACTGTGGGCGCATCAAAGCGGCGGTTTCCTGGCCGCCGATGACGATCACACCGACTGACGGTTGTGCTGATCCCACCATTCCTCGAAGGCCTCGGCGGACATGGGGCGAGCCACCCAATAGCCTTGGGCCTCGTCGCACCCAAGCGCCTGAAGCTGCTTCATCATGCCCTCGGTTTCAACGCCCTCGGCGATGGTGGACAAGCCCAAGCCCGCGGCCATCTGGATGATGGCGCGCACAATGGCCACCTCGTCGGGGTGTAACTCCAGGTCGTGCACAAAGCTCTGGTCAATCTTGAGCTTGTCCACCGAAAACCGCTTCAGGTAGGACAAGCTGGAGTAGCCCGTGCCGAAATCGTCGATCGCCAGCCGCACGCCCAAGTCCTTCAGCTGCATCAGCCGTGACTGCACGTTTTCCGGATCACTGATCAGCACGGATTCCGTCAGCTCCAACTCCAGCAAGGAGGGCGGCAAGCCGGATGCCTCCAGCGCCGAAGCCACCACCTGCTCGACATCACCTCGCTTGAACTGCACGGCCGAGAGATTCACCGCCATGGCCACGTCATCCAGCCCGGATCGGTGCCAGATGGCGGCCTGACGACAGGCCTCGCGCATCACCCATTCACCGATGGGGACGATCAGGCCGCTGTCTTCGGCCACAGGGATGAATTTGGCTGGCGACACGAAGCCCTTCTCGGGATGCTTCCAGCGCAGCAAGGCTTCCAGCCCGACCAATTTGCCCGTGGTCAAGTTGACCTGGGGTTGGTAGACCAGCTGAAGCTGATGGGCCTGCAAGGCGTGGCGCAAGCCATTGCGGATGTCGAGCTTTTCCAGCGAGGCGGCATTCATGGCCTCGTCATAGAAGCGCCAGGTATTGCGTCCCTCTTCCTTGGCCCGATACATGGCGGTATCAGCTTGCTGCATCAGCACATCGAACTCGTCGCTGTCTCCGGGGTAAATCGCGATCCCGGCTGAGGCCGACGTCGTCAACTCTTGTCCGTCCAGCGTGATCGGCAACACCAGACGCTCAATCAGCTTCCCGACCAGCGCCCCCACCTCGTCGGCGTGCTGGACGTCCTTGAGGATCAACAGAAACTCATCGCCCCCCTGGCGACTGACCGTGTCGCCCCCGCGCACACTGGCAACGAGTCGATGCGCCACCTCACACAGCAGCAAATCGCCCACGGCGTGCCCCAAAGAATCATTGATGTTCTTGAAGTGATCCAGATCCAGAAAAACCAGGGCCACGCTGTTGCCGTGGCGCCGGGCGTCGGCCGTCGCTTGCACAAAGCGATCTCGCGCCAGCTCCCGGTTCGGCAACTGCGTCAGGGCATCGTGATACGCCAAAAACGAAGCACGCTTTTCTGCCTCCCGTCGCTCCTGAACTTCAAACTGAAGCAGGCGGTAGGGCTCGCGCACTGCGGTGACAAAGACCGCCCGATAGATGAAGAAATAGGCAATGATCTTGTACACATGCCCCATGAGCATGAACACATCGCCCACGTGCGTGTACAGCGTCACACACAACTCGGACAGCACCGTGATCAGCGCTGCCGTGCACAAATCGGTGACGCTGTAGGCGCGGTGTCGCACCTCGCTGCGACAGAACAGAACCGCAGCTGCCAGGGTCACCATGACCACGCCATATTCAAGGACCACCTTGAAAGGCGTCAGCCCCACCCCCGCCACAAAAGTTGAAGGCCAGACCTCGGGCGCAAACAGGTTCAGGGCATAAACGGCCATTGTCAGCGTCAAGGCACCAGCCAACAACACGTTGCGCTGAGCGTCTGAAATGGGCCCGGCATCAGGCTGCAATGCCACACACAGCAAGGTGGCAGCCCCCACATACCGCGCAACCAGCCAGAAATGAATGGCCTTTTCGATGCCGGAAGGCGTGACGAAGTCCGGCATGCCGCTGTAGGACAGCACGTGTCCCACATCGATCAAGCCGACCGCCAAGAACCCACATGCGAGTTTGGCCACGTTGGCTGGCAGCAGACCGTTGTTGGCATGCCAAGCCACGAAGAAGACCAGAAGGGCCGCCACGATGGCGGCAAATTCGGTGAAGGTGTGCAACGCCACCGGAAAGACATCCAGGGGCACCAGGCCGGACCACTCCGCAGGCCAGCGCCACACCAGCACCAACAGCGCCAGCATGCTGAGCAACAGCGCACTGGGCAAACGCCGTAGCAAGCTCCTTGGGCCGTCGTAGGCAGCCGGAGCAACAGCATCAGAAGAACCTGGGGCCGGGATCGTCATGCAGGGGCGTCACAGGCAGACCAGCCATCTGCGACGCAAGGGTTAAACACGTTGCGAATGTTATAAGTCTTTAACCCGTTTACTGCAGCCCGTAGTACCCCTGCACCCCAAAAGTGTCAGGCATCCAACGGTGTGATGCCCGCGATCGCCCAGTCGGCATCGCCTTGCACCGGTTTGACCAGGTGCCACAGTTCATTGAACGGCTGCGCACCCGCGTTCACCTCTTCACGAATCAGGCCATGGAAGCGCACCGACGCCACCCACTGCCCGTTTTCCTGGGCGGTATCCACCAGTTCGGCATCCAGTTGCATGACGTCGGTCTGGTTGGGTGCACTGCCGCGCTCTTGCAAATCGAGGCGCAGTGACGCAAACAACTCCGGCGTGGTGAACTTGCGCAGATCTTCCACGTTGCCAGCGTCGTTGGCAGCCTGCAGGCGGATGAAGATCATCTTGGCAATGCGCTGGAAGCCTTCGGCGTCGAAACCAGCCGGCACGTTGTTCAGGTTGCCCCCCACGGCCGCACCTGTGGCAGCGGCACCGACAGCGGCGGGCGCGGCGTCAAAGCCCTGGCGCTGCATCGGCTGCGCGAAGGCATCACGGCTGTCGGCCTGGTTGAACTGCTGACCATAGGGTGCACCGGCACCGGCCAATTGCGGGCCACGGGCCT
>NZ_JBLIZW010000014.1:0-20274 GCF_048860245.1 Aquabacterium sp. | reverse complement strand
CCAAGATCAGGCCGCCACCATGGCCGCCTTGAAGGTCAAAAAGCTCAGCAACGAACTCCAGTTATCCCTCCTGTAGTGGCACGCTGACTAGGTCAACCTAGTCAAATCAACCACTTACAGCATTTGGTGTCGAACTCGGGTGCTCACGATCGACACCCATGGCCCGGATGGGTTTGAGAACCGCTCATGCGGGCCATCGCACGGCTTCAACGGATTCGGTGGCGTGGTCCGTTGCTCGGTGACTGCTGTGTCTCGCCTGTTGCAGCACATCGAAGATCGCGGGTGGCAGTCACGCATCAAGGTGGTGATTTTGGGAGATCACCTGGCGATGAAGAACCCTGTCGCGGCGCAGCTGGCGAAGGTGTCGGAGCGTTCGCCCTATAACCTGTTTTACCCCTCTGATCGGCCGGGGCAGATCAACCAACGCATGGCCTATTTTGATTTCTACCCGACCATCCTGTCATTCATGGGATTCCAGTTGGAAGGTGAAAAGCTGGGTTTGGGGCGAAATGCCTTGCATGCATCTGGGGTAGATGAGCCTCAGCGCTGGGAGAAATTGGAAGGGATGCTTCATCCCAGTACGCGTTATGCAAAGTTGTGGGGCGAGCAGTAATGTTCTGAACGGCGCTCTGGCACTTCGCTCGGGTTATATCGGTAAGGGTTATTGCTAGGTTTGGGGTGTGTGGGCTGCGCCCGACAGGGTTCTCAGTGTTATCGCCAATGTCCAAGTGAGGGATTGCGTATTTTTCAGAGAAGCCTTTGCATTTTTTCGTGCTTTGTCGGGAAAGTCCGAGGTAACAAATTCTGGAGTTAGGGGCATTGTGTAGGCCTGTAAGGGTCAACATGCAAGATGTGATGGCTCTTTCAGATTGACACTAGGTGCCACAAGCGCCGACTCCAGGAGCTACAGACATGACTGGTTCTAACCAGACCAACCTCTATCCCGTACCCGAGGCCTTTGCACGTTCCGCTCACATCGGTAGCCGTGCAGCCTATGACGAACTTTGCGCGGAGGCTCAAAAAGACCACGCCGCTTACTGGGCCCGTCTGGCCCGCGAGTTCTTGACCTGGCAAAAGCCGTTCACCAAGGCGCTTGATGAGAGCCAAGCCCCCTTCTACAAGTGGTTTGACGATGGCCTGCTGAACGCCTCGTACAACTGCTTGGACCGCCATGTCGAGGCTGGTCATGGTGACAAGGTCGCCATCATCTTTGAAGCAGACGATGGCAAGGTCACGCAAGTCACGTACAAGGATTTGTTGAGCCGCGTTTCCCGCTTGGCCAATGCTCTGAAGGCTCAGGGTGTCAAGAAGGGCGATCGCGTCGTGTTGTATCTCCCCATGTCCGTGGATGGCGTCGTCGCCATGCAGGCATGCGCTCGCATCGGTGCCACCCACTCTGTGGTGTTTGGTGGTTTCTCCGCTCAAAGCCTGCGTGACCGCATCGAAGATGCTGGCGCAGTCATGGTCATCACGGCCGATGAGCAAGTTCGCGGTGGCAAGACCTTGCCACTGAAGTCCATTGTTGATGAAGCCATCAACCTGGGTGGTTGCGACTCCATCCGTCAGGTTCTGGTCGTCAAGCGCACGGGCGGCAACGTTGCCATGACCGCTGGTCGCGACCTGTGGGTGGATGAACTGTTGGCCACCCAGTCTGACGAATGCGCGCCAGAGTGGGTCGAAGCCGAGCATCCGCTGTTTCTGCTCTACACATCTGGTTCGACCGGCAAGCCCAAGGGCGTGCAACACAGCACCGGTGGCTACCTGCTGCACGCTGCCCTGACCACCAAGTGGACCTTCGATCTGAAGTCCGATGACGTGTTCTGGTGCACCGCCGACATCGGCTGGGTCACTGGTCACACCTATGTGGCGTACGGCCCTCTGGCCAACTGCGGTACGCAGGTGGTTTTTGAAGGTGTGCCAACTTTCCCCGATGCCTCTCGCTTCTGGCGCATGATCCAGTCGCACAAGGTCTCCATCTTCTACACCGCGCCCACAGCCATTCGTGCGCTGATCAAGGCTGCCGAGTCGAATGCCGATGTGCATCCTCGCAACTTCGACCTCGGCTCGCTGCGTCTGCTGGGCACCGTAGGTGAACCCATCAACCCCGCAGCTTGGGAGTGGTACCACCGCGAAATCGGTGGCGGCCGTTGCCCGATCGTTGACACCTTCTGGCAGACCGAAACGGGTGGTCACATGATCACGCCTCTGCCCGGCGCTCACGCCTTGACGCCCGGCTCCTGCTCGCTGCCATTCCCTGGCATCGATGCTGCGGTGGTCGATGAAACCGGCAAGGAAGTGCCATGGGGGCAAGGCGGTGTGCTGGTTGTGCGCAAGCCCTGGCCTTCCATGATCCGCACCATCTGGGGCGATCCGGAGCGTTTCAAGAAGAGCTACTACCCCGCTGACTTTGGTGGCAAGTACTACCTGGCTGGTGACGGTGCCATCCGTGACGAGAAGACGGGTTACTTCACCATCACAGGCCGGATCGACGACGTGTTGAACGTGTCCGGTCACCGTATGGGCACGATGGAAATCGAATCTGCGCTGGTGTCTCATCCCCTGGTGGCTGAAGCCGCCGTTGTGGGGCGTCCAGACGACCTGACCGGTGAAGCCATCTGTGCTTTCGTGGTGCTCAAGCGTCCTCGCCCCGAGGGTGAAGAAGCCAAGCAACTTGCGGCCGAATTGCGCAATCACGTGGGTCAGGAAATTGGCCCGATTGCCAAGCCCAAAGACATCCGTTTCGGTGACAACCTGCCTAAGACCCGCTCGGGCAAGATCATGCGCCGCCTGCTGCGCGTCATCGCCAAGGGTGAGGTGGTCACGCAAGACACCAGCACTTTGGAAAACCCCGCCATTCTGGACCAGTTGGCACAAAGCAACTGATGGTCTGACGGGCATCGACCTACCCGGCTGATGCCCGCTTAGACCCCTCACCAAGCGCCTCGCAGCCAGGTTTTATGACCTGGCTTGGGATGGTGTTGCCTGAATCAGGCAATTCGATCCCGGGGACATGCCGTTTGGTCAGGCCAGCTCGATCGCGAGACCCCCGCATGTCCCTCTGCGGTCCAGCATTCGTCAAACGAGTCGACACGATCGACCAGGAGTGTGCAATGACAGATTCGGCAATCGCCCGTATCGGAAAGAACCCGAAATACCAAGAGTTGAAGGCCAAACGTAGCTCGTTTGGATGGACCTTGGCCATCGTGATGTTGATCGTCTATTACGGCTTCATCGCTTTGATCGCTTTCAACAAACCTTTCTTGGCACAGCGCTTGGGCGCCGGTGTCACCACCCTCGGCGTGCCGTTGGGGATGGGTGTCATCGTGTTCACGGTGCTGATTACCGGCTTTTATGTGCGCCGTGCGAACACCGAGTTCGACGCACTGACAGCTGAAATCCTGAAAGAGGAGTCCAAGTGATGTTCGGAAATAAAAAAGCACTCCTCGCGCTGGCTGGCCTGATGGCCGCTGGTGGGGCGATGGCGGCGGGTGGTGACCTGGGTCAGACGACCAAGCAGGCCACCAACTACACCGCCATCATCATGTTTGCCGTGTTCGTGGCCGCAACGCTGTGGATCACGAAATGGGCGGCTGCCAAGACGCGTTCGGCAGCCGACTTTTACACGGGTGGCGGCGGCATCACCGGCTTCCAGAACGGTTTGGCCATCGCTGGTGACTACATGTCGGCGGCGTCGTTCCTGGGTATCACCGCAGCGGTGATGGCCAGTGGCTTTGATGGCCTGCTGTACTCCATCGGCTTCCTGGTGGGCTGGCCTATCATCACTTTCCTGATGGCGGAGCGTCTGCGTAACCTCGGCAAGTTCACCTTTGCTGACGTGGCAGGCTATCGCTTCAAGCAAGGCCCCATCCGTGCCTTTGCGGCCTCGGGTACCTTGGTGGTGGTGGCTTTCTACCTGATTGCTCAGATGGTGGGCGCAGGCTCGCTGATCAAACTGCTGTTCGGCCTGGATTACTGGGTTGCAGTGGTGCTGGTGGGCGTGCTGATGATGGTGTACGTGTTGTTCGGTGGCATGACCGCGACGACCTGGGTGCAGATCATCAAGGCTTGCTTGCTGTTGTCTGGCGTGACCTTCATGGCCTTCATGGTGCTGAGCCAGTTCGGTTTCTCGCCTGAGGCACTGTTTGCCAAGGGTGTGGAAGTCAAGGCGATGCTGTCCGCGAAGGGCAAGGATGTGGCTTTGGCTGCAGCCGCTTCTGCCGCAGCCGCTGCCTCATCGCCAGAGGCGGTCGCCAGTGCTGCATCCGCTCTGGAAGCTGCACAGAAGATCGATCCGGCCAAGGTGGGTCAAGGCATCATGGGCCCCGGTGGCTTCATCAAGGACCCCATCTCCGCCATCAGCTTCGGCATGGCTCTGATGTTCGGTACCGCTGGCCTGCCTCACATCCTGATGCGCTTCTTCACGGTGCCTGATGCCAAGGAAGCTCGCAAGTCGGTGTTCTGGGCGACCACCTGGATCGGCTACTTCTACATCCTGATCTTCATCATTGGCTTCGGCGCGATCACGCTGGTTCTGACGAACCCCGAGTTCCTCGATGCCAAGGGTGGATTGAAGGGCGGTGCCAACATGGCTGCGGTGCTGGTCGCCAAGGTCGTCGGTGGTGACGTGTTCTTCGGCTTCATCTCGGCGGTGGCTTTCGCAACCATCCTCGCGGTGGTGGCAGGTCTGACACTGTCCGGTGCCTCGGCGGTGTCGCACGACATCTACGCTGTGGTGCTGAAGAAGGGCAAGGCTGACAGCGCATCCGAGCTGAAAGTGTCCCGCCTGACGACTGCTGCGCTGGGTGTGATCGCTGTGGCGCTGGGTATTGCGTTCGAGAAGCAGAACATTGCCTTCATGGTGTCGCTGGCCTTCGCGGTTGCCGCATCGGCCAACTTCCCTGTGCTCTTCCTGTCCATGATGTGGAAGGGTTGCACCACCAAGGGCGCTGTGATCGGTGGCTTCCTGGGCTTGATCA
This sequence comes from Aquabacterium sp., assembly GCF_048860245.1. Lineage (GTDB taxonomy): Bacteria > Pseudomonadota > Gammaproteobacteria > Burkholderiales > Burkholderiaceae_C > Aquabacterium. The sequence continues at coordinate 15,298 of NZ_JBLIZW010000014.1, read as the reverse complement.
GCTCCGTGGGTCTGACCATCGTGTCGCCTGCCGTGTGGGAGGCAACGCTGGGCTATGCCAAGGGCTCTGCATGGTTCCAGTACAGCTCGCCTGCACTGTTCTCCATGACGATTGGCTTTGTGGGCGTCTGGTTGTTCTCGATCTTGGACAACAGCGACCAAGCCAAGAAGGAACGTGCTGATTTCGAAGCGCAGCAAATTCGCTCCGAAACCGGTATGGGTGCAGAAGGTCCTTCCGGCCACTGATCCCCGGACTGTGACTCAGTCACAGAAAGGCCGACGAAAGTCGGCCTTTTTCATTTGGGCCGACGCCCCAAAAGAAAAAGCCCGCAACGCAAGTTGCGGGCTTTGTGTGCGCGAGCGAGTTCTGAAGAATTACTTCAGAGACAGAACCCAAGCCACCAATTGCTTGGCTTCGGCTTCGGTCACGTTGTTGGCGGGCATCGGGACAGGGCCCCAAGTGCCGGCACCGCCCTTGATCACCTTCTGAACCAGCTGGGCATCAGCGCCTTTTTGGCCCTTGTACTTCTTGGCCACGTCCTTGTAGGAGGGGCCAACGAGCTTGTTGTCAACGCCGTGGCATGCCAGGCAGCCCTTTTTCTGGGCCAAGTCTTGGTTGGCCAGAGCGGGTGCGGCTGTGATGGCGGTCAAAGCCAGTGCAGTCAGGGCGGAGGCGAGGACTTTCATAGTGATTCCTTCTGCTTCAGTCAATTACAGTTGAGGGGTGTTTCTTTAACGCCGAAACAACGGGGCCGTTGACATATTACGCCGGTCCTGAATTGTGTTTCAAACGTAAAGGGTAAATCATGTGGCTTGTCGTCGTGGGCGTCTTGATGTTGATCATGAATTTCGCTGGTATCGGGCCGATTGGTGCCTGGACCTGGGGTGATCGCTGGTGGGCCATGCTGTTGCCCTTTTTGCTGGCCGTGTTGTGGTGGTCTTGGTCAGACTGGTCCGGCCTGACGCGCCGTCGTGAGATGGACAAGATCGATGCCAAGCGCGAAGCCCGTCGCCAGAAAAGCCTGGACGCTTTGGGCTTGCAAGACAAGAACAAGCGGCGTTGATGCTCAACAGATAAAATCTCTTTTTTACCGAATCCAGTCCGGAGTCATTTCATGCCTCAGTATCGTTCCCGTACCTCAACCGCCGGTCGCAATATGGCTGGCGCCCGTGCCTTGTGGCGTGCCACAGGCATGAAGGACGGTGACTTCGAGAAGCCGATCATCGCCATCGCCAACAGCTTCACGCAGTTCGTGCCAGGTCACGTCCACCTCAAGGACTTGGGTCAACTGGTCGCGCGCGAGATCGAGGCGGCCGGTGGTGTTGCCAAAGAATTCAACACCATCGCGGTGGACGATGGCATTGCCATGGGCCATGGCGGCATGCTGTATTCGCTGCCATCGCGTGACCTGATCGCTGACAGCGTCGAATACATGTGCAATGCCCACACCGCCGACGCGCTGGTGTGCATCTCCAACTGCGACAAGATCACACCCGGCATGTTGATGGCCGCGCTGCGACTGAATATCCCTGTGATCTTCGTGTCCGGTGGTCCGATGGAGGCCGGCAAGGCCAAGATCGAAGGCAAGGTCATCGCGCTGGACTTGGTGGACGCCATGGTCAAGGCCGCGGACAAGACCTGCTCCGATGAAGAAGTGAATGTGGTCGAGCGCTCTGCCTGCCCGACCTGCGGTTCGTGCTCGGGCATGTTTACGGCTAACTCGATGAACTGCCTGACCGAGGCTTTGGGCTTGTCTCTGCCCGGTAACGGCACGATCGTGGCCACCCACGCCGACCGCGAAAAGCTGTTCCGTCAAGCGGGCCGCACCATTGTGGAGTTGGCCAAGCGCTACTACGAGCAGGACGATGAGTCGGCCTTGCCGCGCAACATCGCCACCTTCCAAGCCTTTGAAAACGCTGTTGCCTTGGATGTGGCGATGGGCGGTTCGACCAACACCGTGTTGCACCTGCTGGCTGCCGCGCGCGAAGCCGGTGTCAACTTCACCATGGCCGACATCGACCGCATGTCTCGCAAGGTGCCTTGCCTGAGCAAGGTGGCCCCTGCGGTGCCTGACGTGCACATCGAGGACGTGCACCGTGCGGGCGGCATCATGGCCATCCTGGGCGAGTTGGCCCGTGGCGGTCTGCTGCACACCGATGTGCCCACCGTTCACAGCCCCACCATGGCCGACGCCATTGCCAAATGGGACGTGACGGTCACGAACGACGAGGCCGTGCACAACTTCTACAAGGCCGCCCCAGGTGGCATCCCCACGCAGGTGGCCTTCTCGCAAGACAGTCGCTGGAAGGCGTTGGATCTGGATCGTGAAAAGGGCGTGATCCGCTCCAAGACCCATGCGTTCACCGCTGATGGCGGCTTGGCTGTGCTCTACGGCAACATCGCAGAAAAAGGCTGTATCGTCAAAACCGCTGGTGTGGATGAATCCATCTGGAAGTTCACCGGCAAGGCGCGTGTGTACGAAAGCCAGGATGACGCAGTCGCAGGCATCCTGGGTGAAGAGGTGCAGGCCGGCGATGTGGTCATCATTCGCTACGAAGGCCCCAAGGGCGGTCCTGGCATGCAGGAAATGCTGTATCCCACTTCCTACCTGAAGAGCCGTGGTCTGGGTAAAGCCTGCGCTTTGCTGACCGATGGTCGCTTCTCGGGCGGTACATCGGGTCTGTCGATCGGTCATGCCTCACCTGAGGCCGCTTGTGGTGGCGCCATCGCCCTGGTGGAAGATGGCGATACCATCGAAATCGACATCCCCAACCGTCGTATCCATTTGGCCATCAGCGATGCCGACATGGCCGTGCGCCGTGCCAACATGGAAGCCAAGGGTGCCTTGGCCTGGAAGCCCGCCAACCGTGAGCGCGTGGTGTCCGCAGCCCTGCAGGCTTATGCTCTGTTGACCACCTCGGCCGATACCGGCGCGGTGCGTGACTTGACGCAGTTGAAGCGCTGAGTCGCTCGGGCGCACGTCCCCCGTGTGTCCTGCTGAGCGCAATCAGGCCCGTCTTGGACGGGCCTTTTTTCTTTTGACACACAACATCGGTTATCGTTCGCGCCATGCTGATTCATCCCCAATTTGATCCGATCGCCATCGCCCTGGGTCCCCTCAAGGTGCATTGGTATGGCCTGACTTATCTCATGGCGTTTGCCGGCTTTTATGTCTTGGCTGCGCTGCGCATTCGGCAACCAGCATTTGCGCAGCGGGGATGGACACGCCAGATGGTCGAGGACATGCTCTTTTTTGGCGTGATGGGGGTGGTGCTGGGCGGCAGGCTGGGTTATGTGCTGTTCTACAAGCCCGATTACTACCTGACTCATCCAGGCGAGATTCTGGCGGTCTGGCAAGGCGGGATGGCGTTTCATGGTGGCCTGCTGGGGGTGATCGGGGCCATGGCCTTCTACGCTTGGCGCCAAGGTAAGCACTTTTTTGAAGTGGCGGATTTGGTCGCCCCTTGCGTTCCTGTGGGCTTGGCGGCCGGGCGCATTGGCAACTTCATCAATGGTGAGTTGTGGGGCAGGGCGGCCGACCCGTCCTTGCCGTGGGCGATGATCTTTCCGCAGTCGGGTACCGACACGCCACGCCATCCTTCTCAGCTGTATCAGTTCAGCCTGGAAGGCATGCTGCTGTTTGTGTTGCTCTGGTGGTATGCCCGTTCACAGCGTCCGCAAGGTGCGGTGGCTGGCATGTTCCTGATGGGCTATGGCGCCTTCCGTTTTGTGGCGGAGTACTTCCGCGAGCCAGACAGCTTCCTCGGCTTGCTGGCGCTCAACATGAGCATGGGCCAGTGGCTGTGCGTTCCCATGATGGTGTTGGGCGCACTGTTTTGGGGGATGGCTCAAAAAAATGCCTTCCAGTCCAAGTGAACTGGAAGGCCTAAAGAGGTCTGTGGCGTTTCGCGGACCCACTGACCCCCGCTGAGGAAGACGGGCTGGCTCTGGCGAATCAACCCGTCCCATTCACTCAAGCAAGGGGTGTGCCAGAATTTGATGTGTGCAAATTCTGGTTGGGGTCAAGCCGCTTGTTTGTGTGACACGCCGTGGCGCGTGTACAGGAAGTCCAGAACCGCTTTGCGGCAGGCCATGTAAGTTGGATCTTCGGCCAAGGTCACGCGATTGCGCGGGCGCGCCAATGGCACGTCCAGGATCTCGCCAATGGTGGCGGCGGGGCCGTTCGTCATCATCACGATGCGATCAGACAGCAGCACCGCCTCGTCCACATCGTGCGTCACCATGACGACTGTGCTCTTGGTTCTTGCCACGATTTTGAGCAGCTCGTCCTGAAGGTGAGCGCGGGTGAGGGCGTCCAACGCACCAAATGGCTCGTCCATCAGCAGCACTTTGGGCTCCATTGCCAGCGCACGTGCAATGCCAACGCGCTGCTTCATGCCGCCCGAGATTTCATTCGGGCGCTTGTGGGTTGCGTGCGCCATGTTGACCAGCTCAAGCGCTTCCTGGGTGCGCTTCTTCAGTTGGTCCTTGCTTTCCTTGCCGCCAAACACGCGTTCCACCGCGAGGTAGACGTTGTCGAAGCAGGTCAACCAAGGCAGGAGCGAGTGGTTCTGAAACACCATGGCTCGCTCTGGCCCTGGCCCTGCAATTTCCTTGTTGTCGCAGATGAGCCCGCCGTCGGTGGGCAGCAGCAACCCGGCAATCAGGTTCAGCAGCGTCGACTTGCCGCACCCCGAGTGTCCGATCAGGGCGATGAACTCACCTTTGTCGATGCCCAGATGGATGTCGCGCAGGGCATGGAAACGCCCCTTTTTGGTGTTGAACACCATTTCGGCGCCTTGAATGTCAATGAACTTGCTCATGTCTGACTCCTTGATGGTGGTGGATCACTCAAAGCTGAAACGCTTGGCCAGGCTGACGAGCGCTTGCTCCAGCAGCAGACCGACGATGCCGATCACGAAGATCGCAATGATGATGTGCTGGACATTGAGGTTGTTCCATTCATCCCAGACCCAGAAGCCGATGCCGACGCCGCCAGTCAGCATTTCTGCGGCCACGATCACCAGCCAGGCCGTGCCCACCGACAAGCGAACGCCGGTCAGCATGTAGGGCAGTACGGAGGGAAAGAGGATCTTGGTGGTGATCTTCCATTCCGACAGGTTCAGAACCTTGGCCACGTTCAGGTAGTCCTCGGGCACGCTTTGCACGCCCACGGCGGTGTTGATGATCATCGGCCAGATGGAGCAGATGAAAATCGTCCAGATGGCTGCGGGATCCGCTGACTTGAAGACCATCAGGCCGATGGGCAGCCAGGCGAGCGGCGAGACCGGGCGCAGCAGGCTGATGATCGGGTTGAGCATGCTGCTGGCGATCTTGGAGCGGCCGATCAGGAAGCCCATGGGGATGCCGACCAAAGCGGCCAGGCCAAAGCCCATGGCCACACGCTTGAGCGAAAACAGGATGTTCCAGCCAATGCCCTGGTCGTTGGGGCCATTGCTGTAAAACGGGTCAGAGAACAGGGTGACAGCGGCATCCCATGTTGCTGCCGGGGTGGGGAAGGCGCTGCCTTCCTTCATGGTGAGCAGGCCCCAGATGGCGATGAGCAGGGCAATGCCTGCCAAAGGGGACAGCAAGCGCAAGGCCCAGCCGCTCCAGTCAATGGCGGGTTGGGTGCTGGCTTGGTTTGCTTGGGTGGGCTCTGTGGGCATGACGGGTGTGGCGTTGGGCTTGATGCTGACGGCATCTGCGCGCAAGGCGTCGCTGGCTTCGGTGGGGCTGTGAAATACGGCGCTGACCATGGTGGGCTCCTGGCGTCAACAAAAAGAATCAAGGGTGGGCAGGTCCTGCCCGTTCGTTGATCGGTAAAAGTGGCTTGCGGGGCCATCCTGATCGGATGACCTGGTCTGGTGCGGGTGTCGCACCGCCGGTGCCTTCGTGGGCGCCCCGGCAGGCCGGTCTCAGCGGGACTCAGTGAACAATGCGAAACGAACGAATCGGGCAGGTTGCAACCAAAAGTGGGGTCAGGCTTTCAGCTTGAAGCTGTCGGCGTACTTTTTCGGGTCCTTGCCATCCCAAACGGTGCCGTCAATCAGCTTGCTGGTGCGCATCACGTCCTTGGGAATGGCCGCGCCCACTGCGGAGGCAGCCTGCTTGTACAGATCAATCTTGTTGACTTGCTTGGCGATGGCCAGGTAATCCGGGTGGTCCTTCAGCAGGCCCCAGCGCTTGTGCTGGGTCATGAACCACATGCCGTCGCTCAGGTACGGGAAGTTGACCTTGCCGTCATTGAAGAACTTCATGTGGTTCGGGTCGTCCCATGTCTTGCCCAGACCGTTTTGATAACGGCCGAGGATGCGCTGGTTGATCGCGTCGACACCGGTGTTCACATAGGATTTGGCGGCGATGGTTTCGGCCATCTTCAGCTTGTTTTGTAAACCGGCATCAATCCACTTGCTGGCTTCCAGGATCGCCATGATCACGGCGCGGGCTGTGTTGGGGTACTTTTTGGTGAACTCGTCGGTGCAGCCGAGCACCTTTTCGGGGTGGTCTTGCCAGATGTCCTGTGTGGTGGCTGCCGTGATGCCGATGCCATCCATGATGGCGCGATGGTTCCAAGGTTCGCCAACACAGAAACCGTCCATGTTGCCCACACGCATGTTGGCCACCATTTGAGGTGGGGGCACGGTGATCACCTTGGCATCCTTCATCGGGTTGATGCCATAAGTGGCCAGCCAGTAGTACAGCCACATGGCATGGGTGCCGGTCGGGAAGGTCTGCGCAAAGGTGTATTCACGCTTTTCCGTGTTCATCAACTTGGCCAGCGACGCACCGTCAACGGCTTTCTTGTCTGCGAGCGCCTTAGACAGGGTGATGGCTTGACCGTTGTTGTTCAGGGTCATGAGCACCGCCATGTCCTTCTTTGGGCCGCCGATGCCCATCTGAACGCCGTACACCAGGCCATACAGAACATGCGCCATATGCAGGTCGCCATTGACCAGCTTGTCGCGCACGCCGGCCCAGGAGGCCTCTTTGGACGGAATGATCTTGATGCCGTACTTCTTGTCGAAACCCAAGACAGAGGCCATTACCACCGAGGCGCAGTCGGTCAGGGGGATGAAGCCAATCTTCACCTCCTCCAACTCAGGCTTGTCCGAGCCTGCGGCCCAAACGGCACTCTGCAGTCCTGGCACAGCGCCTACGGCGCCCGCAGCGGCGGCAGTTTTCAAAATGGTGCGGCGAGAGAGGTTCAGATCCTGCGAGTTCATGGTGCAAGGCTTTCCGGGTTTGAAAAACAAAAAAGGTGTCCCCGCCGGCCCCCCGAATCTCGCAATGAGACACGACGGTCCTTCGATGACACCTTTGTCGATGCTTGGGACCCATCTTTGGGCGCCCAAGACTTGCAAAATCGCCGTTGACTTTGCTTGGTTGGTATTAAGCAAACCCTGTGCCAGGTTTTGCGGGTGTTTGTCCGGTCTACACTTCAGGTATGTCTGAAGCATCTGCAAGCAAGTCTGAATTCATGCCCGCAATGGGGCGTCCCTGCCTGATTCTGGGCGTGGAGTCGTCGTGCGATGAGACCGGGTTGGCCTTGGTCTCCCTGCCAGGGCGTGGCGCACCTCAGTTGTTGGCGCATGCTCTGCACAGTCAGATCGACATGCACCAGGCCTATGGTGGTGTAGTGCCGGAATTGGCTTCGCGGGATCACATCCGGCGTGTGGTGCCGCTGGCGCGTCAAGTTCTGGCGGATGCCAACAAGTCCATGGCGGACATTGACGTGGTGGCTTACACGCGTGGCCCCGGACTGGCTGGCGCGCTGCTGGTCGGAGCAGGGGTGGCGTGTGCGCTGGGCGCTGCGTTGGATAAGCCCTTGCTGGGTGTGCACCACCTGGAGGGGCATCTGCTTTCTCCCTTCTTGTCGGTGGATCCGCCTGAATTTCCGTTCATTGCGCTGCTGGTATCAGGTGGGCACACGCAGATCATGCGTGTTGACGGGGTCGGGCAATACGAGCTGCTGGGCGAAACGGTCGACGATGCGGCCGGTGAGGCCTTCGACAAGTCAGCCAAATTGATGGGGTTGCCATATCCGGGTGGCCCCCATCTGTCCAAATTGGCGGTGGGGGGCGACGCTCAGGCGTTCGATTTGCCTCGCCCCATGTTGCACAGCGGCAATCTGGACTTCTCCTTTGCGGGCCTGAAAACGGCGGTTCGCACGCATTTGGTGCGTTTGGGTTGGCTGGATCGGCCCGATTTGTTGGCGGCACCAGAGGCGCAGCCGGTTTTGGCCAATCTCGCCGCCTCCACGCAAGCCGCCATTGTGGAAGTCTTGGTCAAGAAGGTGCTGGCAGCACTGAAGAGCTCAGGACTCAAGCGCGTGGTGGTCGCTGGCGGGGTGGGCGCCAACCGGTCCCTGCGCGAGCAACTGGATCGCGCATGCGCGCGCCGCCAGATCCGAGTGCATTACCCTGAGTTGCATTTGTGCACCGACAACGGCGCCATGATTGCGCTGGCTGCCGCCATGCGTCTGCAAGCCGGCAAGGCCACCCTGGTCACCGAGCCGAGTTTCGATGTGAAGCCCCGCTGGGATTTGGCCGCCATCTAACTTCTTGCTATACTCGCAGGCTTGACGCCTTCTGGGTGTCATGTTCTCGCACGACCGGGGTCGGTTTCACCTCGTGTCGCAAGTTCAACGCAGAAACCTCGGTGCCTGTTCAAAGGCGTCAGGTCTGCACTGTTTTTCAGGAAACAAACATGTCCGTCGCAGACATCAACACCGCAGCCATCATCAAGGACAACGCCCGTGGCGCCAACGACACTGGCTCTCCCGAAGTGCAAGTCGCCCTGCTGACCGCTCGCATCAACGAACTGACCCCTCACTTCAAGGCCAACAAGAAGGACCACCACGGTCGTCGCGGCCTGCTGCGCATGGTCAGCCGTCGTCGCAAGCTGCTGGACTACCTCAAGTCCAAGGACGCTAACCGCTACGTCGCTCTGATCCAGAAGCTGGGCCTGCGTAAGTAAGCACCGCATGACGACAAAAAGCCTGTCTGGACCCCTCCAGCACAGGCTTTTTGTTTTTTAACGCCAAGCACTCGACTCCTGCGAACGCTGTGTCATTCCAATGAGGCTGAGGCCTCAACCTCGCTGGAATGGCATCGCGATTGAGTGACGGCACCCTCGGCGGGCGGCATGTGTCGCCTGTCCAACCCAACCGGAGAACTCATCCATGACCATGTTCAACAAAGTCACCAAGACCTTCCAATGGGGCAAGCACACTGTCACCATGGAAACCGGTGAGATCGCACGTCAAGCCACCGGCGCCGTGCTGGTCGACATCGAAGGCACCACCGTGCTGGCCACCGTCGTGTGCGCCAAGAGCGCGAAGCCTGGCCAGGACTTCTTCCCCCTGACCGTTGACTACATCGAGAAGACCTACGCGGCCGGCAAGATTCCTGGCAGCTTCTTCAAGCGCGAAGCCAAGCCTTCCGAGCTCGAAACCCTGACCTCGCGTCTGATCGACCGTCCCATCCGTCCCCTGTTCCCCGAAGGCTTCTACAACGAAGTGCAACTGGTTATCCACGTTGTGTCGTTGAACCCTGAAGTGCAGGCCGACATCGCCGCCATGATCGCTTCCAGCGCTGCGCTGTCGATCTCTGGTATCCCCTTCAATGGCCCGATCGGTGCTGCACGCGTCGCCTACATCAACGGCGAATACGTGCTGAACCCCAGCCTGTCCGAAGTGGCTCAGTCCAAGATGGACCTGGTCGTTGCTGGCACCGAAACCGCTGTGCTGATGGTGGAATCCGAAGCCGACCAACTGTCGGAAGACGTGATGCTGGGCGCCGTGGTGTTTGGTCACGAGCAAGGCAATGTGGCCATCCAGGCCATCCACGACTTCGTTCGCGAAGCTGGCAAGCCCGAGTGGGACTGGCAGCCTCCTGCCAAGGACGAGGCCTTCATCGCCAAGGTCAACGGCTTGGCCGAAGGTCCTCTGCGCGCGGCTTACCAAATCCGCTCCAAGCAAGCTCGTACGCAAGCTTGCCGCACCGCCTACGCTGAAGTGAAGGCTGCTCTGGCTGCTGAAGGCGTCGAATTCGATGCCGTCAAGGTCGAAGGCCTGCTGTTCGACATCGAAGCCAAGATCGTCCGCAGCCAGATCCTGGCCGGCGAGCCCCGCATCGACGGTCGCGACACCCGCACCGTGCGCCCCATTGAGATCCGCACTGGCGTGCTGCCTCGCGTGCACGGTTCGGCTCTGTTCACCCGTGGTGAAACCCAGGCCCTGGTGATTGCCACCCTCGGTACCGAGCAAGATGCGCAGCGCATCGACGCGCTGGCTGGTGAGTTCAAGGACACCTTCCTGTTCCACTACAACATGCCTCCGTTCGCCACCGGCGAAACCGGTCGCGTGGGCTCGCCCAAGCGTCGCGAAATCGGTCACGGCCGTCTGGCCAAGCGCGCCTTGGTGCCGCTGCTGCCTGCCAAGGACGACTTCGCTTACACCGTTCGCGTGGTGTCTGAAATCACCGAGTCCAACGGCTCGTCGTCCATGGCTTCCGTCTGCGGCGGCTGCCTGGCCATGATGGATGCTGGCGTGCCCATGAAGGCGCACGTGGCGGGTATCGCCATGGGTCTGATCAAGGAAGGCAACAAGTTCGCCGTCCTGACCGACATCCTGGGTGACGAAGATCACCTCGGCGACATGGACTTTAAGGTGGCGGGTACCACCGCTGGTGTGACCGCTCTGCAGATGGACATCAAGATCCAGGGCATCACCAAGGAAATCATGCAAGTCGCGCTGGCGCAAGCCAAGGAAGCGCGTCTGCACATCCTGGGCAAGATGGTGGAAGCCATGGGTTCGGCCAACACCGAAATTTCCCAGTTCGCGCCTCGCCTGTACACCATGAAGATCAATCCGGAGAAGATCCGCGACGTGATCGGCAAGGGTGGCGCCACCATCCGTGGCCTGTGTGAAGAAACCGGCTGCCAGATCAACATCGCTGAAGACGGCGTGATCACCATCGCTTCGTCTGATGCCGACAAGGCTGACTTCGCGATGAAGCGCATCGGCGAAATCACGGCTGAAGTCGAAATCGGTGCTGTCTACGAAGGCGCTGTCACCAAGCTGTTCGACTTCGGTGCCTTGGTCAACCTGTTGCCTGGCAAGGACGGTCTGCTGCACATCAGCCAGATCGCTCACGAGCGCGTTGAAAACGTGACCGACTACCTCAAGGAAGGTCAGATCGTGAAGGTCAAGGTCCTCGAGACCGACGACAAGGGCCGCGTCAAGCTGTCCATGAAGGCGCTGCTGGAGCGTCCTGAGGGCATGCCTGAAGAGCAGCCTCGCGAGCGTCGTGATCGTGGCGATCGTGGCGACCGCCGTGATCGTGGTGACCGCGGCGACCGTGGTGAGCGTCGTGAACGTGCGCCTCGTGCCGAGCAGCAACAGCCTGGCGATCAGGGTGAAGGCGCTCAAGGTCAGCAACAACAGCAGCAATAAGCCGTATGAAGAAACTGGTTGTTGGTAACTGGAAGCTGCACGGTGGCCGTGCCTTCAATGCCGAACTGATCCAGGGTCTGCTGGCAGCCGATCTGGCTGCCACGGCGCCACGTGCAGACGTGGCGGTGTGCCCTCCGTTTGTGTACCTGTCTGAAGTCGCCGCCGCCTTGCAGGGCAGCGCGATTGCGGTGGGTTCGCAGGATGTGTCGGTTCAGGCGCAAGGTGCGTTCACCGGCGAGGTGGCAGGCCCGATGATCCGTGAGGTCGGTGGCAAGTACGCCATCGTCGGTCACTCCGAGCGTCGCAGCTACCACGGTGAGTCCGACCAGTTGGTCGCTGACAAAGCCAAGGCTGCGCTGGCCCATGGTTTGATCCCCATCGTGTGTGTGGGTGAAACCTTGGCAGAACGCGAGGCGGGTCAAACCGAGGCTGTGGTCGGTCGCCAACTCCAGGCTGTCATCGACACCTTGGGTGAGCAATTGCCCCAGGTCGTCGTGGCCTATGAGCCTGTTTGGGCCATCGGTACCGGCAAGACGGCTTCCCCCGAGCAAGCCCAGGCGGTGCACGCTTTCCTACGCGCGCAACTCAAGAGTGCGCTGGCTGCAGCCGCCACCGTGCCTTTGTTGTACGGCGGCAGCGTCAAGCCCGATAACGCTGCGCAATTGTTTGCGCAGGCCGACATCGATGGCGGCTTGATTGGTGGTGCAGCATTGAAGGCGGCTGACTTTGCTGCCATTGCCCGCGCGGCCTGAGCCGTGTCTGCGGCATAGAGACTGATTCAGGAGTATTTTTCATGCAACAAGCATTGATGACCGTGGTGCTCTTGGCCCAGGTGTTGTCCGCCCTGGCCATGATCGGCCTGGTTCTGGTGCAGCACGGCAAGGGTGCCGACATGGGGGCCTCGTTTGGTAGCGGCGCTTCCGGCAGTTTGTTCGGCGCAACAGGAAGTGCGAACTTCCTGTCCCGCTCGACGGCCGTTGCCGCCACGATCTTCTTCGTGTCGACGCTGGCCTTGGCCTACTTCGGTACCAACCGCAACCGTGCGGTGGAGCAGTCCAGCGTGCTGGAGCAGGCAGCCAGTGCTGCGGCGCCTGCCTCTGCACCGGCTTCCGGCGCTGCGCTGATCCCGACAAAATAAGCCCGCATGCGCTCAAACTTGGGCGCTCGGGTGTAAACCGCTAAAATTCGGTTTAGAATCCAAGTCTTCGGTGAGCAAGCCTCAAGCAAGCCGAAGCAAACAAACGAGCGAGCCCAAAAGGTTCACTTGCCGACGTGGTGAAATTGGTAGACACGCTATCTTGAGGGGGTAGTGGCGAAAGCTGTGCGAGTTCGAGTCTCGCCGTCGGCACCATAAGATTTCAAACGAGTCTTTGTGCAGCCAACATGATCAGCGCTGGTTTTTTCCTTCTTGCTGGTTGTGGCGGGTGCGAAGTGGCCCTCTTCAAGGGTGGTCGCGTCGGGCAAAGTACTCAACAGAAGCGCGCTGTGGATGAGGAAGATCGGGCTTGTGCCTGATTCGACACACTCCAGGCGCGCTTTTTCGTTTCTCGTGTGGTCCAATCACGCAACGGTTCAATCTGAAAGTCACGCGACATGATGAACATTGAGCAATATCTCCCCGTCATCCTCTTCATTCTGGTTGGCGTGGGTGTGGGGGTCGCCCCCCAGGCGCTGGGTTTTCTGCTCGGCCCCCGTCGCCCTGACGAGGCAAAGAACTCTCCTTACGAGTGCGGTTTCGAGGCTTTCGAAGACGCGCGCATGAAATTCGACGTGCGCTACTACCTCGTTGCCATCCTTTTCATTCTGTTCGATCTGGAAATCGCCTTTTTGTTCCCTTGGGCTGTTGCGCTCAAGGAAGTCGGAATGGCGGGTTTCGTGGCCGTCATGCTGTTCCTGAGCATTCTGGTCGTGGGCTTTGTCTACGAATGGAAGAAGGGTGCACTGGACTGGGAGTGATCCCTTTCTCAGATAGGCCTGCTTCAGGAATCTTCAAGAGGTAATTCACATGGGTATCGAAGGCGTCTTCAAAGAGGGCTTCATCACCACCTCGGCCGATGCGCTGATCAACTGGTCCAAGACCGGTTCGCTGTGGCCGATGACGTTCGGTCTGGCATGTTGCGCGGTCGAGATGATGCACGCCGGTGCGGCGCGCTATGACATCGACCGTTTTGGCATGTTGTTCCGTCCCAGCCCCCGTCAGTCCGATCTGATGATCGTGGCAGGCACGCTGTGCAACAAGATGGCGCCTGCGCTGCGCAAGGTCTACGACCAGATGGCCGAACCCCGTTGGGTGCTGTCCATGGGGTCGTGTGCCAACGGTGGTGGCTACTATCACTACAGTTATTCGGTGGTGCGCGGTTGTGACCGCATCGTTCCCGTGGACGTGTATGTGCCGGGCTGCCCTCCGACGGCTGAGGCGCTGCTGTACGGCATCCTTCAGTTGCAGGCGAAGATCCGCCGCGAAAACACGATCGCTCGTTGATCAGGAGCCTTTGCATGAGCCAAAAACTCGCTACTTTGCAAGCCGCCCTGGAAAGCATCCTGGGCGACAAGATCAAGCGTCTGGACAACGTCAAGGGGGAGCTCACCCTGACGGTGTCCGCTGCTGATTACCTCGACATCTGCCGCACCCTGCGCGACCACGCCGACCTGAAGTTCGAGCAACTTATGGACCTGTGTGGCATGGACTACTCCACCTACAAGGATGGGGCGCCCAGCATCTACGCCGAAGGCCCTCGCTTCTGCGTGATCAGCCACCTGCTGTCCGTCAGCAAGAACTGGCGTTTGCGCCTGAAGGTCTTTGCGCTGGACGACGATTTCCCCATCGTGGCGTCGGTCAACGACGTGTGGAACAGCGCCAACTGGTTCGAGCGTGAGGCGTTCGACCTGTACGGCATCATCTTTGATGGTCACAACGACCTGCGTCGCATCCTGACGGACTATGGCTTCATCGGCCACCCCTTCCGCAAGGATTTCCCGACCAATGGTTACGTGGAAATGCGCTACGACGAAGAGCAAAAGCGCGTCATCTATCAGCCTGTCACCGTCGAACTGCGCGAAATCACGCCGCGCATCATCCGCGAAGACAACTACGGTGGTCTCCACTGATGCAGGACGCCTGAACCATGTCTGAAATCAAGAACTACACCCTGAACTTCGGTCCGCAGCACCCTGCCGCGCACGGCGTGCTGCGTCTGATTCTGGAGCTGGATGGCGAAGTCATCCAACGTGCCGACCCCCACATCGGTCTGCTGCACCGCGCCACCGAAAAGCTGGCCGAATCCAAGACCTTCATCCAGTCGCTGCCCTACATGGACCGACTGGATTACGTGTCGATGATGTGCAACGAGCACGCTTACTGTCTGGCCATCGAAAAGATGCTGGGCATTGAAGTGCCGGTTCGTGCGCAATACATCCGCGTGATGTTTGCCGAAATCACCCGTGTGCTGAACCACCTGCTGTGGTTGGGCTGTCACGGGTTCGACTGCGGCGCGATGAACATCCTGATCTACTGCTTCCGCGAGCGCGAAGACCTCTTCGACATGTACGAAGCCGTGTCGGGGGCCCGCATGCACGCGGCTTACTTCCGTCCAGGTGGCGTGTACCGCGACCTGCCGGACACCATGCCGCAGTACAAGGTCAGCAAGATCAAGAACGCCAAGACGATCGCTCGCATGAACGAGAACCGTCAAGGCTCGCTGCTGGACTTCATCGACGATTTCACCCAGCGCTTCCCCAAGCTGGTCGACGAGTACGAAACGCTGTTGACCGAAAACCGCATCTGGAAGCAACGTACTGTGGGCATCGGTGTGGTGTCGCCTGAGCGCGCTCTGCAAATGG
>NZ_JBLIZW010000013.1:0-8935 GCF_048860245.1 Aquabacterium sp. | reverse complement strand
GAGTCCAGCATCACCGATTGGGTGTTTCCCGGCAGGTCGATCCTGAAGGGAGAGGCCTTGGCCAAGTTTGTTCGCACTGCGACAAACGGACGCCAAATCGAAAACATGAAATTGCCGTTGGGCATCGTTTCAGCCGACCTTCAAAACGGGCAGCCCATTTTGTTCCGACGAGGCGATCCTGGTGTCGCGGTGCGTGCGTCCAGCGCGGTCCCGGGGGTCTTCGAGCCCGTGAAAATTGCTGGCAGGGAATACATCGATGGCGGTGTGGTGTCGCCTGTGCCGGTCCGGTTTGCCAAACAAATGGGGGCCGACGTCATCATCGCTGTGGATATCTCCGCGATCCCGGAAGGCCAGCCGACCAAGGGGGCGCTCGACATCTTGATGCAGACGTTCAACATCATGGGGCACTCGATCAGCCAGTTCGAGTTGGCGGATGCTGACGTGGTGATGCGACCCAAGTTGGAGGGGGTTGGCAGCGCCGAGTTCAGCGCCCGGCGTTTGTCAATCCTTGCCGGGCGCGAGGCAGCGTTGATGGTGTTGCCCCAACTCAAGGAGCGCATCGCGCAAAAGACGCGCTAACAGGGCATCAATACGCGCATCCAGCGAAGTTAGCGCGGGGTGCCAAACGGGATACCCGTCAGCTTGAACCCCGATTTGATGCCGCGCTTGCTAAACCAGCCTTTGTTCATTTCCAGGACAAAGCGAACCGGTTTGGTCGAGCAATGGTTGTCCAGGGTTTGCGGCAGCATCTCATCAACGTTGACCACGGTGCCGTCGTCGGCCACAAACGCGACGGCCAATGGAATCAGCGTGTTTTTCATCCAGAAGCACTGCTGCGCGGGCTGCTCGAACACAAACAGCATGCCTTCGTTGCTCCCCATCGACGTGCGGTGCATCAATCCGATTTGATGCTCTTGGGGTGTCACGGCCACCTCCGCCGTGATGTTGTGCATGCCTGCACCCAGTTGAACGACGGTCTCAAGGTGTTGCGCACGGCTTTGCGCCAAAGCCTGCGTTGGCGCAAACAAGCCCAAAGTAGACAGACAAGCTGCGACAAAAGCCAGTTTCAGCGATGGAGCGCACTGTTCTTGAAACACAATTCGGGTCATTGATCTAATTCCTTGTGCGGGGCATCTTCGACTGTTAGCAAGACGGTTTGCCTTGCCGCGGCCCTGCAGCACTGTATCAGCGCGATCCATGAGTAATCCAGTCTCGCCTTCCCAAAATGCGCCTTTGCCGCCGCTGACACAGGCGCAGGCCGATGGCTTGAATGATCCGGACTTGCTGATGCAGTGTGTGGTCGAGGCACCACTTGGTAGCAGCTTGCGCCGTGTGGGCCTGGGGCTGTCGGGTATGTATTGCGCGGCATGCTCGATCACGATTGAAGACGCTCTGCTCAAAGTGCCTGGGGTGACGGAGGTGCAGGTTCAAGCAGCCAGCCAGCGTGCACGCATCCTGCTCGATCCGGGCAAGACCAAAATGTCTGATCTGGTGGATGCCATTCAGCGCGTGGGCTACAAGGCATGGCCCGATGCTTCGGCTCGTGCGGGGCACGAGCGCCTGAAGGAGCGCCGGAAGCTCTTGTGGCGTTTGTCGGTCGCAGCGTTTTGCATGATGCAGGTCATGATGATCACCACGCCGCAATATGTGGCGGGTCCTCATGAGATCCCAATGGATCTTTGGAACCTGATGAATTGGGCTTGCTGGGTGCTGAGTTTGCCCGTCATGCTGTTTTCTTGCGGGCCCTTCTTCACAGGCGCCTGGCGTGCGGCAAGGCAAGGGCGTATCTCGATGGACACCCCTGTGGCGCTCGGTATTGCCGCTACGTTCATTGTGAGTTCGGGCGTGACGCTGGGCGCTCAGGATGTCTTCGGCACGGAGGCGTACTTTGATTCGCTCACGATGTTCGTGACCTTTTTGCTGGGTGGTCGATGGTTGGAGAGCAGGGCGCGCGAAAAAGTGACTCAGTCCCTGGAGTCACTGTGCGTTCGATTGCCTGAGGCGGTGGAGCGCGCCATTGACGCTGACGCCGACCTCTCCCAGGTTCGTGTGGAGTCGGCTCCGTTGTCCTCGTTGCGGCACGGTGATCGTGTGCGTGTTTTGGTCGGTCAGGCCTTTCCGGCGGATGGTTTGCTGCTGGAGGGTGTGACAGAGGTCGACGAGGCGCTCCTGACGGGAGAGTCCAGGGCGGTGCCCAAGGCGGCCGGCCAGGTGGTGGTGGCAGGGAGTCTCAACCTGACCGCGCCTGTTTGGATGTGTATTGAGCGCCTTGGACCAGATACCCGCTATCAGCAAATTGTGTCCTTGGTGCATCAGGCCTTGACGGAAAAGCCTGGTTGGATGCGTGCGGCAGACCGCATTGCTGGCCCATTTTTGTGGGGGGTTGTGGTCCTGGCATTTTTGGGATGGTTGGGGTGGCACTGGATTGATCCATCCCGTGCCGTATGGGTCGCCGTTTCTGTTTTGGTTGTGACGTGCCCTTGTGCGCTGTCGTTGTCCGCTCCAGCAGCCCTGCTTGCAGCCGCTGGTGCCATGGCCAAACAAGGGTTGTTGGTCCGGCGTTTGGATGCGTTGGAGGCCTTGGCCGTGGTTGACCAGGTTTACTTTGACAAAACCGGCACCTTGACCGAGGGCGAGCTCAAGCTGGTCTCACTCGTTCATTCCGAAGGTCTGGTTGACGTCCGCAACGGATTGCCGGAGGCACTTTCGTCAAAGTGGGGGCTCGCGGCCTCATTGGCCTCCTACTCTCAACATCCCTTGTCTCGTTCACTGGTGCAGGCCGCGCAGTCCGTGGGTGGATGGCCTGCTCAATCGTGGCTGGATGTGCGTGAACTCGCTGGCAAAGGTGTGCAGGCGACGGATGCCCACGGCACGGTCTGGCGTCTGGGTTCCGCAGCTTGGGTGCTCGGTGATGCACAGAGCGTATTGTTGCTGACTGGCGCAGATTATCAAGACGCGCGTGTCTGGCTGGCTGTGCAAGGCGATGATGGCTCAGTCGATGTGTCAACGGCCTGTGGCTTCGTTTACGACGAGGTGTTCCGTGAGGAGGCCATGCCGACCGTGCGACGCCTTCGGGAGTTGGGGTGCCAGACATCTCTGCTGTCTGGGGACCATGAAGCGCGTGTGGTTGCTGCCGCAGAGCATCTGGGGCAGGGTGAAAATATGCACGTCGCGGGTGCTCAGGTGACGCCTGAGCAAAAGCTTCAGGTCATTGCAGACGCTCAGTCGGCCGGCCGCCACGTTGCCGTTGTCGGAGATGGCATCAATGACGCGCCGGTCTTGGCGAAAGCCAGTGTGTCGATTGCCTTGGATCAAGGTGCAGCGCTGGCACAGTCCCAGGCTGATTTGATCATCCTTGGCGGGCGACTGTTGGGCTTGCCGGATGCGGTTCAAATCAGTCGGCGAGCCATGCGCATCGTCCGTCAAAACTTGGTGTGGTCAATTTTCTACAACATGGCTTGCATTCCCCTTGCGCTGGCGGGCTTGTTGCCGCCTTGGTTGGCAGGCTTGGGGATGGCGTTCAGCTCCCTGGGTGTTGTATTAAATGCACTGAGACTCAGCGCCAATCGTCATTAAGAACGGCTACTCATGGAAATACTCTACGTCCTTATTCCAGTCTCTGTCCTGCTGGTACTTCTCATCCTGGCAGTCTTGGGATGGGCCGTTCATCGCGGGCAATTTGAGGATATCGAACAAGAGGGTTTGCGAATCCTCCAGTCGGACGATGTGAAAGACCCCGACGAACGTTGAGCCTCATCAAAATTAGATATGGATTTGCACGCACAATCCACCCTGTAACAATAGGAGAACAAGAGATGGCAACCACCCACTCTGCCACGTACAACGATGGGGTTGTCCGGGCCTTCGCCATTGCCGCCGTGGTCTACGGCGTCGTTGGCATGGCTGTCGGCGTCCTCATCGCGTCCCAGCTGGCATGGCCGGAACTCAACTTCGGCATTCCATGGCTGACCTACGGTCGGCTGCGTCCACTGCATACCAATGCGGTGATTTTTGCGTTTGGGGGCTGCGCCCTCTTCGCGACGTCTTACCACGTCGTGCAACGCACGTGTCAAACTCGTCTGTTCGCAGGCCCGCTTGCCACATTCACCTTCATCGGCTGGAACCTCGTGATTCTGCTGGCCGTCATCACACTGCCGCTGGGCATGACGACCGGGAAAGAATACGCTGAGTTGGAATGGCCAATTGACATCCTGATCACCTTGGTCTGGGTGGCTTACGCTATCGTGTTCTTCGGTACGGTCGGTACCCGTAAGGTTCGCCACATCTATGTGGCGAACTGGTTCTACGGCTCCTTCATCATTGCCGTGGCTCTGCTGCACATCGTCAACAGCGCTGAAGTCCCTGTGTCTCTGTTCAAGAGCTACTCGGCTTACGCTGGTGTGCAAGACGCGATGGTTCAGTGGTGGTACGGTCACAATGCCGTGGGCTTCTTCCTGACCGCCGCCTTCCTGGGCATGATGTACTACTACATCCCCAAGCAAGCTGGCATGCCCGTGTACTCGTATCGCCTGTCGATCGTGCACTTCTGGGCGCTGATCTTCACCTACATGTGGGCGGGTCCTCACCACTTGCACTACACCGCTCTGCCTGACTGGACTCAGTCCATCGGCATGGTGTTCTCGCTGATCCTGCTGGCGCCTTCTTGGGGTGGCATGATCAACGGCATCATGACCTTGTCGGGTGCTTGGTACAAGCTGCGTGATGACGCCATCCTGAAGTTCCTGATCGTGGCGCTGTCGTTCTACGGCATGTCCACCTTCGAAGGTCCGATGATGTCCATCAAGACCGTGAACTCCCTGTCTCACTACACCGACTGGACGGTTGGTCACGTGCACTCTGGTGCTCTGGGCTGGGTGGGCATGATCTCGATCGGTTCGCTGTACTACCTGATTCCTCGTCTGTTCGGTCGTACCCAGATGTACGCTCAGTCGGCCATCGCGCTGCACTTCTGGGCTGCCACCATCGGTATCGTGCTGTACATCGCTGCAATGTGGATTGCCGGTGTGAT
The DNA here is from genome assembly GCF_048860245.1 of Aquabacterium sp. Taxonomy (GTDB): domain Bacteria; phylum Pseudomonadota; class Gammaproteobacteria; order Burkholderiales; family Burkholderiaceae_C; genus Aquabacterium. Next base: position 3,906 of record NZ_JBLIZW010000013.1, on the reverse strand, counting down.
GCAGGGCCTGATGTGGCGTGCTGTGAACCCTGACGGTACGCTGGTTTACACCTTCGTCGAAAGCGTGAAGGCAACCTATCCGTTCTACGTGATCCGTGTCGCAGGTGGCTTGCTCTACCTGGGCGGCATGATCCTGATGCTGTGGAACGTTGTGATGACTGTGCTGGCTGGCCGTGCCGTTCAAACGCCCGTGCCTGCACCAGCTCACGCTTGAGGAGGAGAACAACATGGCTAACAATCACAATCCCTCCCTTTTCTCGCACGAAAAGATTGAGACCAGCAACTTCCTCATGATCGTTCTGATCCTGTTGGCAGTGGTGTTCGGTGCTCTGGTTGAAATCGTGCCGCTGTTCTTCCAACGCAGCACCACTCAGCCTGTGGAAGGGCTCAAGCCTTACACCGCACTGCAGTTGGCTGGTCGTGACGTTTACATCCGTGAAGGCTGCTACAACTGCCACTCGCAGATGATTCGTCCCTTCCGCGCTGAGACTCTGCGCTATGGTCACTACTCCATGGCTGGCGAGTTCGTGTACGACCACCCCTTCCAATGGGGTTCCAAGCGTACCGGTCCTGACCTGCACCGTGTCGGTGGCAAGTATTCGGACGAGTGGCATGCCGCTCACCTGAACAATCCCCGTGATGTGGTGCCTGAGTCGAACATGCCTGCATATCCATGGTTGGCCAAGGCCAAGCTGGAAGAGGCTGCCCCGATTGCTCCTCGCATGAAGGCGCTGCGTATGGTTGGTGTGCCGTACACCGATGACGAGATCAAGGCCGCTGACGCTGACGTCAAGGGCAAGACTGAACTCGACGCAGTGATCGCTTACCTGCAGGTGCTGGGTACAGCCGTCAAGTAAGGAGTGACGCACATGGACATCAACCTCGTACGAAGCATTTTCACCGTGGTGTGTCTGTGCGTTTTCGTGGGCATTGGTGTGTGGGCTTTCTCCCGCAGCAACAAGGCCCAGTTCGAAGAGGCGGCTCGCCTGCCTCTTTCTGAAGATTGATTGGAGGCTCATAAATGAGCGACTTCATTTCCAGTGGATGGTCGTGGTACGTCATCGCGATCGTCGTGTTCGGCCTGGTGTACTGTGCGTTCGTGCTGATCGGCGCAGCAAAGCACAAGGTCATTTATGACGCGGACGGCAACGTCGACAAGACCACCGGTCACGTGTGGGATGGCGACTTGCGTGAGTTGAACAATCCGCTGCCTCGCTGGTGGTTGATGCTGTTCATCATCACCTTGGTGTTTGCTGTGGCTTACCTGGCGCTGTACCCCGGTCTGGGTGACGCCGCTGGCAAGCTGAACTGGTCGTCCAAGGGCCAGTTGGATGCCGAAATTGCCAAAGCTCAAGCAGAAGAAGCCAAGGTGTATGCCAAGTTCAAGACGATGTCTGTTGAAGACATGGCTCGCGATCCTCAGGCTCACGCCATTGGTCAGCGACTGTTCCTGAACAACTGCGCGGCTTGCCACGGGTCTGATGCCAAGGGGGCAAAGAGCTTCCCGAACCTGACCGACACCGACTGGCTGCACGGCGGTTCTCCTGACAAGATCCTGGAAACCATCACGCATGGTCGCCGCGGTCAGATGCCCGTCATGGCTGCTGCAGTCGGTGGCCCTGAAGAGGTTCGCCAGGTTGCCAACTATGTTCTGAGCTTGTCCGGTAGCGGTCACAACTCCATCCTGGCTGAGCTCGGTAAGGAGAAGTTCAAGGCTGTTTGCGCAGCCTGCCACGGTGCTGACGGTAAGGGTAATCAAGCCATTGGCGCCCCCAACCTGACAGACAAGATCTGGCTGCACGGTTTCGGCGAGCAAGCCATCATGGACATGGTCAACAACGGCAAGACCAACGTGATGCCAGCTCAAGAAGCCCGTCTGTCGGCTGATCAGATCAAGGTTGTTGCTTCCTACATCTGGGGTCTCTCCAACGTCACCCAGGCAGCGGAAGCTAAGTGATAAGGGTTGCCCCTGATTGCATCGAGCGGGTTCGCTTGATGTCAATCAAAGGGGTGACTTATTTCAAGCGGTAGCAGTGTGAGCGTGATACCCTACTGGGTATCGTCACCTGCACCGCTTTTTTCATTTGTGTCATGACTGATTCGACCAATACACCAGAAAGCAAGACTGCAGAGACGGCCAATCAAGCCGCCCCACAGTCCCCCGGCCAGCAAACTGCTCACGTTCATGAGCAAGTTGTTTCGCTCTACAAAAAGACCGAGAAAATTTATGCCCGTGAGGTAGAGGGGTGGTTCACGCGATGGCGCTGGGTCATGGTGTGGGTCACGCAATTGGTGTTCTATGTCACGCCATGGTTGACCTGGAATGGTCGCCAGGCCGTGCTGTATGACTTGACCGCACGACGCTTTTACATGGGCGGCTTGGTGCTTTACCCACAGGATTTCATCTTCCTGACAGCACTGCTCGTGATTTCTGCGTATGGTCTGTTCCTGTTCACGGCAGTGGCAGGGCGTCTGTGGTGCGGATACGCATGCCCGCAATCGGTCTACACAGAAATCTTCATGTGGATCGAGAACAAGATCGAAGGCAGTCGTGTCAAGCGCATGAAGATGGACAAGGGTCCATGGAATGCGGAAAAACTGGCCCGTAAGTCGGCGAAGCAGGCTGCGTGGATCGCGTTTGCTTTGTGGACGGGTTTCACCTTCGTGGGCTACTTCACGCCGATTCGTGTGTTGGCCCAAGAAGTGGTCACCCTGGGCATGGGTCCATGGGAGATTTTCTGGGTGCTGTTTTATGGCTTTGCCACTTACGGCAATGCCGGCTACATGCGCGAGCAGGTCTGCAAGTACATGTGCCCCTACGCACGTTTCCAAAGTGCGATGTTCGACCGCGATACGCTCATCATCAGTTATGACGTCAAGCGTGGTGAGCCACGCGGCAAGGGTAAAAAGTCGGCTGACGGCGCACCACAAGGTGATTGCGTCGACTGTTCGTTGTGCGTGCAGGTGTGTCCAACCGGTATCGACATCCGCAAGGGTTTGCAATACGAGTGCATCGGTTGCGCAGCCTGCATCGATGTGTGCGATGGCGTGATGGATAAGATCGGCAAGCCACGCGGACTGATCCGCTATGCAACGTTGAATTCCATGGACAACGGCTGGGGTCGCAAAGAGATGTGGGCGCGTGTGGCACGTCCCCGCGTCATGATTTACACGGCCATCTTGTTCGCAGTTGTCGCGGTCTTCTTGTACAGCTTGTATAGCCGCGTCCCCTTCCGGGTCGACATTGTTCGCGATCGTGGGGCCTTGGCCCGCGTGGTGGACGAAGGATTCGTTGAAAACGTCTACCGAGTTCAGGTCATGAATGCGAGCGAGAGTAAGCAGAAGTACCGCATCGGTGTAGAACAATTGATGCAGGCTCAGGTCTCCGGTGGCGAAGAAATTGTTCTTGGTCCAGCGGAAGCGCGTTGGGTGCCGATCGCGGTTCGCATTCCGCCTGACGTCAGTAGCCGTATGGGCTCGGGTGCTTTTGCGATGACGCTGGTGGTCGAGCAATTGCGTCAGGGTGATCAGGCTCAGTTGGATGTTCGTGAGAAGACCACGTTCATGGTGCCGCGTTAAGATTCGGCCCAATCAGGAGTAGATATGTCTGAAGTTAACAATCAAGATTCCAAGCCGCTGGACAACCCTCCTTGGTGGAAGTTGCCCATCGTGTGGATGGTGATTGCTGGTCCTGCGCTGGTCGTCGTCGCCTCGTTGTTCACGGTGGGTATCGCTGTGCGCCACGTGGATCCTGTTCTGGATACGTCGGCAACGAAGGCTGGCGCCATCAAGGATATGCCGGCCATGCAGGGGCGCAACAAGGCGGCTGAAGGGTCGCGTGAAGCTGCTGACCAGTAATGAACGTGTTTTGACCTGGCGTGCCCCGTCAGGTCGGCAACAAAAAAG